>NZ_CP051428.1:735000-1090000 GCF_012676905.1 Paenibacillus albicereus | reverse complement strand
GGATCGACGATGGCGACGTCCGGCGTCAGCTCGTAATCGGCGAGCGGGTACTTCGTGTTGCCCTTGTTCTTATCCGTGATGACGGCGAACGAGGTGACCTCCGAGCCGGTGCCCGACGTCGTCGGGATGGCGACGAACTGGGCCTTGCTGCCGAGCCGCGGATACTTGTAGATGCGCTTGCGGATGTCCATGAACTTCATTTTCAGCGAGTCGAAGCTCGTATCCGGGTACTCGTAGAACAGCCACATCGCCTTGGCCGCGTCCATCGGGGAGCCGCCGCCGAGCGCGATGATGCAGTCCGGCTTGAACGCCGCCAGCATGCGCGTGCCGCGCTCGACCGTCTCGACCGACGGATCGGGCTCGACGTCCGAGAACACCTCGATCGCGATCGGCAGCCGCCGCTTGCGCAGGTAGTACTCGACCTTCTCGACGTACCCGAGCTTCACCATCGCCTCATCGGTGACGATCGCCACGCGGGTGATGTCGGGCATCTTCTCCAGGTACTGAATAGCGCCGCGCTCGAAATAAATCTTCGGCGGAATCTTGAACCACTGCATATTGTTGGTCCGGGTCGCCACGCGCTTGATGTTGATGAGGTTCACCGCCGATACGTTGTTCGTCGTCGAGTTGCTGCCGTAGGAGCCGCAGCCGAGCGTCAGCGACGGCAGGTTCGTGTTGTAGATGTCGCCGATCGCGCCATGCGTCGACGGGGAGTTGACGATGATGCGGCCGGTCTGCAGCCGCTTCGCGAACGCCGCGACGACCGCGTCGTCCTGTGAGTGGATGACGGAGGAATGGCCCATCCCGCCGAAGGCGACGACCTGCGCGGCGCGCTCGATGCCCTCCTGCGCCGTCTTGACCTTGTAGCAGGCGAGCACGGGGCTGAGCTTCTCGGCGGAAAGCGGGTATTTCTCGCCGACGCCTTCGAGCTCGGCGACGAGCACCTTCGTGCCGGCCGGGACGGCGATGCCGGCCATCTCGGCGATCTTGACGGCCGACTGGCCGACGATGACGGCGTTGACCGCGCATTTGTCGCTGTGGATGACGAGCTTGGAGACAGCGGCCTTCTCCTCCTCGTTCAGGAAATAGCAGCCCTTCTCGCTCATGAGCCGCTTGGCCTCGGCATAGATCGGCTCGTCGAGGATGACAGCCTGCTCGGAAGCGCAGATCATGCCGTTGTCGAACGTCTTGGACAGGATCAGGTCGGTGACCGCCTGCTCCAGGCTCGCCGTGCGCTCGATGAAGCAAGGCACGTTGCCGGGACCGACGCCGAGCGCCGGCTTGCCGGTGCTGTAGGCGGACTTGACCATCGCCGAGCCGCCGGTGGCGAGCACGAGCGCGATGTCCTTGTGGTTCATGAGCCGCTGCGTCGCCTCGACGGACGGATGCTCGATCCACTGGATGCAGTGCTCGGGAGCGCCTGCGGCGACGGCCGCCTGCAGCAGCGTGCGGGCTGCCTCCGTGCTGGAGCGCTGCGCCGACGGGTGGAACGCGAACACGATCGGGTTGCGGGTCTTGGCCGCGATCAGGGCTTTGAACATCGTCGTGGAGGTCGGGTTTGTCACCGGCGTGATGCCGGCGATGACGCCGACGGGCTCGGCGACCTTGCGGTAGCTCTCGTGGACGTTCTCTTCGATGACGCCGACCGTCTTCTCGTTCTTGATGCTGTGATAGATATATTCCGTGGCGAAAATATTCTTGGTGATCTTGTCTTCGTAGACGCCGCGTCCGGTCTCCTCGACCGCGAGCTTCGCGAGCGGCATGTGCCGGTCGAGGCCGGCCAGCGCCATCGCCTGCACGACTCGGTCGACCTGCTCCTGGTCCAGGTTCAGGTACGCCGCCTGGGCCTTTCTGGCCCTTGCGGCCAGCTCGTTCACCTCGTCCTGCGCGGATGCGGCCTGCAGCTGGGCTTTCTCTTTTATCGCCATCTCTCTCCTGCCTCCTATCGGTCCCATGGGGACCGTTTGAATGGGTGCCGATCACATGGGGGGCTGATGGACCGCCGTTCCCCTTGCCCCGGCGAGCCGGATCGCATCAGGCTCCAACCCGGATCCGGCTCTTTTTCGGGGCTGTCTATGAGGTCGATCTGGATGGGCATGCTCTGGTTCGCGCCGGATCAGTGCTTGGCGGCCTTCTTGGCGAACAGTCCGCCGCGTCCGGCGCCGGCGTCCTGGCCTCCGCGCTCGTTCCACCAGTTCCGCACATGCGGCTTCAGCAGGCCGTCGAGGCCGAACCGTCCGGCATTGGTTCCGGCGAAGAAGATGATCGTGCCGATCAGGAGCAGCCACGGGTTCGTGCTTACCGTTCCGGCGAAGAGGAACAGGAAGTTGAGCATCATGCCGAAGAAGGCTGCCGTCAGCGTCAGTCCGCCGACGATGAGGCCGAGGCCGATCAGGAACTCGCCGACCGGGATGAGGAAGTTGATGATCTTGACGTTCGGCAGGGCGACATGCTCGATGAACCAGGTGTAGGTCGGGAACAGCACCTCCTGCGTCGCCCGGTCGGCGACCGGCTTGGCAACTGCGTTCTGGAGGAAGCCTCCGGCATCGAAGCCGTCCCTCATCTTCTCCCAGCCGTGCGTCATCCAATCCCAGCCGACATATACCCTCAGCAGCAGGATCGCTGCCCCTACCCATACATTCTCGCGGAACCATTTGGCGACCATGACGGTCAACCCCTCTCGTGATTTGGTGTGGCCTGCCCGCCCTTGCGGGCCTGCTTCCTTGCTCTTCTGCTCGATGCGGTTTTGCTGGATGCCGGCTAGCTTGATGCGGTTTTGCTGGATGTGGTTTTGCTCGATGCCGGCTAGCTTGATGCGGTGTTGCTGGATGTGGTTGTGCTCGATGCCGTCTAGCTTAATGCGGTGTTGCTTGATGCGGTGTTGCTTGATGCGGTGTTGCTTGATGCGGTGTTGCTTGATGCGGTGTTGCTTGATGCGGTTATGCTAGATGCCGGCTAGCTTGATGCGGTGTTGCTTGATGTGGTTATGCTAGATGCCGGCTAGCTTGATGCGGTGTTGCTCGATGCGGTGTTGCTTGTTGCGGTGTTGCTTGATGCGGTGTTGCTTGATGTGGTTATGCTAGATGCCGGCTAGCTTGATGCGGTGTTGCTTGATGCGGTGTTGCTAGATGCCGGCTTGATCGATGCGATCTTGCTTGATGCGGTGTTGCTCATGGCTGCTGTACGAAGGCGCCCTGCTCTAGCCGTCCTGGTGGATGATTCTTCCTTGCCCTTTCATTATGGCTGCTGTCCCGCCGGCCCGATGTGCGATCCATCACGTTTGCCGCGCATTGTTGTGAATATTTTCACATAATACCGCGCAGCTTGGAGCTTTTCTGTTTCGGCAGCGCCGCCCTGACCCGGTCCCTCCGCTTCAGCGACCTTGCACCTCGGCCTGGTCCCTCCGCTTCAGTGGCCTCGCACCTCGACCTGATTCCCCCGCTTCAGCGGCCTCGCACCTCGGCCTGTCCCTCCGCTTCAGCGGCCTCGCACCTCGGCCTGGTCCCTCCGCTTTAGCGACCTCGCACCTCGGCCTGGTCCCTCCGCTTCAGCGGCCTCGCACCTCGGCCTGGTCCCTCCGCTTTAGCGGCCTCGCACCTCGGCCTGGTCCCTCCGCTTCGACAGCGTACCGCCCCGACTCGAAGCCTGCCTTTGCACGGTTAGAAATCGTAGCGGTTGGAACGGTCCTTCAGCTGCTGCACCAGCTCTTCCTCTTCCAGCATGCGGTTTTTGAGGACTGCATACGCCTGGAGCAGAGGGGAGGTCAGTTTCCGCGCCTCTTCCGGCGCCAGCGGCACCGCCGTATGGCCAAGACGCTCGTGAAAACGTTCCAGACATCGGTCGGCAAGGCCGTACTCATGGTCCATGAGCGCGAACAGATTCGGCTCTTCTCCCCAGTACCAGGTCACATATGGCAGAAACTCCGTCTCGACCCAGCGCGCATGCTCGTGCCAATCCTCTTGCAGCTGCAGTACCTGGCTCGTCAGCTTGCGAAACTCTCGGCTCAGCACGGCCGGCTCCTGCAGATGCCGGACGGAGCAGGTCTGCCGCACGAGCGCCTGCAGCTCCGACTGAAGCTTTTCCTGCTCGCGGGATGCTCGTTCCACCGCGATCTCAGGCGCGGGATGCGTCCTCGTCTCGGGCCATTCGTCTTGCAGGGCCATGGTGCTCATCTCCATCAACCTCCTCGGTTTCATGGCTTTAGTGTACCCTCTGCCTCCTGTTTCGTATGTGAAAAAAATCACATTAAAGAGAAAAGAAAAGCCCGCCTCGATCGTCGGGACGGGGCCGCACGGGAACTGGGGAGACTGGCGGTGAGGAGCGGGCTCGAGTAGGGACTGGGGGTGCGGGGGAGGACTGTCAGAGTCGGGCGCCCGAGGAAGTCTGGCGAAGAAGAGCCGACCCGGTGCCGGGAGGACTGGCGGAGACAGGCCGAACGGAGACGGGCAGCACGGAGACGGGCAGTGCGGAGACGGGCAGTGCGAAGGCAGGCAGTGCGAAGGCAGGCAGTGCGAAGGCAGGCAGTGCGAAGGCAGGCAGTGCGAAGGCAGGCAGTGCGAAGGCAGGCAGTGCGAAGGCAGGCAGTGCGAAGGCAGGCAGTGCGGAGACGACCCGGTGCCGGGCAATCTGGTTGAGCTCGAGCAGAGCGGGACCTTGCCGAGGGGCAAGCCTCCTGTAGAGGCATCCTCGGCGCTAACGAAACTAGGAAGCGCTATTTGGCGATTTTGCAGCCTTTTTTGCCGCTAACGAAACTGAGGAGCGCTATGTGATTGAAAAAGTGGCTTCAGTAGCGATTTCGGCAGCAATAAGACACGTCAGTTTCCTTAGAATTTAGTTAGGCGTGAATTTGACGGAATAAGGCTTGTGAGTTTCGTTAGATTTCCAGGCCGGAGAGCAGGGATGCCCCTGCACGCTGAACTGCTCGGTTTTTTCGCGCCACTGATCTTTGTTCTGCCCCTGCACGCCAAGCTGGTCGGTTTTCTCGCGTCACTCCCCTCCGCTCTGCCCCATTCACGCTGAGCTGCTCGGTGTTCCGCGCCACTCCCCTCGTTCTGCCCCTGCACACCAAGCTGCTCGCTGTTCCGCGCCACTCCCCCCGTTCTACACCTGCACGCTGAGCTGCTCGGTCTTTCCGCGCCGTTCCACTCCCCCCGTTCTGCCCCTGCACGCCCAAGCTGCTCGCTGTTCCGCGCCACTCCCCCCGCTCTGCCCCATGCACGCCGAGCTGCCCGGTTATTCCGTTCGTTCCACTCCCCCCGTTCTGCCCCATGCACGCCGAGCTGCTCGCTGTTCCGCGCCGCTCACGCTCCGCAGGTCGGCAACCCGAGGCCGAAAACCGGCCTTACGGCTGCCTCCGCTTCGCCGGCAGCGTCAGCTTCACGACGGTGCCGCGGCCCGGGGCCGAGCGCACCTCCAGCGAGCCTCCGGCCGCACGTGCGCGCTCCTCCATGCTGAACAGCCCGACGCCGCCGCTGTGCGGCTGCTGCGGCTCGAAGCCGACTCCCTCATCCGAGACCGCCGCCTCCAGCCGGCCGTCCTCCTCTTCCTTCAGGATGACGGACGCCTCGGATACGCCGGCGTACTTGGCCAGATTCGTCAGCGCCTCCTGTACGACGCGGTACAGCGCCGTCTCCGCTCCGAGCTCGGGCCTTCGGGACAGCGTCGAGACGAACCGGACGCGGATGCCATAATGGCGCTCAAAGTTCTGGATATAGGTGCGAAGCGCCGGCACGACGCCGAGATCGTCGAGGACGGACGGCCGCAGCTCCCAGGCCATGCCGCGCACCTCCGCCATGAGCTGCGATACGTCGGTCCGCAGCGACTCGAGCCGCGCGTCGGCCCCCTCCGACAGCATGCGGTCGAGCGATATCTTGAGCGAGAACAGGCTTTGGCCGATGCCGTCATGCAGCTCGCGCGAGAAACGCCGCCGCTCCTCTTCCTGGATCTGCATCATGCCGGCCATCGCCTGCTGCAGCTGGTCCTGCGTCTCCTTGAGCTCCGTCACCTCGTGGCGGATCGCCAGATACTGATACGGCTTGCCGGACTCGTCCGCGAATGGCACGATCGTCGTGTCCACCCAGTAGAGCCGGCCCGTCTTGGAGCGATTGCGAATCTCGCCCTTCCACACTTGTCCAGAAGAGATGCGGCTCCACAGCTCGCGGAAAAAAGCCCCGTCATGATGCCCGGACTTGACGATCCGGTGCGTCTGTCCGAGCAGCTCCTCGCGCGTGTAGCCCGAGATCGCGCAGAAGCGGTCATTGACGTAGCGGATGCGGCCCGCCGCGTCGGTGACCGCGACGATCGACGCCTCGTCCAGCGCGAACTTGACGTCGGACAGCTGCCGCAGCGACTGGCGCAGCTGCTCGCGGAACGACGGGTCGTCCATCTGCGTGCCGATGCCCTCCAGCAGCAGGTCGACGTTCGCTCCGATTCCGCCCGGAGACGGAGTGCCGGCAAGCTCCGGGACGGTTGGCTCCGCTCCCGCCACCGTCGATTTCCTAGGCTGCGCTACCGCCGAAGACTCCGGCAGCGCGCCTTCCCTTTGCCGGCCCGTCTCAGTCAAAATTCAACAGTCCCTTCTTGGCCGCGTATCTCACCAGATCCGGCCTCGTCCGCAAGTCGAGCTTCTCCATCAGGTTGCTCTTGTGGCTCTCGACCGTCTTGACGCTGATGAACAGCTGCTCGGCGATCTCCTTGTTGGAATAGCCCTGCGCCACCTTGGCGAGAATCTCGCGCTCGCGGTCGGACAGCGACTCGAAGCTGCCGGCATAGTCTCCGCTGCGCGCCTTGTCGAGATAGTCGCTCATGAGCCGCTTCGTCGCGGACGGGGATAGATAGGCCTGCCCCGCCGCCACATGGCGCACCGCTCCGAGCAGCTCCTCATAAGGAGCGCTCTTCAAGATGTAGCCCGACGCCCCCGCATGGATCGCGCGGAACAGATACTCCTCGTCGTCATGCATCGTCAGGATCAGCACGGCGACATCCGGCAGCCGCTTCTTGAGCTCCGACGTCGCGCTCAGCCCATCCTTGCCGTGCGGCATGCTGAGATCCATCAGCACGACATCCGGCCGCAGCTCCAGCGCCTTCGCGATCGCCTCGTCCCCGTCCGCCGCCTCGCCCGCCGCCGTCAGCCCGTCCCGGCCGTCCATCAGCTGGACGAGTCCGGACCGGACGACCGCATGATCGTCGACGATCAATACCTGTATCAAACGATCCCCTCCTTGCTCCTGCGCGTTTGGCTCCAGTGTATCACAGCGGTCCGCCCGGCGGCTTGCCCGCCCCCGGCGCCATCTCCGCCGCGCGCGGCTCGCGGCCGCCGTCCCGGTCGCGCCGGCTGCCAAGGCCGCCGACCATGATCGCCTCCAGCCGCCTCGCCGCCGCTTGCGCCGCGAGCCGATCCGCATCGGCAAACGCTTTCGGACTGCGGCTGCCGATAAGCAGCACGCCGCTCGGCCTGGCGCTGGCCAGCAGCGGCACCGCATACGCCGAGCAGAGGCCTTCCGCGATGAGCAGCGGATAGTCCTGCAGCTGCCGCCCGGCCCGCAGCTCCGCCGCCTGCAGCGCCATCGGCCGGCCTACCTTCAGCACGGTGCCGGCCAGCCCCCGGCCCGGCCGCTCCGCCATGATGCGGTAGCGGTCGCTCGCCGCTCCGGACGCCGCCTTCCAGCGCAGCCCGCCTCCCTGCGCAGCGACCCCCGCGACCGCCACGTCGCAGCCGAGCTCGCGGCGCAGCCGCTCCAGTTCCTCCTGGCCGCCCTTTTCCCCCTCCGTCATGACCGCTTTCCCCCTTCTGGCGCATCCGGAGCTCCCCTGCCGCAGATGGTCCCAGGGGCCGACGCCTTCCCTACGTTCCAGTGTAAGGGGGCGCCTCAGGCGTGTAAGTCCGGGAATTCCCGGATTCGACCGGAGGAAATCCCCCGATCCGCCCCGCCGGCGTGATCGATCTCACAGGAAGATCGGGGAATTCCTCCCTTGCGGTTCAGGAGGTTCCCTGATAACGGCCGGCGGCCGCGTGCTTTATGATGAGAGCAGAAGAGAGGAGCGAGCGGAGATGGCGATGAGACAGCCGGCAGCGGATTCGGCCTACGCAGCACAGAAGGAAGCGGAGCGGACCGGGTATCCGGCCTTTTTTACGGAAATGCAGTGGAGGAGCGTCGAGGCGCTCATGACGGAGCGCTTGGCCGTGGCGGGCAGCTACCTGTTCTGGGAAGGCGAGCAGGCCGACAAGCTGTATATCGTCCTCTCGGGCAAGGTGAAGCTGCGCAAATCGACCGAGGACGGCAAGGCGTTCATCCTGTCGATCCTGCAGAAAGGCGACCTGATGGGCGGTCCCGAGGCCGGACGGCAGTCGGCATACGGCTGCAGCGCCGAAGTCGCCCAGGATGCGCGCATCGGCGTCATCGTCTGGAAGGACCTGGAGGAACTGCTGCTGAGCAGCGGGGAGCTCGCCGTGCGCTGGATGAACGGCATGGCGCTCCAGCAGCGCATCGCCGAGTCGAAGTTCCGCGACCTGTTGCTGTACGGCAAGCCGGGCGCGCTGGCCAGCACGCTGATCCGCCTCTCGAACAGCTACGGACGGCTGCGGCCAGGCGGCCTTGAGATCGGGCTGCGCCTGACCAACGCCGAGCTGGCCGAGTTCATCGGCACGACGCGCGAGAGCGTCAACCGCATGCTCGCCTCGATGAAGCACGAGGGCATCCTCTCGGTCCAAGGCGGCCTCATCACGATCGTCGATCTGCCCGCCCTGCGTCGCGTCTGCGGCTGCCCGGGCTGTCCCGCCTGCCCCAAGGAAGTGTGCCGCATCTAAGAAGCGGGGCGCCTCCTCGCGATTCGGCTCGCCAAAAGCCTCCGACCATCGGACGATGGATGCGGAGGCTTTGGGTCCGGCCGGCACTTGAAAGGGATGCTTCTTGATCCTTCGCCGGCAGGCCCAGCTCTAGCCCATCGCCGTCAGCAGGACGGCGATCGTATTGAAGGCTCCGTGGACGATCATGCCCGGCACGACGGATCCCGTCCGTTCATACGTCCATGCCAGCACGATCCCGCTCAAGAAATTGACGGGCATGGCGTTCAAGGTCGGATAATGAGCCAGCGTGAAGATGAGCGAGCTCAGGACGATCGCCCCCGTCCTTCCCGTGCGCGTCCGCAGCCAGCGATAGATGAATCCGCGATAGAAAATCTCCTCGTACACCGGCGACACGATGCCGGCGGAGACGATGCCGATCAGCAGTCCGGCGAGAGCGGCGTTCTGCTTCAGGCTCTCGGTCTTGCTGTTGTCCACCGTATTCCCGAGCAAGCTGGTTCCATAGACCGCCGCCACGCTGAGCGCGATCAGCGCCAGCAGCCAGAGCAGGATCCTCCACCCGTATCTCGGCGGAAATCGCCTCAGCCCGACTTCCGCCCACGATGCCTGGTTCGGCCTCAGAGCGACGATGTATACTCCCGCCAGAAGAACGACCGCGATCGTCAGGCCGGTGAGCGTGCCGGAGTAAAGCGTATTTCCGAGCCATTCCTCGTAAAGCCTCTGCAGGCCGAATTTGACCGCAATCATGACGAAGACGAATTCCAGGGCGAGCAAGGCTGCGAACTCGCGCCAAGTCCAAGGATCGCTCTTTTTCCAATGTGTTGCTGCTGTCATCCTCAATCCCTCCAAGCTATGTGATATCCTTGGTTCAGGATAAATGGTGACGCAACGTCACCTGCAAGCTTTTTTTCAGGAGGCAGGCCATAATGACGAAATGGACGACAGGACAAGTATCCAAGCAGCGGGACATCTCCGTCCGGACGCTGCGCTATTATGACCAAATCGGCTTGTTGACGCCGAGCGACAAGGATGGGAACGGCCGCAGGCACTATTCCGAGGAAGATTTGTTCACGCTGGAAAAGATCACGATGCTCAAATCGCTCTCGCTGCCGCTCGACGAGATTCGGCAGGTCATGGACAAGCTTTCTTTCCGCCATATCTTGATCGCCCATCATAACCATCTTCAGGAGCAGCTCGCGGCTCTGCAAGGCAGCATCGAGAATACGACCTCCCTCATCCATATGATCGACTTGGAAGGCGAGCTTTCTTGGGACCGGGTGTCCCATCTGATCCGGACCATCCAGCCGAAGTCCAGGCAATGGATCGACTACTTCGGCGAGGAGGAGAGCGCGTTCCTGCAACAAGCGCTTCCAAGCCTCAGCCGCGGCGACTCGGCTACCCAGCATTATGTTTCGCTGCTTCGCCGGATCGAATGGTGCGTGCGGCAGTCCATTCCCCCGGAATCCGAGGAAGGCTGCCGCATCGCCAGCGAGCTCATGAAGCTGTCGCACGAAACGTTCGGCGGAGATGAGGAGCTGATGGACAAGTTCTGGGAAGTGAGGAAGCGGCCTGCCGAGGAGACGGGACTGTATCCGGTATCCAGCGAGGTGCTGGAGTTCGTGGAACGAAGCATCGCGGCCGCATCGCAGCAAGGCGAAGAGTAAAGAAAGCCCGAGCAAGCGGAATCCGGCATCTGTCCGGCATCCGCTTGCTCGGGCTTTTTCAAGCGCTCATCAACCTGGATCGCCGCGCAGCAGCGAGCTCACCGTGTCCAGCCGATAGCTCGCCGCCAGCTCCGGCAGCGCGCGCTCCAGCGCCTCCAGCGTCTGGCGGCGGTCGCCGCCCGCGTCATGCAGGAGTACGATGTCGCCCGGCCTGGCGCCCGAGATCCGCTCCGCCAGCGCGTCGGCGCCGGGCAGCCGCCAGTCCTCGGTGTCGACCGACCAGAGGCAGAAGCCGAGTCCGAGCTCCTCGGCCAGCCTGAGCAGGCGGTCGTCGAACGTGCCGTATGGGCTGCGGAACAAAGCGGGAGCGCGCCCGGTCAGACGCTCCAGCAGCTGCTGGGCTTGTCCGATCTCGCGCCGGGCCGTCTCTTCGGACTCGGCCGTCAGGTCGGGATGATGCCACGTATGGTTGCCGATCTCATGGCCTTCGGCCGCGATGCGCGCCGCCAGCTCCGGCTGCTCCGCCGCCCGCATGCCGAGCAGGAAAAACGTCGCCCTCGCTCCATGCCGCGCCAGCAGCTCCAGCACCTTCGGCGTGTAATCCGGGTCCGGCCCGTCGTCGAACGTCAGGGCGATGCCCTCCGCTCCCTTTCCCAGGCTTTCGATGGTCCTTGCCGCTCCTCGCTCCATGCCCTCCCGCCTTTCTCCTTCGCTCTCGCCTTCATTATAAAGCGGATTCAAAAAGCAGGCACGGATCAATCTTGCTTCAGCAGGAATTCATTCAGCTAGCCTGCCTCCCTCTCGATCAGTTGGCGTTCGGCCTGATGTGGGGGCCGCATCTCCCATTATATCGGATCAGCCGCCCGCCATTTTCCTTTTTTTCGGACCGTTGACGTCGACGTTTCGGACTCCGCCCGACGAGGGGAGCAGACGAAAAAGCATCCCGCATGGAGCGGGATGCCGGCCGTACGTTTACCATGCTGCGCGATGCGGAATGCGCCTCAAGCGCCCGCGGATTTCTTCCGAATCTGCGTCGATAGGCTGTAGATGCTGTAGATCAGTCCCATGACGGCCACTCCGGTAATCAAGCCCTGCCAGAAGTCGTTGAGGGGCGTGCCGAGACGATGGACGAGTACGCTGGCGATAATGAGGACGAGCGTAGCGAGAGGAACGATTTTGTTCATGGATATCTCTCCTGTCCGAATGAAGGATGGGGTTCGGTCAAGCCTCAAGCGTTGATGGCGCTCAGTCCAAGCAGGACGAGGATGCCGGTGCCGACCGCCCATACGACGATGGCGATCGTCTGCCACAGCACCACGGAGCGCTTGGGCGCGCCGGAGGCGATGCAGATCAGCGCGGCGAGATGGTCGCCGATCAGCAGGGGGCCGAGCAGGGATACTCCAGGCACCCCATACTTATGAAACATTTTCTGGCCCTTCTGCCAGCGCTTGTTTTCTTTTTCCTGCGCCTTCTGCGACTTGCCCCGCCCCTGCATCCACTGGCGGAACCGATCGCTGGCCAGGATGACCGCCATGACGGACAACCAGTTGCCGACGATGGCGGCGCTGATCGTCAGCAGCGGCGAGAACCCTACGGCGATCCCTAGCGGGACCGCGAAGTAGCCCTCCAGGAACGGGATCATCGCGACGAGCATGACGCCGAAGAACTGAAAGAAAGGATTTGAGTCTTGAAGCTGCTCGAGAAAGGATTCAAGCTCCATGGTGGAAATTCCTCCTGCTGTCAGATTTTATAAGCCTTCATGGCCTTGCGCAGCTCCTTGAGGCTTGGGCGCTTGCCGTAGAGCAGCACGCCGGTGCGGTAGATCTTGGCCGACAGCCAGCCGAAGACGTAGATGCTGACGAGCATGATGAGCAGCGAGACGCCGATCTCCCAGTACTCGACGCTGCCGACGCCGGAGCGCAGCACCATGACGTACGGCGAGAAGAACGGGATGAACGAGGTGATCTTGACCAGCATGCTGTCCGGCGCCGCCAGGTTGAACATGCCGAGATAGAAGCCCCCGATCGACAGGAACGTCAGCGGCATGACCGCCTGTCCGAGATCCTCGGTGCGGCTGACGAGCGAGCCGACGGCCGCATACAGCGTCGCATACAGGAAGTAGCCGGTCAGATAGAACAGCAGCGCCACGATCAGCAGGTCGGGACTGACCTCGGACAGATGGATGTTCATGTTCCCGAGCGCTTCCTTGTTCGTCGGCAGGCTCACGTTGACGAAGACGGTCAGCACGTAGATGGCGATCTGCAGCAGGCCGACGAGGAACATGCCGAAGATCTTGCCGAACATGCTGTTCAGCGGCGAGACGCTCGTGATGAGCACCTCCATGATGCGCGAGCTCTTCTCGGTCGTCACCTCGCTGGCGATGATCTGGCCCGTGGACATGATCGACATGAACAGCAGGAACAGCATCGCATAGACGAGCCCCATATTGACGCCCTGCTGGGCGGCGGAGCGTCCGTCCTCCTCGCCGGAGCCGGCATTGATCTGGATCGGCTTGACGTCGACCGGCGAGTACAGCAGCAGCTTCTGCTCCGGCGTCAGCCCGGCCGCGTTCGCCTTGACGAGCTGCAGTCCGGCCCGCAGCTCGTCGGCCGCCGAGCCGTCCATCATCTTCTCGGACTTGTAGACGGCGTCGTAGAAGCCGCTGTCCGCATTGGGCTGAAGCTGGATATAGCCGTCGATGCGGCCGTCCGCGATCGCAGCCTTCAGCGCGGCTTCATCCGCGGCCGCATCGCCGGAGGCGTCGATCGGCACCATGGCCAGGCTGCGTCCTTCTTCCGGCTGGGAGGCGAAGTATTCCTCCAGCCAGCGCCCGACGAGCGTCGGCGTGACGCGGCTTTCCGCCGCTTCGGCCTGGACGGAGGCGTAGCCGACCTGCTTGACGCTGGAGCCTCCTTCTCCTTTGAACAAGGAGATGAGGTACGGCAGGTTGATGACGAGCGAGAGGATCGCGACCAGGATGATCGTCGTGACGAGGAAAGCCTTGCCCTTCGTCTTGTTGCGGAACGTGAATCCGGTTACGTTCAGGAAATCATTCATGCGTCTCACCTACCGTCTTGATGAAGATTTCGTTGAGCGTCGGCTCAAGGATCTCGAACCGGCTCACTTCCGCCTGCGCCATCGCATGGCGCAAGATGCCCCTGCCGGACGCCTCGTCGGCGATCCGGATCTCCCAGCCTCCCTGCTCGAGCGCCTTCACGCCGAGCACGCCCGGCAGCTGCTCCAGGCCGGCGATGTCGCCGTCTGCGGCGAGCCGCACCTTTTCCCGAGGGAAGCGTCCCTTGATCTCCTTGAGGCTGCCCTTGAGCACCTCGTTGCCGTACCGCAGGATCGTGATCTGGCGGCACAGCTCCTCGACATGCTCCATCCGGTGCGTCGAGAACAGGATCGTCGAGCCGTTGTCGCGCAGCTCCTTGACCGTCGCCTTGAGCAGTTCGACGTTGACCGGGTCGAGGCCGCTGAACGCCTCGTCGAGGATGAGCAGCTGTGGCTGATGGATGATCGTCGCGATGAACTGGATCTTCTGCTGATTGCCCTTGGACAGCTCCTCCACCCGCTTGCCGTAGTACTCCGGCACGCCGAAGCGCTCCAGCCACTGCTTGAGGCTCTTGTCGGCATCGGACGCGGACATGCCCTTGAGGCGGGCGAGGTAGACGAGCTGATCGCTCACTTTGACCTTCGGATAGAGGCCCCGCTCCTCCGGCAGATAGCCGATGCGGCGCAGCTGCTCCTTGGAGTATGGCTTGCCGTCGTACAGGATGCGTCCTTCGTCTGGAAAGATCAGCCCGAGCACCATGCGCATCGTCGTCGTCTTGCCGGCGCCGTTCGCTCCGAGCAAGCCATAGATTTCCCCGCGGTCCACCTCCAGGCTGATGCCGTTCACGGCGGTCTTGTCTCCGTACTGCTTGATGACTTGATCGACTACAAGCGGTTTCATCGTTGCCATTCCCCCATTCGTGGTAAACATCATCTCGTCTGCCGGATCAGCTGCTCCATGATCTCGTCGAGCTCAAGCGCCCGCTGGCCGGTAATCGGCAGCTCGCGCTCCCGGCACCATCCTTCGGCTTCCCAGGCGCGGCTCGTCACGACGCGGCACGTGCCGCCTCCCGACTCCTCCGCCTGGACAAGTCCCGGCAGATCGGCGATCTCCGGCTCCAGGAGCGCGCCTCCCAGTCCCGGTCCGACATAGAACTGATGCCAGGAGGAGAGTAGCTCATCCTTCTCGTACACGCCGATGATTCGCCCGTCCGCCATGATCGCGATGTAATCGGCCAGCCGCTTGACCTCGTCCAGAATATGCGTCGCCATCAGGATCGTATGCCGCCCCCGCTCCATGTAGCGGTGCAGCTCCCCGACCAGCTTGCGCCAGGACAGCGGATCGAGTCCCGAGGACGGCTCGTCGAGCAGCAGCAGCTCCGGCTCGCGGGCAAGCGCCAGCGCCAGCTCGAACTTGCGCCGCATGCCCTTGGACATCTTGCCGAGCCGCTTGGACGGCTCCACCTCGAATTCCCGCAGCAGCCGCTCGAACTCGCCCTGGTTCCAAGCCGGGTACCAGGCGGAGATGAACTCCGCCTGGCTCGTGCCTCGGAGCGAGGCTTCGATCTTGCTGTCCTCTTCCGGCACATAGGCGATCCGCCGCTTGAGCTCCGTATCGTCATCGCCGTGGCCGACGCTCTGTCCGAGCAGGCGCACCTCCCCTTGATCCGCCGCCGTCAAGCCGAGCAGCAGCCGGAATGTCGAGCTCTTACCGCTGCCGTTCGGGCCGACGATCGCGGTGACGCAGCCGACCGGCGCCTCCAGGTTCAGCGGCCCGAGCCGGAACGCCTTGCGCAGCTGGACCGCCCCTGCCAGCGATACCGCGGCTTCCGCCGGTTCCAGCTCAGCCGCTTGGGCGTCTGATCTCATCTCCCGCATGCCCGATCTCCCCCTTCTCCGTCAAGATGGTTCTTCCCTGTCCCCTGCTTCCTGTCCGCAGCGCCGGTCCAGCTCATCGGCGAACAGCCTCTCGAGCTCCGCGCGCTTCAGCCCGGCCGCCCGGCCGGCATCGACGGCCGCGCGGATCGCTTCCTCGGCCGCTTGCCGCAGCTGCCTCGTGCCGGCCTCGGCGTCGACCTTGGCGACGAAGGTGCCGCTGCCCTGGCGGGAGCGCAGCAGCCCCTCGGCCTCGAGATCCTGATACACCCGCCGGATCGTAATGAGGCTGCAGCCGAGCGACTGGGCCAGCTCCCGATTGGACGGCAGCAGCGTATTCTCGGTCAGCTGCCCGCTGACGATGAGCGCCCGCAGCTGCGATTCGATCTGATGATACAGCGGTTCCGCGCTGTTTTCGTTAATTTGGATGGGAAGCCGCACGGCCGCACCTCGTTTCGTTCATGATCGCCTTAGGCGTGGAAGCTCCGCCTCCCGAGCGAGCGCGCTATCAGCCGGTGGACCGCGATCGTGACCGCCGCACCCGCGGCTGCCGTCGCCAGCATCGGCAGCCAGCGGCCGGCCGCGGCCTGCTCCAGCGTCCAGCGCATGATCTCGAAGCCGCTTGCGGAGAGGATCGATCCGACGACGATGAGCACGGCCGTGACGATGGAGCAGAAGAGCAGGTAGAGCTTGCCGTCCATCACGATCTCCAACCAGGCGTACAGGCTCCCTCCCGCCGCCGCGTACCCGATCCAGAACAGCGCGTACAGCGCCATGCCTCCCGGATCGATCTCATGCCTCAGCACCATCGCGTATTGAAGGGCCATCAGCAGGAGCAGCGACGGCACGAGCAGCGTCAGCATCGTCAGCAGCCGTCCGGCCGCGATCTGGCTGCCGGTGATCGGCAGCTGCCTCCATGCGGCGAGCTTGCCGGACATGTAATTCAGCCGCCATCCGCCGAGCGTCGCCCGGTTGAGGAAGAACCCGAAGCAGGGCAGAAGCGCCAGCATGATGAAATTGGCCGCGCCGCCTGAGTACCAGCCGCCTTCCGGCGCCTGCGGCTCGGTCAGGTCGCCGAGCAGCGGAAAGGTCGTGAGCGCGAAGTACAGCACCAGGATCAAGTTGAGCCAGGACCCGTGCCCGGCCAGGCTCCATTCGTATCGGGCCAGCCTGACGGCCCCTTTCCACGTGCTCATGACATGCCCCCTATGCGTTCCGGCCGCGTTGCGGCTTTTCGTCGATCAAGTGTATTTAATGTGTATATCTTTATATACACTATACACAGCATTTCCTGCTTCTGTCAATAGGCAGGAACAGAGAAAAAGCCCGCCTCTTCCCTGCCTTCCCGGCGGGGTCGATGCGGGCTGCCGCATGGCAAGCGCTTCGCAGGCTAGACATGCTCGTCTTGCTTGTCTTGCTTGTCTTGCTTAGAGCGGCTCGGCCGCCTCGGCCTCTTCCTTGAGCCTCTCCAGCTCCTTCGACACCTTTTCGATCATGCCGATGAACAAGCCCAGCTCCGCGGAGCTCTCCGCCTGCTCCTGCGCCGCTCCCGACGTTTCGGCGGACAGCGCCTGCACGCGGGAGAGCGCGGCCGTGATCGACTCGACCTTGTCCCGGATGAGATCGAGCGACTCCTTGGAGTGCCGAGCGAGCTTGCGGACCTCGCCGGCGACGACCTCGAAGCCGCGTCCGGCGTCGCCGGCACGGGCCGCCTCGATGGCAGCGTTCAGCCCGAGCAGATGGGTCTGCTCGGAGATGCCGTTCATGATCGAGCCCATCGACTCGATGCCCTCGATCTGCTCGCCGAGCAGGTCCAGCTGCGCCATCGTCTGCTCCTGGGATTCGGCGGTCCGCACCGCGAGGCGGCCGACCGTATCGGCGCTGCGGCCGACCTGCTCCATGCCGGCGGCCAGCTCCTGCACGGCCGCGCTGACGCCGGTCAGGATGTCGCTCTGGCTGTCGCTGATGCGCTGCAGCTTCGCCTTCTCGTCCCGCTCGTACGCCTCCAGCACGAGCTGCGAGTCGAGGTTGAACATCTTGGACAGCGCATGCAGCACCATCCTCCAGCGATCGGGCAGCGCAGCCGCCAGATGAGCGGAAGCAAGGTCCAGATAGATCATGTACGTGCCCAGATACCACTGGCTCGTCAGTCCGATCCGGGAGTGGATGGCTCCGATCTTCAGCCGCTCCTCGAAGTAGCGTTCATCGATCGTGCCCGCCGTCATCGACAGGAAGTAGCGCCTCTGCGTCTCCTTGAGCCGATCCAGCGTGCTGTGGCGCTCGATCAGCGCCTTCAGCTCCGGCTGGCGCTCGATCTGCTCGTACAGCGCCTGCACGATCCCTTCGGCTGCCGCTTCGAAGACGGGAGCCGCCCCGCGTAGGAGCTGCAGATCCTCGTCCTTGAGCCCGATGTAGTCCAGCTGCTTCTGTCTTGCTGCGGATAAAGCGATCACCGTTTTCCATCTCCTTGTATCGCGATGTAGTCCATCTGACTCCTATCGGCCGGCGGCTATGGAAAATGAAGGGCGCCCGCCATCCTGCGGCGGGCGCCCCAATCTCCTTCTTCGAGCCGCGCTCAGCGGCTTCCCGCCAGCATGTCCTCGACCTCGTGCGGCCTCGGGAGCGCCGCGATCGCGCCAGGCCGCGTCGTCGTGACCGCCGCCGCCGCATTGGCGTAGGCGAGCAGCTCGCGCGCCGCGCGCTCGTCGATGCCGGCGCGGAAGTCCGGCCGGCGATGGATGCCGTACAGCAGCGCGCCGATGAACGAGTCGCCTGCCCCCGTCGTATCGACCGCCTTCACGGCATGGCCAAGCACGTCCGCGCGGAAGCCGCGGCTCAGCCAAGTCGCGCCCGCCGGACCGCGCGTGTAGACGACATGCTCGACTTCGCCGGTCAGCAGCGAGCTCAGCGCCTCCTCCTCGTCCTCGATGCCCGTGATGAACGCCAGCTCCTCGTCGCTGATTTTCACGATCCGAGCCAGCGGCAGGAACTCCAGGATCGCCCGGCGGCACGCCTCCGGCGACGGCCAGAGCGGCAGCCGCACGTTCGGATCGAAGCTGACGATCCCTCCCGCCTCGCGGCACTTGGCGATGGCCGCCCGATGCGCCTCCTTGACCGGCGCGTCGATGAGATCGACCGAGCAAAAATGGAGCACGTCCCCTGCCGCGAACCAGTCGCCGATCTCCTCCGGACGCAGCAGCATGTCCGCGCTCGGGCTCCGGTAAAAGCTGAATTCGCGGTTGCCGTCTTCCTTGAGGCTGACGAAGGCCATGGCGGTATTCGCTTCGCCCGTGCGCAGCACGCGCGTGGTGTCGACGCCGACCTCATCCATCGTCTCCACGAGGAAGTCGCCGAACGCATCCTCGCCAAGCTTGCCGATGAAGGCGCTGGAGCCTCCGAGGCGGGCGACCGCGCAGGCGACGTTGGCGGGAGCTCCGCCAGCCGCTTTCGAGAAGGCCGTCACCTCCTTCAGCCCGACTCCCTTCTGCTCGGGAATCCAGTCGATCAGCGCCTCTCCGATGGTGAACACGCGACTCATGTATCGCCTCTCCTCTCCATGCCTCCGATGCTCGGCCATCACCCTTGATAGGCGCATTATAGGATGCGGCAGGCTCGGCGCGCCTTGCTCCTCGTCGCCTCGCTGTTGCAGCCGCGGTCGTTCATGACCCGGGATACGGTCGTCACGGACACGCCGGCGCGGGCCGCGACATCATGAATGGTCGCCATGAGCCACGCTCCTTACAGCCGGAACAGGATGTCGAATACCGGCTTCGTATGCCCGCCTGGATACAGGATGTACAGCATGACGTAGACGGCGACGCCGGTGATCGCGGTGATGAACCAGATGACCGAGGTGACGCGGCCGAGCCGGCGGTGCCTGGCGTACTTCTCCTTGAAGCCGAGCACGAGCGTCGTGATGCCGAATACGGCGGCGACCGTCGCCAGAATGATATGGAAGATCAAGAACACGTAGTAGTACGGCGCCAGGCTGTCCGGGCCGCCCCAGTCCGTATTGCCCACGAGCAGCGTGCGGGACGAATAGATGATGAAGAACAGGATCGCGGCGATGGCGCCGGCGATCATCATTTTCTTGTGGGCTTCCAGCCGGCGCTTGATCGCCAGGTTCCAGCCGATGGCGACAAGGATGGCGCTGACGACGATGAAGAACGTGCTGATGGTCGGAAATAACATGTACAGATCCAAGCTGATTCCTCCGCTTCGTAGGTAAGGGCGAGAGCCGTCCGGTTAAGCCGGATCGGCGCTTCGCAGATCGCTGTCGTTGTCGGCGTTCTCGTGACGGTACCACTGGGCGAAAATGAAGCCAAGGATGCAGCCGTACATGATTTCCTGCACGAGCTTCATCAGGATGCCGCCGAGCTGCTGGTCTTCCTTGGCGCTCATCAGATTGAAGAACATCGGGCCCTGGAACTGGTCCAGCAGCCACTTCGTGTCTCCGGATACGCAGAAGCTCATCGCCTGCGCCCAGACGAGCGGGTCGTTGTACACGCCATACATCGATTCTTCGGCGAAGATGATGAGCGCGCAGGCTGGCGTCAGCAGCACGCCGCTGGCGAAGACGTACGCCATCTTGCGGAGGCCGTTGAGCCGGTTCCATTCCGGCACCGGACAAGTAATCTGCCACCACATGATCATGGCGGCGATGAACAGCGCTAGATAGTACGCTTCATGCAGCCAGTATCGCGTCATCACATAGTCATGGATGTCGGGCAGATGGTACAGCGAGAACAGGACGTTGAACAGCAGCAGCGAGAAGATCGGATTCATGATCGGGCTCAGCCGCCTCCAGAACGGAGCGCCGAACGCCGAGCGCCATATGTAGGCCGGGATGCCCATGATGATGAGCGGCGGCGCGATCAGATAGCTGATCGACATGTTGCCCATATGGAAGGAAAACATCATATGCCCGAGCAGGTTGAGCGGTCCTCCCTGCGCGAGATAGAGCAGCACGAGGCCGGATACGGCCATGACTTGATTCCAGAAGCCGGGACGTTCCTCAAGCGGATGATACTTTTGCCTCCACGGTCCGATCAGATAGAAGTAGCCGATCAGCATGGCCAGCATAATGAACAGCAGCCAAGGGCTCCATAGCGCCTTAAAGCTGAAATATTCGAGTCCTAGCATAACGAGTCATCTCCTTCAAGCTTACTTTACCGGAAGCGGACAGCCAAGGCAAAGGGCAATATTGCGAACGCTGTCATGCCCGTCAAAAAAAAGAAAAAGAGGAGCGTCTGCAGGCAGACGCTCCTCTTGGATCTTTCATGCGCGGCTTACCACCAAGTCCAGTATTCCGCCATGATGACAATCGTAAACACGACGAACACGCCGCTGAGGATGCCGACGATCGGAAACAGATGTCCCCGGTCCTTCATGTGCATCCAGAATCCCATCTGGATGATGACCTGAAGAACGGCCATCACCAGCAGCAGGATATAGGTGAAGGAAGTGTTGATCTCGCCGCCGATGACCGTCGCGAAGGCGACGAGCGTCAGCAGCACCGAGAAAAGATACGCGACGATATGCTTGCGCGGACCTTCGTGCTTGTGCCGCTTGGCGGGTTCTTCGGAATGGGTCGTATGATTGGCTGCCATTCGTTACCCCACCTTTCCCATCAGATAAACGACGGTGAAGATGAACACCCATACGACGTCGATGAAGTGCCAGTACATGCCGGCTACATACACTTTAGGAGCCGTCACGACCGTCAGGCCTTTGCGGGCGACTTGGAAAATCAGGAGCGAGATCCAGACGATGCCGAACAAGACGTGCGCTCCGTGGAATCCGACCAGCGTGTAGAACGACGAGCTGAAGGCGCTCGTGCTGAACCTATGCCCTTCGTGGGCATACTCGACGAACTCGTAGATCTCCAGACCGAGGAAGCCGACGCCGAGGATGACCGTGACGATCAGCCACAGCTGCATGGCCTTCACCTGGTTGCGGTGCATCGCCTGGATCGCGAACACGCTCGTCAGGGAGGAGGTCAGCAGCAGCACCGTCGCGATGGCGACGATCGAAAGCTTGAACAGCTCCTGGCTGGTCGGGTTGCCGTCGCCGACTTGGTCGCGAAGTGCCAGGAAGGCGGAGAAGAGGGTGCCGAAGAGCACGGTCTCGCCCCCAAGGAACAGCCAGAATCCGAGGACCTTGTTGCGTCCTTCTAGGGTCGCCCGTTCCGGCTCATGAGGCAGCTGGCCGTCTAGATGCGAATGTGCGCTCATGCCTTAACCTCCTTGCCCGTAATTTCTTCCGGCTCGATGTGGAAGCCGTGGTCATCCTTGAGGGAACGGACGACCATGCAGCCCAGCGTAATCAGCAGGCCCGCTCCCGCTACCGCATGGGTGGCGAACAGATCATGGAGGATGCCGGTCCATTCGTTCTCGGCGTACATGAAGCCGAAGCCGGCGATGAACAGTCCAAACGACATCAGGAACGGCAGAATCGACGGGGACGGCATATGGATCGGTCCGATCGGCTCGGCCGGCGTCATGCCCTCGTTGCCTTCCATTTTTTCTTTCCAAAGCGCGTCGTAGCCGCGGACGAGCGGAGTCTGCGCAAAGTTGTACTCCGGAGCCGGGGAAGAAATGGACCACTCGAGCGTGCGTCCGTCTTCCCACGGGTCATTGCCTGCCGTCTTCGGCTTGGCGGCCGTGACGATGATGTTGATGATGAAGAGAATCGTGCCGACGCCCATCAAGAAGGCGCCGATCGTGCTGATGAGGTTCATCGTATTGAAGCCCAGTCCGTCCAGATACGTCCAGACGCGGCGCGGCATGCCGAGCAGGCCGAGGAAATGCTGGACGAAGAACGTCAGGTGGAAGCCGATGAAGAACGTCCAGAACGTCAGCTTAGCCAAGCCTTCGTTCAGCATGCGGCCGAACATTTTGGGCCACCAGTAGTGCAGGCCGGAGAACAGGCCGAGGACGAGGCCGCCGACGATGACGTAATGGAAGTGCGCGACGACGAAATAGCTGTCGTGATACTGGAAGTCCGCCGGCGCTGCCGCCAGCATGACGCCGGTGACGCCGCCCATGACGAACGTAGGCACGAAGCCGACCGCGAACAGGTTGGCCGCCGTGAACTTGATCGAGCCGCCCCACATCGTGAAGATCCAGTTGAAGATCTTGATGCCGGTCGGAACGGCGATCAGCATCGTCGCGATGGAGAACAGCGCGTTCGCCACCGGACCGAGGCCGACGGTGAACATATGATGCGCCCAGACCATGAAGCCGAGGAAGCCGATCAGCACGGTCGCGAACACCATCGAGCTGTAGCCGAACAGGCGCTTGCGCGAGAAGGTGCTGATGACCTCGGAGATGATGCCGAAGGCCGGAAGGATCAGGATATAAACCTCAGGGTGACCGAAAATCCAGAAGATATGCTCCCATAGGACGGTGTTGCCGCCGCCGCTGACTTCGAAGAAGTTGGCGGAGAACAGGCGGTCGAACATGAGCGCGACCAGGCCGACCGTCAGAGCCGGGAAGGCGAACAGGATCAGTGCCGACGTGATGAAGGCCGTCCAGGTGAACATCGGCATGCGCATAAAGCTCATGCCCGGTGCGCGCATGTTGATGATCGTGACAAGGAAGTTGATGCCGCCGACCAGCGTGCCGATACCGGCGATCTGCAGGCCGAGCACATAGTAGTCGACGCCTTTGCCCGTGCTGTAGGTCGGGCTCGCCAGCGGCAGGTAGGACGTCCATCCGGCGTCCGGCACCGCTTGGGCGATCCAGCTCAGGTTGAGCAGCAGGCCGCCGAACAGGAAGGTCCAGAAGCCGAGCGCGTTGACGAACGGGAACGCGACGTCGCGCGCCCCGATCTGCAGCGGGACGATGGCGTTCATCATCGCGAAGATGATCGGCATCGCCGCGAGGAAGATCATCGTCGTGCCGTGCATCGTCAGCAGCTCGTTGTATGTATCCGCTCCGACGAAGTCGTTGAGCGGCTTCCAGAGCTGGACCCGGATCAGCAGCGCCTCGAGGCCGCCGATCAGGAAGAAGAATCCACCGGCAATCAGGTAAAGGATGCCGATTTTTTTGTGGTCAACAGTCGTAAGCCAGTCCATAAGACCGGTATAACGCTTGACCGGATGTGCATGAGCCAAGGCTGGTACCCCCTTCATTACCGATAGGTTATTGCTCCACGTTCAGCTTGTATTCCGACAGATACTTGGAGATGCCCTCGATCTGTTCCGGAGTCAGGTCAACCTTCGGCATGGAGTTGCCTGGCTTAACCGCTTGCGGATCCTCGATCCAACGCTTCAAGTTGTCATAAGTCGAGCCTTCGTTCTTGTATTTGGGATCGTCCGTGTTGACGAGGATGCCGGCGACCGTTTCCTTGTCGCCTATGCCCGTCAGGTTCGGATACAGCTGAAGCCCTTTGTCGCCTACGGCATGGCAGGTGAGGCACTGCTTCTCGAACACTTCGGCGATCGCCGGATCGGCCGGCAGCTTGCCCGGCTCCTTCATCGCCGCTACCCAGCGGTCGAACGCGCCTTCGTTGACGGACTTGACCTTGAAGTCCATCAAAGCATGGGAAGGTCCGCACAGCTCGGCGCACTTGCCGAGGTAGACGCCGTCATTGTCGGCGCTGAAGAACATCTTGTTGACGTTCGCGCCCGGGTTCGTGTCGATCTTGCCCGCGAGCGCCGGAATCCAGAACGAGTGGATGACGTCGGCGGATTTCGTCTGCACCGAGATCGTCTTGCCCGTCGGAATCATCAGCTCCTGGGAAGTCTTGATTCCGTATTGAGGGTATTCAAATTCCCACCAGTATTGATGAGCGGTTACGATGACCTGAACCGCATTGGGATCTTTCGAGTAGTCCTTGGCCAAGCCGAACACATGCTTGACGGTCGGCACGCCGAGGATGAGCAGCAGTACGATCGGAATGACCGTCCAGATGATCTCCAGCTTGTGGTTGCCTTCCACCTGCACGGGGATCTTGTCGTTCGGACGCCGACGGAATTTGACGATGACGTAGAACGCCAGCGCGAATACGACGATGACGACGAGCACCATGATCAGAATGGACAGCTTCATCAATCCAAATTGCGCTTCCGCCACCGGACCTTGCGGATTTAGAGTGGACAAATCCTCTCGTCCGCAAGCGGATAAGAGCAAGGCCATCCCTGCGAGCAGCGGCAGGAGACGTCGTGCAAGGTGCCACCTTTTCATCATTCATCAACCCCACTTTTGACATTTTCGCCATTTGCCCAAGCAAAAACGGAGAACCGCCGGAGGGCAGCTATCCGTTTACGGAATCAATTTAGAAGTTGGAAAACTCGCCGGCCCTTGCCGGTTAAACGCTTTCTCTTCCTTATGTACGGCTTGCGGCAAATGCTTCATGCACAGCTGTAAAATGGCAACTCCTGCATGTCAATTACTTTATTAAATATAAAGTTGAAGCCCTTAATTGTCAATGTTCCACAGAGAGTTCACAAATTGTTCTCAAAGCTGTCAAAAAGCCTTTTAGCGCCGTTTCGGAAGGCATATCAGACGAATTTCCCCTCTTGCTCCTTATCATTTTTAACCAAAGCCGTGGGCATTTATGTATGCTTCCGAAGACGCATATTTGAGGCTCCAGGGCGAACCCTAACGGCATGGCTCGATACTCTGAAGGAGGCCTGATGACTGATGCCAATCCCGCGCAAGACCGCCCTGATCCATACCTTGCTCGCCCTGACGATCGCCGCCTCGGGCTGCGGCTACAAGCAGCTCGTCCAGGACAGCGACCAGAACTACGGCACCCGACAAAAGAACGATCCGAAAGCATACGGCAGCCGGATGTACGGCAATTCCGGATCCAGCGCCAACCAGCACGACAACCGCTTCATGGAATACAGCGCGCATCTGTCGCGCGAGGTGACCGGCCTGAACGGCGTCGCCCAAGGCATCGTCATGCTGACGGACCGCAACGCCTACGTCGGCATCGTGCTTGACTGGACGGCGACCCATCCCGTCAAGAGCGGCAGCAAGATCATGCGCGAGCAGGACAACGGAGGCTGGATGGAAGGCGTCTACGACAACAAGACCGGCAGCGACACGTGGAGCAACCGCCAGCTCGTCACGCCTTACAATTCCTATTTTTCGGTCAACGATCACAACGAGCTCTCCTCCAAGCTGAAGCAGACGATCGCCATCCGCGTCCGCAAGCTGGCGCCGTCCGTCCAGGAGGTCCACGTCACCGCCAACCGCGACGTCGTCAACCAATTCGTCGAATATGCGCGCGAGTCCTGGGGCGGACGCGATCTGAACCGCTACATCGAGCCGTTCAACGTGCTCGTGCAGAAGCATTTCGCCGGCGGATCGGCCATGCCCGTGCCGCTCAACCTCATCAAGGAGCGAGCCGCGAAGGGCAAGGGCGTCGAGGGCAAATCCGTCTCGCAGAGCGGCCATGCCGGCAGCAATCCGAACAGCGGCAACTTCGGCAACCCGGGCCTGGCTCGAGGAGAAAAGGGAGCCCGCTGATTGCCAGCCGTTCCTTTTCTTCTTATTATATAGAAGCTTTCCGAGCGGGAGGTCACTTCAGCTCCGGCTGCGCCTGGCGGATCACTTGCTTCAGCTGGCGCGAGCAGGAGAGAAGCGCCTCCCGCTCTTCTTCGTTGCGGGCGAACCGTCCGAACTGTTCGAGGTCCGACTCGCATTGCTGCAGCGTCTGCAGCAGCTGCTGGCGCGCGGTCGGCTTCGCCGGTGCGAGCGAGCCGTCCTGCGATCCCGTCTGCACGTCAAGCTGGCCTTGATCGTCGATCTGGGCGAGAAAGACGCGCTCCGGCGTCACCTTGAGCTTGGCCAGCTCATGCCGCAGCCACTCTTCGTCCTTGCCGGTGCTGCGCAGCGGCTCCTGCAGCACCTCCCCATCCATCATGACGGTTTGCGGCTCCATCTCCTTGCCCATTTTCCAGCCGAGCATGGCAGGCGTGAGCGGCTGGTTCTCCTTTTTCAGCAGCACATTGATCTCCCCGCTCTTCTCCATGACGGCGAACTCGACCTCCGCTACCTTGAACACGCTCTTCTTGCGCAGCTGCTCCAGCAGCTCGTCGAGCGTAATCCGTTCCTTGAACAGGTTCGTCTCCAGGATAGAGCCGTTCTTGATGAGCACCGTCCCCTGTCCATCGGCGATGCCGCGGACCCAGCGACTCTTGAGCGTCCAGAACTCGATGCCGACCGACACGATCGTCCACGTGCCGATCGCGACGAAGCCGAGGTACCACTGCGTATCGGTGTCAAGGGAGATGTACCCGGCGATGTTGCCGATGGTGATGCCGGTAATGTATTCGAACAGGGACAGCTGGGAGATTTGCCGCTTGCCGAGCAGCTTCGTCACGAGAAACAGAACGACGACCGAGCTCAGCGTGCGCAGGATAATTTCGAGCCATAGCGACATGCAAGCTCCTCCTTCCTTCCGTATGTTTCCTATCGTGCTCCAATCGCCTTTTGTCCATGCGTGCGCAAAGAAAGTTGTTGCCAGCCACCTCCTCCGCATGATAGGATATCCCTCCGCTCTCTTCCGCATTTCACCTTTTTTGCCGGATCATTCTTCATGAACCTAGCGAAATGAGGTGCCCCATGGTCTTTTTTGCGCTTGCGCGCGCCAGCTTTTCCCGCAACCTGCAGTATCGAGCTTCCCATCTGCTCCATAACGGAGCGAGCGCTTTGTTCGGCTTCATTTATCTGTCGATCTGGATCGGCATCGGGGATGGCCGCGACCTCGGCGAATACGGGCTGCAGGGACTCGTCTCCTATGTCGCGCTCAACCAGTGCCTGCTGTGGGCTACGGCGTTCACGACATTCGGGCTCGGCATGCCGCAGCTCGTGCGGACCGGCGCGATCGCGACCGAGCTTGCCCGTCCCGTGCATCTGTTCTACAGCATGATGAGCCGGGAATGGGGCACGATCGCGTACCAGCTGCTGTACAAAAGCCTGCCGATCTACCTCCTGTACGTGCTGCTCGTCCCGCTCCGCCTGCCCGCAGGTCCTGCCGAGGCCGCCGCATTTCTCGCCGCGCTCCTCTGCGCCGCGTACCTGGCTCTCTGCATCCAATACCTGATCGGAGCCGTCTCGCTTTGGACGACGGAGGCGCAGTGGCTTTACTGGGTGCACCACGCGCTGCTGCTGCTGCTATCCGGATTCCTCATCCCTGTCGAGTGGCTGCCCGGCTGGCTCGCCTGGCTGAGCCGCTGGTCGTTCTATCCATCCCTGCAGTACATACCGACCCGCATCTATCTCGGCATGGACAGCATGTCGGCCGTCCTGCCCTCGCTTGCCTGGTGCGTCATCCTGACGGCCCTCTGCCTGGCCGCCACCGGCGCGATGCGCCGCCGAACGGAGGTGCAGGGCGGATGACGAAGCTCCATTCCTTGCGCGGCCTGATCGCCATGCACCTGCTGCTGGTCCGCTTCAGCTTCCGCAGCAGCATGCAGTACCGCTTCAACTTCTGGTTCGGCACGATCGCCTCCGCCGTCATCGCGTCGGTGGAGTTTGCCATGCTTGCCGTCATTCTGACGCGCTTCGGCGCCATCCAAGGCTGGACGCTGGCCGAGTCCGCCTACCTCTATGCCGTGCTGGTGCTGGCCAAGGCGCTGTACCGCTCTCTGGCCTCGGATGTCCATCACTTGGAGAAATACCTGGTCAGCGGCGATCTGGACGGCCTGCTGCTGCGGCCCGTGCCTGTGCTGCTGGCGCTCATGACGCGGAATTTCTCCGTCCGCCTCGGAGAGACGCTGCTCGGCGGATCGCTGCTGGCCTACAGCCTGACCGCGCTCGCGCGCGAAGGCGCGATCCAGCTGTGGATCGTCTTGCCGCTTACGCTGGCGGTCGTCCTGAACGGGGCGCTGCTGCTGTTCGGCATCGGTCTCGCGACCGCGGCGATCGGGTTCTGGCTGACGCGGATCGAGGTGCTGCAGAACATGACGGAGGATGCCGCGCATACGGCCATCCGTTACCCGTTGTCCATCTATCCCGGGTGGCTGAAGACGCTGCTCTCGACCGCCCTTCCCGTCGCTTTTGTCAATTACTGGCCGGCGATGCATCTCATCAAGGGCGATGGCGGCGGCTGGACGCTCGCGCTCGCCGCGGCCGCGTCCGCGGCGGCGCTGGCCGTCGGCGGCTGGCTGTGGAGCCGGGGCCTGCGGAGCTATCAGAGCACCGGCTCATGAGAAGCAAGCGCGTTTCATCCCCCATTACGCCCTATATAAGGAGGCTTGTCTCTCATGATTGAAGCCGCTCATCTGCATAAGTCCTTCAAGCTGCGAAAGCCCGGTCCGCGCAAAGGACTGCGCTCGCTGCTCGGCGGATCGACCGTCGTCAAGGAAGCGGTCCGCGACGTCAGCTTCACGATCGCCAGCGGCGAGTTCACCGGCTTCATCGGCCCGAACGGCGCCGGTAAGTCGACGACGATCAAAATGCTGTCCGGCATCCTTCATCCGAGCTCCGGCTCGGTGCGGCTAAGCGGCATCGATCCCCATCGCCGCCGGGTCGATGCCGCGCGGACGCTCGGCGTGCTGTTCGGACAGCGCACCCAGCTGTGGTGGGATCTGCCGCTGCGGGACTCGTTCGAGGTGCTCGGCGCGATGTACCGCATGGAGGCGAAGCGGCGCAAGACCCGCGTGGACGAGCTGGATGGACTGCTGCGGCTCTCCACCTTTCTCGATACGCCGGTCCGCAAGCTGTCGCTCGGCCAGCGCATGCGGGGCGATCTGGCCGCCGCGCTGCTGCACGAGCCTCCCATCCTCATCCTCGACGAGCCGACGATCGGCCTCGACGTGTCCGCCAAGAGAGACATCCGCTCCTTGCTGCGCGGCATCAACCGAGAGCTCGGTACGACGATCCTGCTGACGACCCACGACATGGACGACATCGAGCAGCTGTGCGGGCGCGTGCTCGTGCTGACCGACGGCGCGCTCAGCTACGACGGGCCGATCGGCGGCTTGCGCTCGCGCATCGGCATGCCGGCGTCGATCGAGGCGACCTACCGGACGCTCGAGCAGGCGCAGTCGGCGCGGCAGAAGCTGAGTCAGCTGGAGTCCGGCTCGCTGGTCGCGATCGGCGTCCAGGAGCGCACGCTCATCGTCCAATGCAGCCTGGAGCAGAGAAGCTTCATGGACGTGCTTCGCCAGCTGGAAGCCTACGGCGAGCTTGAGGACGCCCGCATGCACGAGGCCGACTTCGAGGAAGCGGTCCAGCGTCTGTATGCCGATTAGACGGCAGACAGCGCCTTTTTGAAATCGCTATCCGGGCCGTCTCTCCTCGATCGCTGCGAACGGGAGGCAGCCGAAAAAAGGCCGAAACCAAAAGGTTGCAGCCCGAATCGCTCATGAGAGCATTCTCATTTTTTTCTCACAAAAGAGGCGAATCCCTTGGCAACGCTCACCTCGGCATCTCAGAGGAAAGGCTTGGCAGGAATTCGATGTGGTAAGGTGGTTGTACCGGATCAGCAAGCAGCTCGGCCGACCACGGAAGGCGGCCAGGGCGATCATCCCTTACATCCACAAGAAAAGAGGACTAGACATCATGACGAACATCTTCGGAGCTTCCTTCACGAAAAAACTTGCCGGCGCGGCGATCGCGCTGTCCATCGCCTTCACCGGATCGGTCGCGCTTCCCGCAACCAACGCTTCCGCAGCCGAAGCGTCGATTTCTTCCAAAGCCTCGACGATCGTCTCCGCTGCGCGCGGCCAGATGGGCAAGCCTTATAAATTCGGCGCTTCCACGAGCACGACGAGATACTTCGACTGCTCCAGCCTCATGAAATATGCGTACAAAAAAGCCGGCATCAACCTGCCGCGCACGTCCAAAGCGCAATCGAAGGTCGGAAAGTACGTCTCCAAAGGCAATCTGAAGGCCGGCGACCTCGTCTTCTTCTACTCCCCGATCTCCCACGTCGGCATGTACATCGGCGGCGGCAAGATCGTCCACACGTACGGCAAGCCGGGCGTGACGATCGACACGATCAACTCCGGCTGGTGGAGCAAGAACTACACGACCGCCCGCCGCGTGCTGTAACGATTGCGAACCGATCCTGCGACCTAAAAAAAGCTGCTTCCACCGCCCGACCGGCGATGGAAGCAGCTTTTTGGCTTATCCAAGGAGAATCAAAGCTTCCGCAGCGGCAGCCATTCCAGCGCCCGCCGGATCTGCGCGTCCCAGTAGCCCCACTCATGCTCGCCGGGTCCTTCCTCGTACGTCAGCGGAAGGCCGAGCGAACGCGCGTGATCGCGGAAGGCGATATTCTCGTCGTACAGGAAATCCTCCGTGCCGCAGCACTGGTACAGCAGCGGCTGCTGCTCCGCCGGAAGGCCGGCCAGCTTGTCCGCCAGCGCGAACAGGTCATTCGGCCCGCCGACGGCCTCCTCCTTCTTGCCGAAGATCGATTCGGTCTCGGCCAGAGGCATGACTTGCCCCCGCTCGAACCGGCTGCGGATGTCGAGGCCGCCCGACAGGCTGGCGACGGCCGCGAATCGGTCCGGGCAGGACAGCCCCAGCTTGAACGCGCCGTAGCCGCCCATGGAGAGGCCTGCGGCGAACGTGTCCTCGCGCCGGTCCGACAGCGGGAACAGCGCGCCCGCGATCTCGGGCAGCTCCTCGCTGACGAACGTCCAGTAGCGGTGGCCGACCTTCATGTCCGTGTAGCAGCTGCGCGCCACGGCCGGCATGACGACGGCCAAGCCGTACTCGGCGGCATAGCGCTCGATCGACGTGCGGCGCAGCCAGATCGAGTGGTCGTCGGACAAGCCATGCAGCAGATAGAGCACCGGGAAGCGGCCTGCGGCCGCTTTGCCCTCCAGCCCGATCTGCCGCTTCGTCTGCTGCGGCAGAATGACGTTCATCGTACAGGACAAGCCGAGCACGTCGGAGAAAAAGCTCGTTTGCGCAAGCGCCATCGTTTCGATCCCCTTTGTCGTTGGATTGATGAAGGACACGCTTCAGCCGCGCAGCAGCTCCCAGGCTTGGCGCAGGAGCAGCAGCACGCTGACGGCGATGAACAGCGGCCGGACATACTTGGCTCCGCGGCGGATCGCCAGCCGCGAACCGACGAGCGAGCCGAGCACCATGAAGGCGCCCATCGTGAGGCCGATCGTCCAGTCAATGCTCTGCAGCACGGCGAACGTCGCCAGGCTGGCGACGTTGCTGCCGAAGTTGAGCACTTTGGCGTTGCCCGCCGCCCGCACGAAGTCGTAGCCCGCCATCAGGAACACGAAGATCAGGAACGAGCCTGTGCCCGGACCGAAAAAGCCGTCGTAGCCGCCGAGCGCGAAAGCCGCGCAAGCGATCAGAACTGCCGAGCGGCGCGTGAACGCTCGCCGCGCCTGTCCGTCGACGCCCCAGCTGCGCTTGAATACGGTGTAGATCGTAATGAGCGCGAGCAGGACGACGACGAGCGGGCGCAGCCAGTCGGACGGCAGAAGCTGCAGCAGCAGCGTGCCGCCAGCCGCTCCGATGACGGTCAGCGGAAACAGGCGCCACACGACCCGGCCTTCGATCTTGCCCGAGCGCAGGAACGCCAGCATGCTCGTCAGCGAGCCCATCGTGCCGGCCAGCTTGTTCGTGCCGAGCGCCAGATGCGGCGGCAGTCCCGCCGTCAGCAGCACGGGCACCGAGACGAGCCCGCCGCCGCCTACGACGGAGTCGACGAAGGCCGCCAGGAAGCCGCCTGCCGCGATCCAGACGAATAGTTCCCAGCTCATGGCTTCCCTCATTTGTTAGGTAGAATTAGGCGCTGCCGCCGGGGGGGCGGCCTTTTCATTGTAGGCCCGCTGCCCCGGGCTGTCTACGCTGCCGAGGCGCGTCTGCGCCAAGCAAAAAAGGACGAAGCGGGGATATCCCCGCTCCGTCCCGAGCGTCGCGAATAGGCGCCCTTGCTCCAGCCGATTCAAGCCTGCGCCTTGGCCGTCGCGGCCGGGGCCGCCGGCCTGCCCGCGCCGGGCGTGCGCCGGCGCGCGCCTTCGTTGGTCTCGAGCCGCTTGGACAGCAGCGAGAGCCCGTAGTTGACGGCGAAGTACAGCACGGCCGCGAGCAGCAGCACCGGGAAGACGTACGAAACGTCGTGCCCGTAGACGATGTTGGCGCTGTGCATCAGCTCCGGCAAGGAGATGACGACGGCGAGCGACGTATCCTTGAGCAGCGAGATGAACTGGCTGACGAGCGGGGGCACCATGCGCCTCATCCCGATCGGCAGCACGACATGCCGCAGCGTCTGCGCCTGGGTCAGGCCCGACGAGCGCGCCGCCTCCACGAGTCCTTTGTTCACCGACTGCAGGCCGCTGCGCACGATCTCGCTGATCATCGCGCCTTCGAACAGCGTCAGCGCCACGACCGCCGCCCAGAACGTGGACAGCTGGATGCCGACCTCCGGCAAGGCGAACTTGACGAAGAAGATGATGAGCAGCAGCGGCAGGTTGCGGATCGTCTCGACGACCAGCATCGTCAGCATCCCCAGCCCTTTGATCCGGCTGTAGCGGATGAGGCCGAGGGCCGTGCCGAGGATGAAGCTGAGCACGATCGCGACGGCGGCGACGACGAGCGTCATGCCGAAGCCTTTGAGCAGGAAGAGCAGATTGTCGGGGGTGAATGCGCCGGCGAAGTCCATGCTGGCTCCTCCTCTCTAGTCCGCCCGCGCCAGCTTGCGCTCAAGCACGTGGGTCGCATAGGCCAGCGGGACGGTCAGGATCAGATAAAAGGCCGCCGCGACCATGTAGGTCTCCATCGTCTGGAACGTGTAGCTGTTGACGTTGTCGGCGAAGTACATCAGGTCGAAGCCCGCGACGACCCCGAGGATCGACGAGTTCTTGACCAGGTTGAGGAACTGGTTGGTGATCGGCGGAATGACGATCCGCACCGCCTGCGGCAGGATGACGAGCCGCATCGCCTGCACGTAGGTGAGGCCGGTCGAACGCGCCGCCTCCATCTGCCCGGTCGGCACCGATTGGATGCCGGCGCGCACCGCTTCGGCGATGAAGGCCGCCGTGTAGACCATCAGGCCGAGCGTGCCGGAGGCGAAGCCGTCCAGATCAGCGCCGAGCGACGGCAGGCCGAGGTAGAAGATGTACACGACGAGCAGCAGCGGAATGTTGCGGAAGAACTCGACGTACGCCGTGCCGATCGCCCGCAGCGCCTTCCACGGCGAGATGCGCATGACCGCGAGCACGAGGCCGAGGACGAAACTGCCGGCCAGCCCGAGCAGGCTGGCGTAGATCGTGTTCTTGAAGCCCTCGAGAAAGTCTCCGGAGTAGGATGGGACGAAGGAGAAGTCCATGCCTTATTCCTCCGGCGGCTTCTCGCCCATCCATTGCTCATAGAGGGCAGCATAGTCGCCGCTGTCCTTCATCTCCTTGAGCGTCTCGTTGACGGCGGCGACGAGGTCCTGATTGCCCTTCTTGGCCGCGATGCCGTACGGCTCGTCGGTGAACATGCCTCCGACGACGACGTACTCCGGATCCTGCTGGCTCATGCCGAACAGGATCGCGTTGTCGGTCGTCAGCACCTCGCCCTTGCCGGCCTTGAGCGCGGTGAACGCCTCCTGGTAGTTCTCGTATTGCTGCACGCGCAGGCCCGGCACCTTCTCCTCGATGTTCTTGATCGAGGTCGCGCCCTTCTGGCCGATGACCTTGGTGTCCTTGGTCACGTCGTCGATGCTCTTGATCGAGCTGCCCTTCTTGACGAGCAGCGACTGGCCCGCGTTGAAATACACGTCCGAGAAGTCGACCTGCTTCTTGCGATCATCGGTAATCGTCATCGTCGCCACGATGAGGTCGATCTCGCCGTTTTCGACCATCGGGATGCGCGTCTTGCTCGTCACTTCCTTGAGCTCGAGCTTCGTCTCGTCGCCGAGGATCTTCTTGGCGATCGCGCGCGCGACGTCGATGTCGAAGCCTTCGACCTCGCCGCTCCCCGGGTCCTTCAGGCCGAACAGCTTCGTGTCGAACTTGACGCCGACGACGAGCTTGCCGCGGTCCTGGATCGCCTGCACGGCGGCGCCTTCGCCTGACGGAGCCGGAGAAGCCGCTCCTCCCGCATTCGTCGATGCCGGATCGTTCTTGTCGCCGCAGCCCGACAGCGCCACCGTCGCCAGCAGCAGCAGGGATGCTCCCGTGCCCAGCCATCTTCTTTTTCTCATCTTTGTCGTCCCCTTTCGGAAATCGTGCCTAATGATTGATGACGCGGCTCAGGAAGTCGCGCGCCCGCGGCTGCTCGGGCTGCCGGAAGAAATCGGCCGGAGCGGCCTGCTCCACGATGCGGCCCTCGTCCATGAAGACGACCCGGTCCGCGACCTCGCGGGCGAAGCCCATCTCATGCGTGACGACGGCCATCGTCATGCCCTCCTTGGCGAGCAGCTTCATGACGGACAGCACCTCGCCGATGACCTCCGGGTCGAGCGCGGACGTCGGCTCGTCGAACAGCATGATGGTCGGCTTCATCGCGAGGCCCCTCGCGATCGCCACCCGCTGCTGCTGGCCGCCCGACAGCTCCGACGGATAAGAATCCGCCTTGTCCGGGATGCCGACCTTCTCCAGGTAGTGCATCGCCGTGCGCCGCGCTTCCTCCTTGCTGACTTTGCCCGCCTGCACCGGCGCGAGCGTGATGTTGTCGATCACTTTCAGGTGCGGGTACAGGTTGAAATGCTGGAATACCATGCCGATGCCCCGGCGCAGCGCGTTGATGTCCGTCGCCTTGTCGTGCACCGGAACGCCGCCGACCGTGAGGCTGCCGCCGGAGATATCCTCCAGGCGGTTGATGCAGCGGAGCAGCGTGCTTTTGCCGGAGCCCGAAGGGCCGATGATGACGACGACCTCGCCCTCGGCGATATCCAGATCGATGTCCTTCAGCACGTGAAAGCTGCCGTAATGCTTGTTGACCTGCCGGAAAGAGATCATGCCTGGCCTCCCATTCGGATCATAACGGAATCTAGGCCTTATCGCTCGACGAGCGTCATGGCCGTGTCAAATATCATAACCTAAGCCTCCAGTATTTTGAATATTAAATTCAGATCCAGCTCATTTACAGTCCTTTAGACCTATAAAATGAAAAAAATCTACCTCATATGTCAGGTAGATTAACGCGAATGATGTCGAAATGACTCGCTGGCCCCATCCTTTCTATGCGGATGGTCCTGCCTCTATCGTCTCAGCTCCTCGTACAGATCGGCCGCCGACCGCATCGCATAGACGATCCGGTACGGCTCGCCGTTGTCCAGCAGCGCGAGCGCCGGGACGCTGGCGATCCTCCAGCGCTCCCGGAGCGTCGGCGCGAAGTTGACGTTCAGCTTCTGCACCGGCATCGCGCCCGGAGCGGCGGCCGCGATCTCCAGCATCCTTTCGGCCACCTTGCAGGTGCCGCATAACGGCGTCGCAAAAAAGAGCGCTTCCCGCCGATGAATTCTTCCGAGCGCCATGAAGTCCCGCTCGCTCGTCTCCGTCAAGCCCATGCTTCCCAGCCTTTCTCCAGTAAGAATCGGTTCGGCCGCGCCTGATCCGTATCAGCCGCGGCCGTCTTGCTCATGCGTCCGGATATGCTCTTCCTTCATCCGCACGTAGTCGGGATCGCGCTTCGCCCGTTCCCAGACCGCCTTGAACACCGCCGCCGATTCCGCTTTCTCCTCGTCGATGTCGCGGGGCAGCTCGGCTCCGCCCTCCTTCGCATACTTGCGGCCGGAGCGATGGTTGGCATAGCGTCGCGCCCGCGTATAGCCCATCTGCAGGAATTTGCGCGCCATGTCCATGCCCGGAAAATCGCTTTTTTCCTTATAGTCCAGAAACATCGCGTAGATCGCCTGCGACGACTCCTGCGCGATCGCCGGCGTGCGGAACCGCCAGTGCGGCAGAATCTCGCTCTTGTACGGCTCGATCATGAGCACGCCTTGCTCGCCTTTGCCGATCGTATAGCGCTCGGGATGCTTGCGGAAGTCGATCGCATCGTAGTCCAGATCGTAGTCGAACGCGCGTCCTTTAAGCCCGGCCTTCCTTCGTTCCGCCATCGTCCTTCCCTCCGCTTCGCTTGCCGTTTCCCAGCTTGACGCCGCAGCTCTCCTCGATGATCGACTCGTCTCCGTAAAACAACACGAAGTCGCCTTCCCGCAGCACGGTCTCCCATCGCTCCTTGCGCAGCTTGCGGCCGTCCCGCTTGATGAGCAGCGGCACGACCTCCTCGCCTTCGGGAAGCACGTCGCGCAGCTTCTTGCCGATCAAGGGCGAGTCTGCCGCCAGCTGCAGGCCCAGCACATCCTCGTTGCGCTCGTCGTCGGCCAGCTCCTCGACCGGGATCGGACCGCCCTCCGTATGGGAAGGCAGATGGCTCGCCATCCAGTGCGACACCCGGCGGTTGACCGGCGGCAGCCGCAGGGCGAGCAGCCCCAGCGCCAAGAGGAGCGCCGTCGCGGACAGAGCCCGCAGATGCGTATTCTCCGACAGCAGATTGCTGATGACCGAGATGAGCACGGCGAGCGAGAACGCTCCGAACAGGATGAGCGCCGTGCCGATGCGCCGGCGGACCGGATGGCGGAGGACCAGCTCCGACTCCGACGTCGTGAAGCCGGCTCCGGTCAGCATGGAGACGGCTTGAAAGCTCGCCTGGCTCGGCTCCAGCCCGGTCATCAGGAGCAGGCGGGTGCAGATGCGCAGCACAAGCAGGATCAGAATGAGATAGACGAGGATAAACGCATAGCCCACGGTCGGGTTTCCTCCCTCGATCGGCGAAGCGCCGGCGAGGCGCTTCTGTATGCCTTCCTTATACCCGATCCGGGCTTGGCTCATTCATGGGGTCCGGAAGGAGGGAGGGGACTGGCGGTCAGCATCCGGTAGGCGATGAAGACAGCGGCCAGAAAAGCCAGGTAAGCGAGCACGAGCGCGCCGATCCGCAGCGGACCGCTGCCGCCGCTGCCGCCGAGCGTCGCGAAGAACAGCATGCCCGGCGCCTTGCCGAGCAGGGAGGCGGCCGCGTAGGTCCTTAGCCGGATGCCGGTGAGCGCCGCATACGCATCGACGGTCATTTCCGGCACGACGGGCACGGCCCTCGCCACGGCCACGAACAGGAATGGACTGCGCTCCGTCAACCGGACGAGCCGCTTCAGCCGCCCCGCCTTCGCCAGCCACGCCCGACCCCGATCGCGGAAGAACAGCCGGAACCCGGCGTACGACGCCAGGCACGCGAGCCAGGTGCCGCCAAGGCTGATGAGGCTGCCCCCGAGCGGACCGAACAGGTAGCCGAGCGCGCCGATGACGACCGCATATGGAAACACGGGGAACAGCGCCAGCGCGAACGCCGCCGCGAGCATGGGCAGCGGCTCCGGCCGCGCTCCGGCCAGCCAGGCCGAGATCGCCTCGCGCTCGTACCAGACGAGTCCGAGCAGCGCCGCGTACAGCAGCGCGGCGAGCACGCGCGGCCAGACGCGGGCCGGTCGGGCCGGATGCTCCGGGGCGCTTTCTTGGACGCGGGCCGGGCGGGCCGGATACTCCGGGGCGCTTTCTTGGATGCGGGCCGGGCGGGCCGGATACTCCGGGGCGCTTTCTTGGACGCGGGCCGGCTTGGCCGGACGCTCCGACTGGCTCTCCTGGAGGCGGCGGTCCTGATGGTCCGCGCGTCCGCCTCGTTCCTGTCCGCCCGGCCGGCTTCCGCCGCCGGGATCGAAGCTGCTTTTCACCGCCAATCCCCCTTTTGTCTCGCAAGTTAAGTGTAGGCTTTTACGGGTACCAACTCAACTAGAGGCGAGACTGCCGAAAGCCGAGTCTCGGCTCGACCGCGCCGGCGCTATCCATCCGCCTTGAGCACGCGCGCCGCACGAACGGCGCGCGCATGGGCAAGCCCCTGTCATCCATTATATGCCCAAGCGGATTGAATTCGACAAGTCCGATCCGACGGACAGCCTTTCGCTCTGGCTGCCCCTGTCCAAGCGGAGCGCACGTACGAGCAAGACGTCAAGATCGTGCTGAAGCCATAGCTCAGCTAGAAAGCACGAAGCAGGAACGACGCCCCCGCTTCGGTATGCGTTCGCGGCCGCGCCCGCCGCCGCGCTCATATGCAGAGCGGACGGTTCATACAGTAACAGACCATCATCGGATAAAAAGGGGGCTTCCTTCATGACCTTGGTGCCGACCGACGACGGCGTGTCGCTCTATGTCCACCAGTCCGGCCCTGCCGGCGGGCGGACGGTGCTGCTCCTCCACGGCTGGCCGCTCAGCCACCGCATGTTCGACCGCCAGCTCGCGCTGCTGCCGGAGGCCGGCATCCGCTGCGTCGCGCCGGACCTGCGCGGCTTCGGCCGCTCCGACGCGCCGGCGGACGGCTACGGCAGCGATCGGCTCGCCGACGACCTGCGGGACCTCATCGCCGCCCTTGGGCTGGAGCGATTCGTGCTCGCCGCCTACTCCTCCAGCGCAGCCGCGGCCGTCCGCTACATGAGCCGGCATGCGGGAAGCGGCGTCAGCGGCCTCGTGCTGATCTCGCCGGCCGCGCCCGCCCTGCTCCAGCCGGGAGCTCGGGCAGCCGAGGAGGCAGGCGGCAGGCTCGAGAGGCTGATCCGCCAGGCTCGGCTTGACCGGCCGCGGATGGCGGCGGAGTTCGCCCAGAAGCTTTTTTACCGCTATCACAGCCCGGAATACATGAGCTGGTTCTCCGGCCTGGCGATGGACAGCCCGCTCAGCGCTACGCTCGGTCTGGCCCGCGCGCTGGAGCTGGAGCCGGCGAGCGCGGCGGAGCTCGCCCGGATCGCCGTGCCGGCGGCGGTCTTCTACGGCGCCCACGACCGGATCGTCCCGCCCGAGACGGCGCAGGAGCTGGCCGCCGCGATCCCCGGCGTGCAAGCCGTCCGGTTCGACAAGAGCGGCCACGGCTTGTTCCAGGACGAGGCGGAGCGGTTCCAGCAGGAGCTGGAGCGGTTCGTGCGCGGCCTGTCCTGATCGCGCCGGGCTCCCGGCGCTTGGCCGCGCCCCTGGCAGGAACGAGCAGAGCGGGCCTGCAACGACAAAAAGGGCGAGCGGCCGGAAGCCGCTCGCCCTTCGTCTCCTCCTCCGTCATGCCTCAGTCCCAGCGCACGCCCGTCTGCTGCTCGCTCCACGCCCACAGGCGGCGGGCCGCTTCGATATCCTCCGCCTTGGCGGAGGGCTGCAGCGGCTTGCTGTCCGCGTAGTAGAGGCTGCCCTCGCGGCCGCCTTCCTCCGACAAAGCCAGATAGATCGCGGTCGAGGCCCCTTCCTCCGCCGTCTGGAAAAACGGCCGGAGCAGCTTGTAGACGCTGCGTCCGAAGCCGGTCTCCCGGCTCACGCCGAGGCTCGTCGCCACCGCTCCCGGGTGGAGCGCATGGGCGAAAACCTGCGTTTCCCGCAGCCGCTCGCGCAGTTCCAGCGCGAACAGCAGGTTGGCGAGCTTGGACTGGGCGTAGCCTTTGACCACGTTGAAGCCTCGGAGCAGATGGGGATCGGGATAGTGGATGCGTCCCGCCTTGTGCGCCCCGGAGGACACGACGACGATTCTCGCCGCCGGAGCGGCGAGCAGCGCGGGCAGCAGGCGGCCGGTCAGCGCGAAATGGCCGAGATGGTTGACGCCGAGCATCCGCTCGAAGCCGTCTTCCGTCTCCTCGCGCCGGATCGTGACGACCCCGGCGTTGTTCACGAGCGCGTCGAGCCGCGGATAGCGGACGAGGAACCGCTCCGCGAACGCCTCGATGCTCGCGAGCGAGGCGAGGTCGGCGGTCATCAGCTCGATGTCCGCCGGGCCGGGCCCGCTGCGCCGCAGCGCTTCCTCCCGTGCCGCCGCTCCGCGTCCTGCGTCGCGGCTCAGCAGCACGACCTTCGCTCCCGAGCGGGCCAGTCCGATGACCGTCTCGAGGCCCATGCCGGCGTTGCCGCCGGTGACTAGCATGATTGGCTGCGCCATCGCTTTTTGCCCTCCTTTTTCCTCCATTACCTCGGAATGGCTCCGCCGAAGCCCGCCGCGTCACGCGGCTTGGCCTCCCCTGCCTGTCCTTTGTCGCGGTGGGTGAATGCTGCCTCCACGCCTGCGCCTTCGCGCTCAGCTCTTGTCCGCCGCAGCCGCGGCCGCCTCCACTCGGAACTCGTAATTCTGCCTGCACAGTTGCAGCAGCGAATGCTTCAAGCCGCGCTTCGGCTGCGTGATGACGAGCGGAGGCCGCGAGCGGTCCGCGGGCCGCCGCAGCGCCCGCCGCACGGCGGCCGGATCGGCGATGCGGTTGACGATCAGCTCGTCCGGCAGCTGCTGCTCGCGGTAGCGGCGGATCAGGAAGCGGTCGCAGGCCGCCTCCCCGCCGCCCTCCAGGCCGTGCAGCTGCAGCTCGCGCAGCATGCCCTCCTGCACTTTGGCCACAAGCACGCTGTCCTCGCCGAAGTACAGCACCTCCTGCATGACATCCGTTTCCCGGTCGACGATCTGCTTCTCCGGCGTCTTCTCCAGGTTGCGGATATGGCTCAGCATGTTCTGGGCCTTCTCGAACTTGAGCTGTTCCGCGTACTCCGTCATCTGCGCGTACATGCGGGCGACGAGCGCATCCTTGCGGCCGTCGAACAGCAGCTCCGACACCTGGCGCACTTGCTCCATGTACTCGTCGCGGCTCATGTAGCCCTCGCAGATGCCGCCGCAGCGCCCGATATGGTACAGCAGGCAAGCCCGCTTGGGCAGCTTCGTGCAGGAGCGCAGCTTGTAATGGTCCGCGACGAATTCCAGCAGCTCGTTGCGGAAGCGCGCGCTTGCGAACGGCCCGAACCGCTTGCCGGGAGCCGACGCCAGGGCGTTCCGTTCCTCCGGCCCCCTGCGGTCGCGGTAATGTACGGCGAGACGCGGAATGTCCTCGTCGGTGAGCATCAGATAGGCGTAGCCGCTGTTGTCCTTCTTGAGCGCCCGGTTGTACGGGGGCTTGTGGATCTTGATGAGATTGTTCTCGAGCAGCAGGCTCTCCGTCTCGTTGTTGACGAGCAGCACCTCGATGCGGGCGATGTTCGCCACCAGCTCCCGCAGCCGTTTGCTCTTGTGGTTCGTATGGAAATAGGACCGCAAGCGGTTCCTGAGATTTTTCGATTTTCCGACGTACAGCAGCCGCTCCTGCTCATCGCGCATCAGATAGCAGCCGGGCTTTTCGGGATAGTCCCCTGCCCTGAACATAAAGGCCATCGTCTGAAGTCTCCCCTCGCATGCGGAGTTCCTGAATCCCTCTCAACCAAACAAGTGTTCCAGGAGCTTCATTGTACCCTCGGCGTCCGGAAAAGGGAAGTTCTGTCCGCCCTCTATGGAAGCCAATGGATGATATGTTATCATTCAGACATAATTACCTTGAGGAGGCTGACCGCCATGGCATCGACTGCCCGCCGTCCAGCGCTTCGTCATCGTTCCGCATTATTGAAAAGGATCCCGTCTTCTCTGCGCCCTACATCTTCCGAGAGGACTATCTCAGGCTCGCCTTCGTCTCCGCGCTGTCGGCGCTCACGCTCCGCCGCAGCCCGGCGATCGAGCGCTGGCGCGCCAAGGCCGTCCGGCTCGCGCAGGAGAGCCGCCGCGTGTAAGTCCACATGGCGACTCGTCCGCCAAGGCGATCGCTCCTACCCGATTCAAGCGGCTGGTCAAGGCCAGGTACCTGAACAGGCACCTGCCGTGCTGCCGCCCCGGATGCGCATCCAGGCGCATGACGAACAGCCGCCCGCGCTTCCTGCGCAGGCGGCTTTTTTTCATTTCCAAGCGGCAGACGGCTTCCATGGCGCTCAAGCGGTCGTCCTCGACGAGGCTCGTCCGCCTTTTTTCTCGCTGCTGCGTGCGCCTCAGCCCTTCCCCGCCACATGCTCCACCGCATCCCTCAAAGGCTGCAGCATCGCGCTGCCCTCGCGGCCGACGAGGCTCTTGTGCATCCAGATCGCCGCCTGCGAGCCGTCGCCCATGGCGATCGATGCCTGCTCCGAGTGGGCGAGCACGTCGCCGGCTGCCCAGACATGCTTGACGTTGGTCATCTTCGTGCGCGGATCGGCCTCGATGTGGCGGTTGGCATGCAGCTTCACGCCGAGCTGCTCCGCCAGCTGCGAGCGCACCTCGTTGCCGCCGAAGGCGACGAACGCGCGGCCGCCCTCGATCCACTCTCCGCTCGCCAGCGTCACGCCGCGCAGCTGGTCGCCTTCCGCATCCAGCGCCGCGATCGGCTCGTCCACGATACGGATGCCCTTTTCCCCGAGCTTGTCCCGCAGCTCCGCCGACACGTCCTTGCGCTCGTGGTTGACGTACACCAGATCGTCGGTCCAATAGGACAGGATGCGCGCCATCGTCGCGCCGGCATCGCCCGAGCCCATCACGATCGCGCGCCTCCCCGTCAGCTCGTAGCCGTCGCAGTCCGGGCAGACGTAGACGCTGATGCCGAGGCATGGGCGCAAGCCGTCCAGCGGCGGCAGCCGGTCCATGACGCCGGTCGCGAGCAGCAGCCGCCGGCCTTCGTACGTCTCGCCCGACTCGGTATGGACGGCGAAGCCTTCCCCGTCGAGCGGCACGGCGCGGACCGCCTTGTCCTTGACGAAGCGCACGCCGGCCTTCTCCGCCTGGATCTTCCCCGCCTTGCGCAGCTCCGGCCCGCTGACGCCGTCGATCCAGCCGATCAGGTTGTGGTAGCGGAGGCAGAAGCTCGAGCGTCCGTCCTCCGAATCGACGACGAGCACGCGGTGATTGTAGCGTCCGAGCTGCACGGCGGCGCTGAGCCCGGCCAGCCCGCCTCCGACGATGAGCGCATCATATCGCATCGGTTCCTCTTCCTTTCCTCTCCAGCCTGTTTCCGTATTATTACCGAACCGGGGCGGCTCCTAATCGGCTTTTCTTCCGGCTCTTCCGGCGGACCTGCCGCTTGACTTATGCCCGTTTTTGCTGCCGCGGGTTGGATTATCGAGACGGGAGGAGTACAATATAGAGGACGGAAGTGTGCGGATTGGATTCATTTCGTCTCCCCGGAGACGGTTTTTCGAAGCGTTCGGAGAGGTTCCGACGTTCTTCATTCTCGGCTACGATCCGGGTCCGGCCAGCCCTGGAAAGGATCTGATGCGTCTGTATGGCAGACACGTATTTATGGAAGCGCAATTTGATTGTTTTGTGGACCGGCGTCTTTTTCTGCAGCACCGCTTACTCGATCTCCATCCCCTTCATGCCCATGTTCCTGCGCAACGATCTCGGCGTCACGAGCCATCTGACGCTCTGGTCGGGCATCGCGTTCGGCATCACCTTCCTCGCCAGCGCCCTGATCGCCCCGTACTGGGGATCCCTTTCGGACAAATACGGACGAAGGCCGATGCTCATCCGCTCCGGCTTCGCGCTCGCCGCGCTGTACATGGCGACCTATTTCGTCCATGATCCCTATCTGTTCCTCGCGCTCCGCATCGGCCAAGGACTGCTCGCCGGCTACGTGCCCGCGGCGATCGCGCTCGTCGGCACCAACACGCCGGAGAGCAAGGCCGGCTACGCGCTCGGCATCATGGCGACGTCCGGGGCGACCGGCGGCATCATCGGCCCGCTGATCGGCGGCGTCGTCAGCCATTACTTCAGCAACCGCGAGAGCTTCCTGTTCTCCGGCTGCATCGTGCTCGTCTCCGCGCTGATCGCGGTCTTTTTCGTCAAGGAGCACAAGTTCAACCGCCAAGCCGTGCGCTCGCCGATCCGGGCCGATCTCAAGGAGGCGTTCTCGAACCGGCTTTTCGTCACGATGCTGGGCCTCGTCGCGCTCGGGACGTTCTCCGTCATGATCCTGGAGCCGCTGCTCACCGTCTACATGATGGATCTCGGGGGCAGCGAAGGCAACGCCAGTCTTGTCGCGGGCTTCGTCTTCTCCGCGGTCGGCATCGCCACGCTCATCGCCGCTCCGCAGTGGGGCAAGTTCGGGCCGCGCATCGGCTACACCAACGTGCTCGTCATCGGGCTCATGGGCGGCGGCATCGGCAACCTGCTGCAGTTCTTCGTGCATGACTTCGTCGCGTTCGGCGCGCTGCGGTTCCTGTACGGCCTCTGCTTCGCCGGCGTGTACCCGGCGCTGAACGCCCTCATCGTCAAAGTGACCGCGCCGGAGTTCCGGGGCCGCGCCTTCGCGCTCAACCAGTCGGCGACGCAGCTCGCCACGATGATGGGCCCGATCATCGGCGGCGTGCTCGGCGGCATCCTGCCGATCCGCTGGGTGTTCGTCATCAACGGCGCGATGCTGATCGGCGCCGCGCTGCTCATCCGCAGCCGGCACCTGGAGCGGCATGCGGTTCTGGCGGCGAAGAGCTCTTGATTTCCTCAAAGACGGCTTGAAAACGGAAAGAACCTCTCGGAATCCCGAGAGGTTCTTTTTAGAAGCAAGAACGCAAGCCCGCATCGATCATCGACTTTCTTCCCCGTTTCCGAAAATCAGGTGCGTAGGCAAGGTCAGAATCACCTTGCCGATCAAGTCTTCCTCATCCACAAACGGCGTCGCCCACAAATGAGCATCATAACTTTGGTTGCGGTTGTCGCCTAAGAAGAAGTACTGCTTGTCCGGCACCTGGATCGGACCGAAGTCATAGCTCATCGGCTCTTTGATATAAGGCTCCTCGACTCTTTCCTCGTTGCGATAAAGCACGCCCTCTTTAATTTGGATCGTATCTCCCGGCAGCCCGATGAGCCTCTTCACATATCTCTTTCCCGCCTCCTCTTCAACCGGCGGATAGAAGACGATTTTATCGCCATGACGGAGATTCGTCATCGGCAGGAGCTTTTCGACCACGACGCGATCCTTGATCTGGATGGTCGGAATCATCGAGCCGGTCGGGACGACCATCGCCTCGACGACATACGTGCGAATGAGCAGGGAGCAGACCAACGCGATCACCAGACTAGGCATCCATGTTTTCAAGAAACGCTTCACTGGCTCCACCTCCCTCGGCTTTACTTGGACTTGAGCGGTTCGGCCAGCCCGACTAGAATCCCTTCGACTCCACGAATGTAGCAGAGCCGATAGGAATCCTTGTACTGAACCACTTCGCCCACGAGTTCAGCCCCGTGCTTGCGGATGAGGCGAGCTACCAGCTCGTCGATCTCTTGAACGGCAAACATGACGCGAAGATAGCCGAGCGCGTTGACCGGAGCCGTCCGATGATCGGCTACCGTAGGCGGAGCGAGAAATCTCGAGAGCTCGATCCGGCTGTGGCCATCCGGGGTCATCATCATGGCGATCTCCACGTTCTGGTTCCCTAGCCCTGTTACACGGCCCGCCCACTCTCCTTCGACATTGGCTCGTCCTTCGAGCTTCAAGCCGATCTCCTCGAAAAAAGCGATGGCATCATCCAGAGATTCGACGACGATGCCGACATTGTCCATGCGAAGCAGGTTGTTGGTTGTCATAGGAACTCCTTTTCGAAATGGTTTAGATCATGCGTTGAACCTTGACCTCGCAGGATGAACTTGTCGCCGTCACGTACTCCATGTACGTGACGAAGCCGTTGAAATTCAAATAGGCTTCATAACGCTTTCGAATCGCAAGCAAGGTAATCCGATCTAAAGCCTGCTCTTTTGTAACCCATCTGCTTTCACGGGTTTCATCCGAAGTCGTCAACTCTCCCCCGGCAGCCTTGCATAAGAAGTCGAACATGACCTTAGTCGGAACATCCGTCTCGCCGTCATGCCATTTGTGAACGGCCGTAAAGGATGCGCGGGAAACTAAACCTCATCCGAGGTATAGCAGTTTTGGCAATGAGGACACCTCAGGAAGTAAGTCCTTTTGAATTTTTTACTATACGAAATCGTCCCCATTTCATTCGACCACCCTTCACCAAGAAACTGATCATGGGGAACTCTTTTCAGTCTAGTATCACAGTCTTTGCATCTGTGTCTTTTAAAAAAGTAATCCTTGACCTGATCCATCGTCAGTTCTATTTCATAGACTCTGTTGTTTCCATATCGAGCAAGAAAAAGTCCAAGACCAATTACAGCAATTGCGGCTACAACCATTCATACAATTAAACTTGATTCCGTCATGCCTCTCTATCCTTTTGTTCCGTCCATAGCCTTGTTACCGCTTGCAGTTCCAAGTCTTCGAATTGCAATTTGTACACGTCTGGCTTTGTCGTCTCATTCATGAAGTCGAACTCGTAACGGGGATCAAAATAATTCATCATCCGCGTCATTACATTCCCGTGAGTTCCGATCGCAATCTTCTGTCCTTTGCACTCATCCAAGATCGACTTCAGCACGGTCACCGATCGATGCTGGCAAGCCGCGCTTGATTCTCCCCCCGGCAATGAATAGCTAGGGTCTTCAAACGATTTCTTCAGAAAAGGCATGAAGTGTTCGTCTGGAATGACATCGTCTGAAAAATGTCTCTCTCTTAAATCCTCGTTCGTCTTGATCTCCAACCCCAGCTCCTTGGCCAGCCCCTCCAACGTGAGCACGGCTCGAGCATAAGGACTGGATAGGATGACGTCGACTCCTTCGTCCCTCAATAGGTTTGTTATCGTTTCTGCACTCAACTTTCCTATCGGGGTCAGGCCTCTCGTTCTTTCATTTCCTGCATAGGGCGACTCCGCATGCCTGACCATGTAAATGATGGTGTTCATTCAATCCTCCTTGGAATGCTTGCATCCTTATCCCGTTCTGACATCAATCATCGAACCGGCGTCTTATTCAGTTCCTTTCTATGTCTTTTTAAATTCATGATTCCAATAACAATAAATAAAAATCCAATAATCAAAATTCCGTAACTTGGTCCCGATTCTTCAAAATAGCCTATGCAAACATTAATAATAAAACATAAAGCAGTGAAAAAATTCAAAATTGCAATTTTTCGATAACTTTTTTTCATCTGACCTAGCTCCTCGTATAGTTTTCTATTAATTCGAGGAAACATTTTTGTTTTATTGATTTTAATGTCTACTCGCCAGCAGGCTGTACCCTTTATTTCTATCGTTTCTGCCTCCTAGCTGGACAATGGATTCATGTACTGTTTAGTCCTGCCCATTCTGTTTCAATTAGGTTAAAGTGATTTCGTTCTATCTAATCGTCCATCAATTCACTATATCACAAATACTAGAAATTATTTGAAATAGAACCCTTAAGATTACCAATTCCCTCTTCTCTTAAAAGAGCTCGACCCTCTGGACGTTTTGACTGCCCGAACGTCCTGAAAGCCGAGCTTAGGCACGTGCCCTGCTATCGGAGATAGAAAAGACTCTTTCCCCTTAGGCGAGCGTCTGCGCGTCCTCAATCGACTGCGCCTCGTCCAGCTGTTGCCAAGCCAACCATACGCATCTGACATGTGCATTTCCACTATAAAAAAGCATCCCTTGCGGGATGCTTGGCGGTGCGGATCGGGGCAGCCGTCAGTTCTCTCATGGAGCGACGATCAGCTTGTATCTTCCCCTGATCTGACTCTGGATCTTTTTGAAGTGATCTGGCTTTCTCGACTCAGCTGATTCAACCCTGCTCGAACTTCTCGAGCCGGTGGATTCTTTCCTTGAGGTCAGGGATGCCTCTCGCTTTCGGAGATAGCTTGGCTTCGTGGGAAGCAGCTTGGACATCTGAAAAACAGAAAGGTGGTTTAACATACATCTCTTCAAAGGCAACCAGCATGAATTATAATCATGGTTCACTTTTGTCACAATCATGCCATTCGGACTTTAAGATTCCCATTATGATTAAGGATTCAAAGCCTGTTCGTGTTTTTATGCACTCTCTTAATATTCCCTCTTCTTTAAATCCAACTGATCTATACACATGAAGGGCTCTGCTGTTCGTTTCCATCACGTCCAGCCATACTCGATGAACATGTAAATGATGAACCAAATAGTCCAACAGCAGTCTCAATGCCTTCGTTCCATGTCCTTTTCCCTTCGCACTCATATTCATTCTAATCAGTTCTATGCAGCTATTCGGACTTGTCCGTCCAGATAAAATAAAATAACCGATATGGCGTCTGTCACTGTTCTCAATGATTAAGTGAAGATGATCTTGATTGCTTATTGATGCAAGATGCTTCTCCCTTGACCATAAGAAAACAAAGTCTGTGCTTTCCGGATGTTGTTCGGTTGCAAGCACATAGTCTAGGTCTTCAGAATCAGTTTTCCGGATGCGTAGTTCATTAGAAATAATCAGGTCGTTCATCATCACAACCTCTTGCAACAAATTCATAAAAGACACTTATTTATTGGGGTTCACCTTTTGAGGAGCAACTAATTTCAAAGAAAAAATATGCCCACAATCTTTACATGCAATCGCCTGAATAACGGAATAATTCTTCGTGAAGGGCAGCTTTTTTTGCGATGTTATTGTCGTAAACACGACACCCGCAAAACCAGTCGAAAGCTTCCCTTCCATTACATTTTCGGAATGACAAATTTCACAATTCATGTTTATCGTTCTCCTTCAACCTACTTTCACGCCTTCTTCCTCGAATCTTTCCCAATTTATTTGGCCATATAGAGCATTTTTTTAGCGCTGTGTGAATATGGTGTTATCAGATGTTCCTCTTTGATTTACTTACATATGCTTCCACCAAACACCTGCACATTCAGGTACAGTTGACCATTCATTACTTTTAACTTTGTTCGAAATGTCACTTCCAAAGAAAAATTCAGTGTTTTTCTCAGCTTCCATAGTGTTCTCAAAAACATAGTCACTTCTCATCCATTTATGATTAAATGCATATTGGTTTTCTAGTTGGTCATAGTAAGATCTTAAGAAATCTGGTGGATTGGGTTCTGTAGTGCCCGTCCCCATGGTTTCAATTATTATTATTGTTCCATTAGGTTTAAGTACACGTTCTATTTCTTTCATAACGATGTCAAGATCTTCTTTCCATTTTGCATTTGTTGAGCTTGCTAGATAACAAATACTCCATCCTGAAATAACTAAATCTATGGTTGAATCAGGAATTGGTATATTTCTATGATCTGCTTGCATGGTAATCCAATTACGTACTGATCTCTGTTTCATTAATTTCTTTTCCAAAACTTCTAACATTGACTGTGAAAGATCAGTGCAAATAATGGAATTAGCTTCATCAGCAATAAAACTCGAAAACCTCCCTGTCCCAGCACCTAAATCTAGGACATCTAAATTCTTATAGGGTCTAATTTCCTTAATCACATCAGTAAATAAAGGTTGTTTACTTATCATTAGTTCATACAAATCAGCTTGACTATTGTAAACTTCGTTATGGTTTGGCATCTGAATCTCCTTGGAATTTATAATTTTGTGTTTTGCATGTTATCTCTGATAACGTTGTTGGATTCACGACTTCCACTTTCCCCACGACCAACAGGGAGGAGGGGGAGAGGAATGTGTCTGCAGCCTAATATCGTCGAAATGCCCCTGCAGACCAAGGGCGAATGCCCGTAGCGTGAATATGGTGTTATAGGATAGGGGGCTTCCCGAATTACTTTCAAGAATCTTTTACGTTGTCGCTTCCAAAATAATGTCCCTTAAGATTTTCATTAAAGAAATCATTTAAGTTTTTTTGTTCAATTGAGTACTTAACTAAGCTTTTCTTAATATCCGATCTTGTTATATATATCTTTTTCAAATCGTATTGAATTCTAATTTCTTTTCTGGATTTAAGTTTTAACACTATTCCTGCAGAAATATTAGATGGTGTCTCATTTAATGTTGTTATTTCAGATTCCGGTGTATTATTTATCCAGCTAATGATTTTTTCAATCTGTTCTTGTTTTAAATTTATATCTTCAAAATTAATTTCTGCTCCAAATCCATAGTTTCTATAAACTGCTAGAGACATCTGTGTGTTAGAGATTTGATCAGTTTTTATTAAATAATTCGCGTTTGTATACATTTTATAATTGCTTTTGTTGATTTGTATAAAAGATACTAAAACTAAGAGGCCGATAATCATCAAGTAAATTGGTGAACTGTTTTTATGTTTGGGTTTGATTGCCCTTCCCCCATTTCCTATAACGTTCCTATATTCACGACGCCGAGAGGCTTAAGGATTCCAAAGGTCGATCCGATTCAGGATCGGCCAGGTCCGGCTTCGCTTTCGCAGTTAGCCTCGCAGGTGTGTCCGCCTGATTCAAATTCTCGAAATGCCTCGGGCGGACCAAGGGACGGCGCCAGCCGGCCCGCCGCGTGAATATAATTGTTAGAAGAAGTTACTTCCATTATTAATCCACTACTACGTTTATCTTCCTGCATTTTTCTCATACTCTTTAAACAAGCTGCTCTTTATATTATTTAATATTGTTATATATCCTTTGAGAATCTCTAAAACACCTTTATTTTTGTTCATAATTAACAACAATTGAATTCTATTTTGTTCATTGATGAAATTAAAAAGATTATCAATTATTTTATAAGTCGTAGGATTTACAATGATTGCTTTCTCTTTTAACTCAATTTCTTTTAAACTAAACTCATTAAGACATGAGAAAACACCATCTTTGTTCTCAATTTCATTTATTTTATCCATTAATTTTTTGACCTCAATAATAATACCCCGTAAAGCTACATCTTTTTTAGGAAAGTATTGAATAAATAGCGTTCTATTGCTGTGAATTATAGTTTGTCTAACACCTATTAATGTTATAAAGCCTCCGATTAATCCACCTAAATAACTACCATAAAATGATATCCAATCTGAAGTTTCACCAGCTACATGACTCGAAGGTAAGTTAAACACTTTATTATAAACAGTTGGAATAAGCAGAAGAATTACTGCTAGCCCCAATGCCCATGATCCATATTTAACTAAATTAGGATTGATTATTCGCCATAATTGTTTTAATTTCATTCTTCTATTTTCTCGTTTCAAAATTTCAATAGTTAATGGTTTCGCTTCTTTAAATTTTTTTCTTTTAGCTTGACCATTGTTGAGTAACTTCGCCCCTTCTTTACCATAATTTATTTTATCAACGAGGAATTCGAGCTTTCTAACATCAATTTTATTCTTTTTGAGTTTATTCATAAATTTATTCAACAAGACTAATAGCTCCATTTCATAGAAAGTTTGAACTTTGGTTTGCAGTAATTTCTTCTAACGTCTTATTTCTGTACTTCAGCATATCCCCTGCTGCTAAAGTATTTCTGTACTTATACGCAGAACATCATCATTACCGGTAGTTTTACGAACCAATACAACTATCGCTGTCCGCCCTAAACTTTTCTTTCAACCTTATTCTTCTCTTCAAATTCCCTATCTCTTAGCTCAACTTCTTTCAAGTAGCCTTCATAAAATTTCGAATTAAAAACAAGAGAAACACTACCCGCTAAAATGGTTATGGCGCCTACCCAATAATTCAACGAAAGGTCAACATCATGAAAGCTTTTTTGTATGAAGAGCTGCTCTGCATTCTTAGAAATGGTAAGAATACAAATACCTAAAATGATAAATAAGTAAGAAAAAATGAGATTCGTTTGTTTCAAGGTTTCACCGTCCTTTTGGTATAGGGACGCGGCCGCGCCTACTGCGTCTTAAACAAGAAATAGTCTGTCCCGACACCGCGATGCCCCAGCGAGCGAAGGATCGTCGAGATATTCCCTCGGTGATATGCGCCGTGATACAGGACATGCTGGACGATGTCCGCGATCGTGCATTGAAACTCCTTGCCGGCTAAGTTGCGGTACGTAAGAACTGTCTCCGAATCGGGGTTCATGTCCAAATACTGCCGCATGGCCATGAAGATGCCATCAAAAGTCAGCCGAGCCTGTTCCACCGTCTGGAATGGACGTGGAGTCAATGACGGCGAAGGCTCCCCCTTCAGACGGGCCAACCAGATCTCTTCCGCCGCGGCCAGGTGGCCCAGCACTTCCGCCAAGCTGGAAAAGCCGAGCTGGACTTCCTGGGTCAGTGTCCCGGCAGGCAACTTTTCCAGATGCTCCAACACCCGCATCGAGGCCCAAACATGATACGCATAGTCGTCATAAAGTCGGGTCATTCCATCATCTCCTCCACTCTCTTGCTAACCTTTATTCTTCCAGCCCGATCCCGTCCAGAGGACTCCGGATCCGGCGAACATCGCGGATGCTCACATGCGTATAGCGCTCGGTCGTCCGGCTGCTCTGATGGCCGAGCAGCTCCTGGATGTAGCGGAGATCCGTTCCATTCTCCAGCAGATGAGTCGCGAACGAGTGGCGAAGGGAATGCACGCTGACCGGCTTGCGGATGCCGGCGCGGTTCCGGACCTGCTCGAACACCTTCTGGACGCTGCGCTCCGTAAGATGCCGGCGCCCGTCCTGCCCCGGGAACAGCCAGTCGCCGGGTTGGCTGCAGCCGACATATCGCTCGATCGCTCCTTGCGCGATGTCGGACAGCAAGGTGACGCGGTCCTTGCGCCCCTTGCCTTGACGGACGGTAATCGTCCTGCGCTCCAGGTCGAGGTCCCTCAAGCGAAGGCGCACGACTTCGCTGACGCGCAGCCCCGCCGAGTACAGCAGGCAGAGGATGGCGCGATGCTTCTCGTTCGTCACGCAGCGCAGCAGCTGAGCGACTTCGCCTGTGGACAGGACGTTGGGAAGCTTGGTCTCCTTCTTGGGCCGCACATAGCTGCCTGCCGTATCGCTTTTTCCGGTCGCCTTCCGATAGAACTTGAGGGCGCTGATCGCCTGATTGACGAAGGAGTGGGACTTCCCCTCCTCCAGCAGCTGCAAGGAATAGTCGCGGACGCTGCTTGCCGGCGAATCCTCGATCGGGTCACGGATCGCCTTGCCATCCCTGACGTTCTCCCCCTTCTGGAAAAAACGCCGCACATGCCCGGAGTAGGCCCGAATCGTCTTGGGGCTGCAGCCCCGGAGCTTCATCTCCTCGACGAACCGAGCGAAGTCCGCCGGAAGACGATCCAAGTGGGAACGGCTGACGAAGCGGGCCGATCCCCCTGTTGGAGTAAAGCCAGCTTCAGACCAAGCCGGAGAGGCCGCTGCCCGCTGCGCCAAGCCGCCCTGGTCATGCTCCTCCAGCTTTTCTTTCAAATACGAGCACTCCTCCAGCAAGTCCGGGGCGATGTCGAGGCGCCGAATCCTGCCTTGCAGCGCTTCCCACAGTTGCTCCAAGCTGGAGATCGTGTAAGGGATCAGCCAAGCTTTGTCCTCCGGCACCCATTTCCTACCTGCTACCTTTTTGATGGCTTCAATGTCGTCTTTGGCGAAGACGATCGTACGCAGAGATATCCATTGATCGTCTATCCTTGCGATTCGTACGTCCATGGCGATTCATCTCCTTCAGTATACTTTGCCTGCCTAAATGTGGAAATAAAAAAAGAGATTCAAGTCCGCCTCGTCAGGAGGCGGTCTGAATCTCCGATGCTTTCGGATGGGAAGGAGGTCGTCCTGCTAGCCATCCAGTCGTCCAAACGGACGGCTGCCTGCCGGCAAGTCGGCTTCGATATCACCATTATACATAGCCCGTCTCGGCCCGGAAAGGAGAACGAGCAGTCTCGCCTCCCCCAATCGAGCTCGCTCGCGGCTAGAACCCGCTACCGCTTCACCACGACTGTCAGCTCGCCGCTCGACGTCACGCCGGCGGCGTTGGCCAGCTCGACGCGGTACACGTACGTGCCCGGAGCACGATCCGCCACGTCGGTGAACGCCCGCTGGGCCGCAGGCGTCTTCGCCGCCAGCGTCTGCGTGTCGATGAGCTTGCCGTTCTCGTACAGGCGGTACTCGGTCGCATTGGTGCCCCACCACAGGTTGGCGGTGATCCGGAAGCGGCCGTCGCCGTCCCAGTTGTCATGCGATACGTCCGGCTTGCCCGGAGCCGCGTCGGTCACCTGCACGATGAGCGGCGCGCTCGCCGTCGTGCCGTAGGCGTTGCTCAGCTCGGACGTGTAGACGTAGGTGCCGTTCGGCTTGCCTTCCAGCTCGGTCCGCACCGACTGCGCGGCAGGCGTCCGGTCGTCCAGCAGGACGGTCCGGATGAGCTTGCCGTTCTCATACAACCGGTACACCGTGCCGTTGTTGCCCCACCACAGGTTCATCGTGACGGCGTACTTGCCGTCCTTGAGCCCGTACGCCTGGCCGCTCGTATCGCTCAGCTGCGGCTTGCCTGGAGCAAGCTTGGCGTCGCCGCCCTCCCGCACCGTGACGGCGGCCGGCGCGCTCGCGGCGCTTTCGTTGTGCGCGCGGTCGAGCGCCGTGACGACGTAGGTGTAGGTGCGGCCCGCGACGGCCGAATCATCCGCATATAGCGGCTCGGCGCCGAGCGCGCTGCGATGCAGCACCGCCTGGATGGCGGATGCTTCCCCTATGCTGCCCGCCTCCGCTCCGTCGAAGCGGTAGAGGACATAGCTGGCCGCGTCCGCGGATGCGCTGGCTTGCCAGCGGACGAGCACGTCGCCGCCCGCCTGGGCGGCTGCCGCCGCGCCCGGCGCGGCCGGAGGCTCGGCGTCGAGCCAAGGCATCGCCGGCACGAGCGCCGGATGGCGATGCAGCTCCGCCTGCAGCCGGTCGGTCACGCCGAGCGGATTGAGCTCGAACCATTTCGCGCTGAAGTACATGCTGCCCTTCACGGCCTCGTAGCCGCGGTTCAGGATGATCTGGCCGGGCAGCTCCTCGGGGTTGCGCCAGCCCTCGGCATCCGTACCGACGCGGTAGATCGCCTGGCCGGCGTACAGATGCACGTTCTTGCCCGCGACCTCTCGGCTCCACCAGTCGACCAGCTTCTCGTAGGCGGCCGGCGAGTAGCCCATGTTCCAATAAATCTGCGGCGTGATGTAGTCGATCCACTCCTCGGCGATCCAGGTGCGGGAGTCGGCGTAGATCGCGCTGTAGCTGCTGAGGCCGTTCGTGTCCGAGCCGCTCGGGTCCTCGCTCTTGTTGCGCCAGATGCCGAACGGGCTGATGCCGAACTTGACATACGGCTTCTCGGCCTTGATCGCCTCGCCCATCGTCTGCACGAACGTGTTCACGTTCTGCCGGCGCCAGTCCGCCTTGGCGAGCGCGCCGCCGGACGCCTGGTACGCCGCGTACTGCGCCTCGTCCGGGAAGTCGACGCCCGTCACCGGATACGGATAGAAGTAGTCGTCGAAATGCACCGCGTCGATGTCGTAGTTCTCCACGACCTCCATGATGCTGTCCCGGATATGCTGCTGCGCCTCGGGAATGGCCGGGTTCAGGTACAGCTTGCCGCCGTAGCTGATCCGCCATTCGGGATGGAGCACCGCGACGTTGTTCGGCGCGAGCTTGCTCACATCGTCCTTGATGCTGACGCGGTAAGGGTTGAACCACGCATGGAACTCCATGCCGCGCCCATGCACCTCCTCCAGCATGAACGCCAGCGGGTCATAGCCGGGGTCCATGCCCGGCGTGCCCGTCAGCCATTCGGACCACGGGGCCATCTCCGAAGGGTAAAAGGCATCCGCCGTCGGCTTCACCTGCACGATCGCGGCATTCATGCCGGCCGCCTGCAGCTCGTCGAGCAGCGCGACGAAGTCCCGCTTCTGATGCTCGGGATCGGTGACGCCCTTGCGCGGCCAGTCGATGTTGTCGACCGTCGCGATCCAGGCGGCGCGCAGCTCGCGCTTCGGCGCCGCCATCGTCTCGCCGACGACGAGGTAGACGCTGCTCGTCTTGCCCTGGTACGTCGCCGTGATGCGGGTCGCGCCCTTGGTCTTGGCCGTCACGACGCCGCTTGCGGCGATCTCGGCCACGGCCGGATTGCTGCTCGTGTAGGCGACGCCCTCGGTCAGCTTCACCGGCTCCGGCAGCCGCGTATAGGTGCCGGTGACGAGCGTCTGGGCGCTGTCGCCCGGATTCAGCGAGCTCAGGCTCGCCAGCTCGATCGACTGCAGCACCGGTACCGGGTCGGCTACGGTCGCCTGCATCGTCGCCTGCCGGCCGCCGAAGCTCGCCGTCAGCACGGCCGAGCCGGGCTTCAGCGCCTGCAGTCGGCCGTCCGGCGACACGCTCAGCACCGCCGGATCGCTGCTCGACAGCTCGGCTCCGGCGAGCAGGCGGACCGGAGCATCAGGCGCGGAGGCGTAGATGGCGAAGGCTTTCAGCTCCGCGGCCGAGCCCGTCTCGAGGCGGGGCGGCGCCGACAGCTCGACCGTCTGGACGACCGGAGCCTCGTACGTGACCGCCACGACCGTCGCAGCCTCGACCGGCTGTCCCGGCACCTGCACGGTGATGGTCGCCGTGCCGGGCTGGCCGGCGACGACCGTGCCGCTCGCGTCTACGGAGGCGACCGTCTCGTCGCTGCTCCGGTAGGCGAGGCCTGCGGGCGCGAGGCGTTCGGGCGCGGTGCGGCCGGCATAGGTCGCTTCGACGAGGCTCGTTCTCGTCTCGCCCGTCCTCAGCGGGCCGAGGCCTTGGAGCGTCAGCTCATGCGTCGGCGGCGCGGCGGCGAACGCCGTCAGCTGGTCGAAGCGGAGCGCGCCGGCGTTTTTGTTCGTATCCTTCGTTTCGGCGAGATAGATCTGGGAGAGCTTGAGCGGACGGGGCAGGTTGGAAGGAAGGGACACCGTGACGTACTTCCAGCCGGTCCAGTTGACGCTCGCCGCCAGGTCGACGACCGACTTCACGCCGGAGGCGTCGATGACCTGCATGCGCAGCCAGTGGTTCTGGCCATCGCCGTTCACCCAGAGGCCGAGCTGCGCGGCGCTGCCCGGAATCGGCTTGCCGAGCGTGCCGTCGCTGTGGGTGAAGTTGAGGTAAGCGGCCGACGTGCCGGACGTGCCGGTAAAGTCATACGACAGCTTCAGGGCGTAGCGGCCGTGCGGAATTTCTTCCGGGCGCTTGGCTTGGTCCACCCGCGCCGACACGGCGCGCACGGAGGTCACTTGCAGATGGCTCGTCTGCTCGAACGGCTCGACGAGCGAGGCCGCCGCTTCGAGCGCGAGCGCCGGCGCGCCTCCTTGCCGAGCAGCCGGAGACGGAGCCTGGGGCTCCATGGCGATCGTAGCCGGAGCTTCTGGCTCCTCCGCGGCGGCGGCAGCTGCAAACTCCAGGTCCTCCGCAACGGCCGCAGCCGAAGGAACCAGCTCGGCCGCATGGGCCGTACCGGCCAGGCCGAGGCCCGGCAAGACAGCGGTCCAGCCAAGTACAAGCGCGGCCGCCATCGGCAATGTCCTTTTCAACGCAGTCTTCAACACCAACTTCACTTCTCCCCTTCCAGCAGCTTGTAATCGCTTCCACATTCAGAGTAGTAGATTTATTTCGGATTTTCAATATATTTTGAAATTTAATTTTATTTTGGAGCAAAATGTTGACACTTTGTATAATCTTCCTTAGCGTGCTCAACCAGGGAGTCGAGAGTACCTTGGATTGCGGGAGTCCGACGCTACATCTCAATGAGGGAGTCGAGAGTACCTTGGATTGCGGGAGTCCGACGCTACAGCTCAACGAGGGAGTCGAGAGTACCTTGGATTGTGGGAGTCAAAGACGCTACAGCTCAACGAGGGAGTCGAGACTACCTTGGATTGCGGGAGTCCGACGCTACAGCTCAACGAGGGAGTCGAGAGTGCCTTGGTTAGCAGGAACTCGGCGACGCAGCTCGACGAGGGAATCGTGAGTTTCTTGGTTAGCAGAGGTCCGACGCTACAGTTCGCCTCGTTTGACTCTATAATTTCCTGATGCAAGCGAGCTCCCAAACGTCTGAACGAGGTCTTGACTTCCACCTCGCTACACGCTCCTTTTCCGTGCATAGCCGGACCGGCAACATTTTTTCACCTCGCCATGCGCGGTTTTCCGTTCGTAGCGGACCCTTTTCCTCTATTCCTCCTCTCTACGCGCGTTATTTCCGCGCGTAGCCGCTTCTTCCCCAAGCGCGGTTCCGAAAGACGGCCCGGAGCCGAGCCCTCTCCATCCCCCATCCGAAGCGGGGGATGCGGCATGCCGGGAGCGTGGAGCGGAGCGGGCGGCCTCTCCTGGAGAAGCGGCAGCGGTTGCCTTGAAAGCCGGATTCCGACCATTTCGGGGGGAGGGGGATCGAGGAATCCGGGGTTCAGAGCAATCGGAGGGAGGGGCTGCCCGCGCAGCGGGGTTCGCTCCCGGCGGGGTTCGCTCTCGGCGGGGTTCATTCTCCGAATTCAGTTTCCCCCCTCCGCAGGCAACAAAAAAAGCCCAGGCGCCATCCCGCGCCCAGGCCGATCTCCACCCTTTATAGCAGCCCCACCAGCTCCAGCCCATGCCGGATGCCGTCCTCGGCCACGTCCTTCGTCACATGCTTCGCCGCCTTCTGCACGGACTCGATCGCGTTGCCCATGGCGACGCTGTTGTGCACCGCCTGCAGCATCTCGATGTCGTTGAGCCCGTCGCCGAACGCATACACGTCCTCCGGCCGCACGCCCGCCAGCTTGCGGTACGCCTCGATGCCCTGCGCCTTGGAGCCGCCCAGCGGCAGCACGTCCATCGAGAACTGATGCCAGCGGATGAATCCGAGCTCCGGGAACGCCTCGCGGTACTTCATCTCGTCGCCGATCGTGCAGAACAGCAGGCACTGGTAGATTTCGCGGCCGATGTAGTAGTCCTTGTCCCACGGCATCGTCTTGTCGGCCAGCTCGAGCGACGCCATGCTCTCCACGATGTAGTCGTGGTGCTCGATGTTCGCCTTCATCGCTTCCTCGTTCATGTAGACGATCGGATGGTCGAGCTCCGCCGCGCGCTCGGTGATGCGCTGCAGCAGGTCGATGCGGATCGGGTTGCGCACGATGACCTCTCCGCGGCGCACCGCGAACTGGCCGTTGTAGCTGATGTACGAGTCGATGCCGAGCTCCTCGCGGATCTCCTTGAACATGAACGGGCCGCGTCCCGTGGCGATCGCCACCTCGTGCCCGGCGTCCTGCAGCTCGCGCACGGCCTGCTTGGCCGAAGCCGGGATGCGCTTGTCATGATCGAGAAGAGTTCCGTCCACGTCGAAGAAAATCAGTTTGCCTGTCATCGCTAGTCCCCCTTGATGGTCTCTTGTCTCCTAGGCTGATGCCCCGCCGTCCGCCGCCAGCGCCGCGCGCAGCCGCTCCGGCAGCTCCCGGCTCCGGCGCTCGGCCGCGTCCATGCACACGCTCGTCACCTCGGCGTCGGCGCGCACCCGCCCCTCGGCGTCAGCCAGCTCCTGACGGAGCGCATAGCTCGTGCGACCGATCCGCAGCGCGGACGTGCGGACGACGAGCTTTTCCCCCTGCACGCACTCGCGGCGGTAATTGATCGTCACGTTGACCGTCACCGTCTGGATGCCCAGCTCCAGAAAAGCCGCGTAATCCAGCCCGGCGCGCTCATACCAGTCTTCCCGTCCCCACTCCAGATACTCCAGGTACTTCGCGTTGTTCACATGCCCGTTCACGTCGATCTCCGTCGAGCGGACGACCAGCTCCAGCTCCGATGGCATGCCGGACCCTCCTCCCCGCTGCTCCGCCGAATACGGCAAAAAATCCGCCAACGGCGGACGGATCATGAAAGCGTTGCCGGCTGGCGGGCCAATCACAGACAGGATAACACAGGTTGTCCGCCTCGGCAAAGCTCTGCTCCGCACGTTCAGTGCCCCCTGCCGCCGGCGGCAGGCTCTTCCCTAGCACCGGGCGGGCCTGTATACTTGCTTTGCAAGCCGTTTTTTGGAAATTCAAGCCGTTCAAGGAGATGCTCTCATGACGATATCCAGGAGGCCGAGGGCGTTCATCGGCAGCTCCGCCGAGGCGATCCCGATCGCGCGGGCGGTTGCCGAGGCGATCGAAAGGCAGGTCGAGGTCAACGCCTGGTACGCCAATACGTTTCAAGCGAACGATTATACGATGGAAGCGCTCGAGCGCGAGCTGGACGCGAACGATTTCGGCATCTTCGTTTTTGCCGCCGAGGACGTCGCCACCATCCGCAATGAAACGCACTTCATCACCCGCGACAACACCTTATATGAAATGGGCCTCTTTTGGGGACGGCTGGGACGCAGGCGCGTCTTTTGCCTCGTGCCCAGCCTCGTGCCGCAGCAGCAGGAGACGGGGACAGCCTCCTTCCACCTGCCCTCCGACCTGGACGGCCTGACGCTGCTCCGCTACGACGCCGCTCATTCGAGAGGCCCGCACAGCGGCGTATCCACGGCCTGCGGGCGGATGCTGACGGCCATGCGCAGCGAAGGCCCGTTCCGGCAGCGGCAGGAGATTCTGGCCGAGAGCGAGCGGCTGATTCAGCGCAAGGACAGCGTGCTGCACTTCTTCTGGGAATTCCTGAAAAACGTCGACATCGCCGATTCCGAGCAGCGCTACGCCGCCTATGCCGAGGCGATCCGCAATTCCATCCTCCCTCCGGACGGCTACCGCACGACAGGCGCCGCGCTCTGGAGGCTGACGGACGAGGAGCATATCCGCCAGGTCGGCGGCAACGTCGGGCGGGGCCGGACGTTTCCGATCCGCGCCGACGAGGGGAAATCCGCGGACGAGGAGCCGATCATCGTCGTCCGGGTTCACTTGGACGGACGCTGGAGCTTCTTCAGCCGCAAGGCGATTGCTGACGTGCATGTCCTGTGTTATCCTTTGGGTAAGGAACATGTACTGTCGGTCCATTTCTCGGGAAGCCGGCCTCTGGCCGCCGACCGATTGAAAGAGATTGTCGAGATGAACGATGATCTTCTGGCGACCGTCCGCAGCCTGATCGGAGGCGATTCGAGATGAAGCGTTCGAGCAAGTCGAATAATCGTGGATTCGGAGCTATCAACGGCCGCAGCCGCGCCGGCCAGGCAGGAGTTCGGGCCGCCGCTGCCCGCAGGCTTGGTCCGATGATGGGCAGCCTGGCAGAGGACCCCGCAGCGGTCGCCGGCAGCCAGGTATTCGTCGGGCCGTCCGTCGAGGGCGCCGATGTGGAGTTTATTGAGATCGTACGAGGGCAGGTTTCCGAACGGAAGCCGTCCTTCGCCCGCTAAGCTTTTTAACATGCAAGAGCGCATGGCCTCGGCCATGCGCTCTTTTCGTTTTGCCGGCAGGTCACCCGGATACGGTGGTCGAGCCCGCAGCGGCGGCGGCCGGGGAAGCGGCGGTCGCGGCGGTCGCCTCCCGCTCCTCCTCACGGACGAAGCGGGGCAGCGTCGCCAGGTAGACGACGGTGGCGGCCAGCAGCAGCACGGCGATGAACAGATGCAGGCCTTCGACCGAGAACAGGCTCGGGAACAGCCAGGCGATCAGACCGAGCATGAGCGTCTGGCCGGCCATCATGATCGGATCGATCCAGGCGTTGACGCGCCCCATCTTCTCCGGCGCGACGAGCTTCGGCAGCCAGCCGCCGATCGCGATGTTGAACGGCGCGAGGAACAGCGCGATGATGAACGACCAGACGAGGTATGCCCAAGGCGAGGACGACCAGGCGAGCCCTAGCACGCAGATCGCGGTGGCCGACATGCAGGCGATGATGACTTTGTGCAGGGCGAACTTGCCGACGAGCACGGAGCCGATCCCGCTTCCGATCAGGACGCCGACGCCCAAGAATACGGAGAACATCGAGACGTAGAACGGGTAGTCGTCCCCGGCGAGCTTGTATTTCATCGTCAGCATGGGCAGCATGGCGAAGCAGCCGTTGATGAGGCCGAACAGGCTGAGGCCTCCGAGCAGCGAGGCGAGCAGCTTGCGGCCGAGGATGTAGCGCAGCCCTTCCCGGAAGTCGCCCCAGACCGACGGCAGGCTCAGCGCCGACAGCCGGCTGCGGCCGTTCGGGAGGCGGACCGCCTCCGGCAGGCGCAGTCCGCGCAGGAGCAGCGCGCCGAGCAGGAAGCCGATCAAGTCCACCGTCACCGCGCCCATGACGCCGATCCAGTGGTAGACGACCGCGCCGAGCCCCGTGCCGAACAGCATGAACACGCCCATGACCGACTGGTTGAGACCGGCCGCCTTGACGTACTGGCTGTCATGCAGGATGCCTTGCAGCATGGCGCTTTCGGCCGGATAGTAGAACTTCGTCACCGCGCTGCGGAGGAACAGGAGCAGGAAGACGAGCGGAATCCACACATCCGCGGCCACGGCTCCGAGGATGAGCGCGGACAGTCCGGCCCGGATCCAGAGCGAGTTCTCGGCGATGCGCTTGCGGTCGAAGCGGTCGGCGAACACGCCGACGAACAGGAAGACGAGCAGCGTCGGCGCGGAGTACATCATCTCGGCGACCGTCGCATAGGCCGGCTGGCTGGAGAAGCGGTCGAGCAGGTAGAAGGCGAAGGCCATCGTGCCGATCGTCGCCGCCAGCTGCGAGCAGACGGTGGCGAAGAACAGGCGGGCGAATTTGGGGTTGCGGAACAGCTCGATCATCTTGAATCCCATCCTTTTCCGGGGAAGTCGTTCATCTGCTTCCCAGTATAGGAGGAGAAGGACCGCGCCTGAAGCGGCGCGGGAATGAACCTGCGCTCGTTCCCTGGCCTGCGGCCGGCCTCGGTCGCGAGGCGGAGGGAACGAATCGGTTCGTTCTATGTCCAGTCTTCGAAATGATCCGCGATGAACTTGATCTCACGCTCGTAGTGCGCCAGATGCCCTTCCTCCACCATTTTCTGATAGGCCGGATGTCCATCGGCAGCGCCGCTGCGCAGCGTGTCGCACAGGGTCGTCAAACGCTCCACGATCCATCGGTTCAGATCATCGGGCATCGGAATGCCGTAGAATTCAAAAAACAGGTCGATACGCCGTCTTCGATCGGCGGCATGCAGCTCGAGGCGGTACGGGATCGTTTTTTCCGTCGGACCGTCCGGCGCAAAGCTGGCAAGCGGAACCGAAGTGTACAGCGTATAGGCGATGTCCCATAGGCGGGGGCCTGGTCCTGCCATGTCGAAATCAATCAGCGCGGCAGGAGCTTCTTCCTGAAAGACCACGTTGTACAAAGCGGCGTCGTTATGGCAGATGACTTCATGCCGGCTTTCGTCCGAGTAGCTGATCTGCCAGCTGCTTTCTGATGCGGGGGCGAACCCTTCCGTCGCGTCATGGAAAAGACGCAATAGCTTCGCTATTCCGGCAAGGGTCTCATCCGACCACATATAGGCTGGAAGCTCCGGATAGTCATTTCCTGGAACCGTCCCCGGAATAAAAGATACGATTTCACGATTCAGATCGTCGACGCCAAAAAATCGGGGCGCCCCTTCGAAGCCTTGCTTCTCCAAGTGCTTCAGCAGCTCATGAACGCTTGCGCTCCAAGCGCCTGTGGGGCGCAGGACCTCGTTGCCTTTGCGGATAATGCGGTTCACATTTCCGCCCTCCAATACTTCCTCCTGAGTCACTTGCGTCACCTCCTGTACTGTGTTCATGGCGAACAAGACCATTTTAGCCCTTGTCTTGGACAAGAGAAAGGCCGAGATCAAGTCTACCTAAAACGTCCGCTCCGTCCCTTCGGCCGTCAAAAAAGCGCCCCGCCGGCTCGCAATCGAGCAGGCGAGGCAGCTTCAGCTTCCCGCTCAGGCCGCCCTGCGGCGGCCGAGCAGCGTCGCCATCGCCAGCAGCGCGAGCGCCTGGGCGCCTGCGATGACGAGCGCGAGCGGCAGCGCGCTGGACACCCCGCCGAGTCCGGAGAGCGGCGAGGCGAGCGCGCCGGTCAGGAACTGCAGCATGCCGAGCAGCGCCGAGGCGCTGCCGGCGGCTTGGCCGGCATTTTCCATCGCGAGCGACGACGCGCAGGTGCCGACGATGCCCACGCTCGAGACGACGACGAACAGCGAGGCGAGCACCGCCCACAGCCCCAGATCCAGCAGCGCCGACAGCAGCAGGCTGGCGCCCCCGGCCATCGCGATCCGGACGCCCGCGCGGAACAGCCGCTCCGTGCTGTAGCGCAGCACGAGCCGGCCGGTCAGCTGCGAGGCGAGGATGATGCCGACGCCGTTGGCCGCGAAGATGAAGCCGTACGTGGACGAGCTGACGCCGTATACGCCCTGCAGCACGAACGTCGAGCCGGAGATGTAGGCGAACATCGCGCCGGACACGAGACTCATCGTCAGCACGACGCCCATGAAGGAGCGGTCCTTCAGGAAATGGCCGAAGTTGCCGAGCGTCTGTCCCAGCCCGCCGGTCGTACGACGCTCGCGCGGCAGCGTCTCCGGCAGCGCCAGCGCCGTCGCGGCGAGCAGCAGCACGCCGAGGACCGTCAGGAAGTAGAACGTGCCGCGCCAGTCGGTGAAGCGCAGCAGCTGGGCGCCGAAGATCGGCGCGAGGATCGGGGCCGCTCCGTTGATGAGCATGAGGCGGGAGAAAAAGCGCGTCATCTCCTGGCCGGAGTACAGATCGCGCACGACGGCGCGCGCGATGACGATGCCGGCCGCGCCCGACAGCCCCTGCACGAGCCGGCAGAGCAGCAGCATGCCGATCGACGGGCTCAGCGCGCAGAGCATCGAGGCGAGCGCGTAGATGCCCAGCGCCAGCAGCAGCGGGCGGCGCCGGCCGAGCGCGTCGCTGAGCGGTCCGGCCAGCAGCTGGCCGGCGGCGAGGCCGACCAGGCAGGCGGTCAGGCTGAGCTGGCCGAGCGATTCGGAGGCGCCGAGATCGCGGGTCAGCTCCGGCAGCGCCGGGAGGTACATGTCGAGCGAGAACGGGCCGATCGCCGTCAGCGAGCCGAGGATGACGGCCAGTCCCCAGTTGCGGGAGGCGGGCGCCGATGCCGCGGCTGACGCTTCGGCCGGATGCGGCGGTTTGGATGGAGTCAAAGAACGTTCCTTCTTTCGGATGTCGATGCTTGATGAATTACTTGTTTATCCAAGGGTTGAAGACGGAAGCCTTGCAGCGCTCCAAGTCATGCACATTGCGGGTTACAACCGTTAAACGATGGGCGATGGCTGTAGCTGCAATCAGGCTGTCCATGACCGGCAGCGGCGTTTCGTTTCTTTCCGATAGTCCCTGAATGTTGCCCCACACGAGCAGGGTATCCAGATCAAGGGGAAGAACTCGCCCGTCAAAACGGCTGCTCAAATCCTGGTCGATCCAGGCTTGCAATCGTTGTGCACGGTTTTTATCGCTTAATTTGGAAACCCCTTTTTGTAATTCTCCGAACGTGATGACGCTTAAAAATAGTGTGGATTCGTCTCGTTCATCAATCCAGCGTAGGACGCCTGAATCGGGTTCCTTCTTTACAAGTTCGGAAATTACATTCGTATCCAGAAGATAATTCATAATTCAACTTCCCGGGCGGTATCCTGGCTTCGATCCAAGTCGAGATCGTGCAGAGGAGAGTCCTTGAAAAAATCCGTCAGACGAGTTTTCGGTTTCGTCAAACGTTGATATTCCTCCATCGACAGCACGACTGCTGCAGGCATGCCCCGTACCGTTATCATTTGCGGGCCTTCATCGGCTGCTTTCTTAACGACGGAGCTTAATTGATTCTTAGCGTCTTGAAGCTGCCATTGCATCAAGAAAATCTCCCCCAATCGCAATCGGCTAGACTGTCTAGCTATAACTAGTATAGCACATTCTTCACGTTTCATTCGCCCAAAATGGTAGCCATGCTAGCCCCATGGGGTCGGATAGAGTACAATCGAATCATCCCCATATTATGTAAGAATTTCTTTAACATTCAATCCCGATAACATTGAGGTGTGCGATGAGAGCGAAATCGATGTTGTTCGCTTCTGCCTTGCTTCTGGCGTTCAGCTGCCCGGCCTACGCAAGCCCGCTTTATGACGATTATGCCGACGTGACGGAGAACGACTTGAAAAACACCGTGATCCTTTCTCCACAAAGCTCGATGGCCTTCATCAACGGACATAAGGCATCTGCCGTTCAGCCGATGGTCAAAGAAGGAAGAACGTTCATCCCGCTCCGCTTCGTTTCCGAAGGATTGGGAGCCGAAGTGGATTGGAACTCGGACGATTCGACGATTACGATCCGCTACGCCGATAAGGTCTTGTCCTTTCAAACGGGAAAGAAGACGATCTCGATCAATGGCCGCGCAAGCGAAATGGAAGCCCCTGCAGCCCTATTCGACCGCACCGCTTATATTCCGCTGAGGGATATCGGCGAAGCGCTCGATAAAAAAGTCGTCTATGTTCAAAAAACGGAAGTCCGTCCCTACAGCCTGATCCTCCTTCGGGATGCTGACGCCGCAGCCATTGAAAATTCGAGACTCATCCGTGTCTGCCAATGGCTTTTTGAAGGAAAAGTCGTGGTCTACAGCGACCGCTTCATCACCGTCATGAAAGAAAACGGCCGACTGCTGGTCAGCAACAGCAACGACTTCGATCTCTTCGCTCCTTTCACCTACGAGCCATTCGTCCCGAAGAAAAACGAGGTTCGGCTCGGGGACATCTGGTTCAATACGGACATGGGCCATTTTTACTTGAACTATGCCTATGGCACGACTCGGGAATTCAGTCTATATCGTGTGGATGGAGAAACGATCGCCAGAGTGGCGGTTGAAAAAGTGCCGATCAAGGCGGTCAAAACGTATCGGGACGCTGTCTACTATCTGACAGCCTATGAGCGCGGCATCCTCAATGCCGACGAAACGACCAACTTGAAATCGGCCTCGTTCCACGACGGGAAATGGAAGTCGGACTTCTTAGGCGAGCCCGGCTATTATTATGGCTTCGACACCTTGGGCAAAGCTTATGAATGGCCGATCACGGATGACGGAGTCTCTACCTTCGGCTATCAACGCTCCGGGAATCTAAGCTCGGAGGAACGAAAAAATACGTTTGGATTTTATCAGCTCGATCTGAAGGGACATCGCCACGAGCGTATGACGCGATAAATAAAAGGTTCGTTGGAATTCTCCTTGGGGAGAATTCCAACGAACCTTTTGCTTCAAATAGCGGCATTGCCGAATGTTCGGCATGTTCCTGCGCTAGCGAGGCAGCTTCACGGCAATAAGCTTGCCCTTCGTCTGCACGATCAGCATATGGCCTGTCTTGAGCGTCGGCCCGTACTCGCGCGAGCCTGTCGCCACCTTGAGCAGCGGCTCCGTCGTATGCAGGTCAAACTCGTACAGATACCCGTCCGACTGGGCGCTGAAGATGCCGTTCCCGTAAATATCGCTGCGCACGACCGGGTTGTCGGCCAGCCACGTCACCGGTTGGCCGTTGGCCGTCTTGATGCCGTACAAGCCGCCGTTGTCCTGGCTGACCAATAGGATGCGTCCGACGAGCGGCGGCCCGGCCAGCTGCATCCGCTCATTCCGCTTGAAGTAGGTCTGGACGGGCTTGGCGCCGGCCTCATAAGCGTCAAAAGCAAACTTGAACAGCTGCGTCCCGCCCCCGTCCACGTACAGGACGTTTTTATCCAATGCCAGAATCGGGCTGCGGATCGGATATGGCAGCGCCCCTTCCATCTCATAGTCGTAAAGACGGGTTCCCTTGACGGCTCCGCTCCGCAGATTCAGCACGGGCATCTCCACCTGGCGCTTGGGCGTACGATCCATGTCCGCGAGCATCCACATCTCTTTCACCGTATACACGAGTCCGTCTTGGACGAGCAGAGGCGCGCCTGTCCCATGGGCCTTCCACAGCAGCTTGCCCGTCGCCATGTCGACCGCATTCAGCTGAGTAAAGGTAATCGCTCCGGATACGACATAAGTCAGAAGCAGCACTCCGTCATGCTCGGACAAGCTGTACGGTCCCGTGCCCATCAGTTCCTTGACGTCCGTCCACAACCGCTTCCCATCGGAGGCGCGCAGCGCGGTCAGGCCATTGTCGTTGAGCGCATAGATGCGGTCCTTTCCGATGAACGGCGTTCCGCCGTCCGCCTGCATGCCGGCCTGGGAAATCCATTTCCTCTTGCCAGTGGAAGCCGACAGCGCCGCGATGCGGCCGTCCTTATGCACGACGAACGCCAAATCCGAGGCAAGCTTGACGAAAGGCCTCAAGTCCTCTCCGTAAGAGAAGAGAATTTTGCCGTCAACCGCGCTGCGAGCGACGAGCTTCGAGCCGGAGATCGCATACACGATGCCATTCTGGGCCGCCGCGTTGCCTTCATAGAAAAAGCCGTCCGCTCCCGGTACATCGATGGAAGCCGTCCATAGAGGCTTGACCAATGGAGCGGTCCGCTCCGCGGGGGCATATCCCGGAACCGACAGCGACGGCGTTTCCGCTTGCACCGGCACAGCAGACAGGATGGACCCGAGCAGCAGCGCGGCGCCGAGGATGGCGCAGCCGGCTCGACGAGAAGCTTTCAAGGGCACTTTCTTCCTGCCAAAATTAATCATTTAAAAATGACTCCTCTCCACGACCGGCTGATGATTTGAAGCCTTGCGAACGGCCGAATCGATCTAATAGGCGACTCTAATTTCCATTTACACCCACATTTAGACGAGCCAGCCTGGAAAAGGTTGCGCCGTGGAAGGAGCCTGATCGCGAATGAATTCGCTCTTGCTGTCGACCGGATCGGTCGCTTTTGCAGCCGCTTGCCTCGTGCTGCTGTCCACTCTCGGCTGGCTGCTCGCGGCGACGCGGCGCAGGCCCAGCGGCGCGGCCGCCGCTCCAACCTCCGCCAAGGAAACCGCCGATCTCAGCTTCCTCCGAATGCTGCGGAGCGCTGGTCCGATCCTGCTCGGTATGCTGCTCGTGCTGGCGCTGGGCCTGGCCTCAATCGGCTTCAGCCTGCTCCGCAGCCTCGACAGCCCGCGCACCGAGCCAGGCGACATCGCCTTCCGTCTCGCCGTCGACCGGGGCCTCTACGAGATCCAGCCGGTCTGGCAGCGTGCGCCCGAGAGCTCGGATCGCGTCCGTGATGCGGTACTGCTCGTGCTCCCGTACGGCACGGCTCCAGCCGATGCCTCTCCCGCTCTCCAATCGGAGAGCATGGAGACTCGTCTGCTGCGCAGCGAGTTCGCCGCGTGGGCCCGCTCCTTGCCCGATCCGCCTGCGGCTCCAGCCTACCTGATTCCCGTCAATCCGGCACGGCCGGAGATCGTCTCCTTCCGCCTGCCGGAATCCATCGCTCCCGAGGCGGTACGCCTCTTCTACGCCCATGGCCGAACCGAGCCGATGGACCGCCCCGAGCTCTGGTTCCGCGAAATCGAGGCCTCCGACAGCGCCTCGCCGCCCCCCGCTGACCGCTAAGCCTCCGCCCGGTTCCGCCGCTGCTGCCGTCCGTACCACGCCGCCAGCGCAGCGGCGATCGCCAGGAAGATGGCGCTGGAGGCGACGCCGGCCTGCAGCCCGAACCGCTCGACCGCCGCGCCGCCGACGACCGGGCCGATGATCTGGCCCGCCGCGAAGAACGCCGTCGCCAGGCTGAGGCAGGCCGCATACGCCTGGGGCGGGACTTGCCGGCGCAGCAGCGCCGTCGTCATGAGCGGCGGCGTGATGAACGACACGAGCCCGACCAGCGCCGCTCCGAGCACGGTGACCCACATCTCGCCCGCGATGGCCCCGCTCACGCCGATCGTCCCCAGCGCCAGCCCCGCCGACAGCGTATGCCCGCTCGGCCAGCGGTCGATCGCCTTGCCTCCGATCCATCCTTTGAACAAGCCCGCGAAGCCGATCCCGGACCAGACCAGTCCGGCATAGAGGGACGGCACGCCCGCGCTCGTCAGATAGGGGATCAGGTACGTGAAGTAGATGATATAGCCCCAGCCGAAAAAGAAGTACGAAGCGACGAGGAGCAGCTGCTTCTGCGGGTGCAGCAGCAGCCGCAGCGCCTCGCGGCTTCCCTGCGCATCCGCTCCAGACGCAGGCGAGGTCGCGATTCCGGCTTTGCGGACGGCAAGCTCGAACCCGCATGCGGCCGCGATGCCGAACAGGCCCATGAGCGCCCAGGCGAAGCGCCATCCTTGCAGGCGCGAGGGATCGATCGTGAAGCCGGCGGACAAGCCCGTCACGAGAATGCCGGCGCAGCCGCCCAGCCAGATGAGCCCCGATGCCGTTCCCCGCTCCTCCGGCCGCACGGTGTCCAGCGCGAGGGACAGCACGAGCACGGTGGCGAGAGCCGACAGCGCGCCGATCGCCAGCCGCCACAGTCCGAGCGGAAGGAACCGGTCGCTGGACGCCGAGCCGATCAGCGCCGCTCCGAGCAGCAGGCATGCCCAGCGGTTTATCGCCAGCTTGCGGCCGGGCAGCCGCGCCATCAGCAGCGGCAGGCACAGCGTCCCGGCCAGATACCCGACGAAGTTGACGGTGCCCAGCATGCCCAGCTGGCTGTAGCTCCCCCCGATCGACCTCTGGATGCCCGGGAGGAACATGCCGTAGGAGAGCCGGGAGAAGCCGAGGATGACCGCGAACAGCAGCGACGCCCAGAGCGTAATCGGATTGAAGGCCGAGCGGGTTCCCTTGTCGGCTGTCTCCTCCGTCGCCGACGTCATCCTTCTTGCGGGACGATCTCCGCCTCGATGTCCAGCTGCTCGCACAGCTTGCGGATGCGGCGCATGTCCTGCCCGCTCGAGATCCACGCGCATCCGGCGGCTGCCGCCTCATGAGCCGCCCACTGCAGCACGTACACCAGCGCATCGGCATGAGGCTCCTTCGTCGCGAAGTCCTCCAGCACGAGCGTGTCGCCCTGGATCGAGGCGCGCGCGTAGGCCCAGTGCTGGCCGGCGAAGCTGCGGGCGGCGAAGCGCGCTGCGCCATCCGCTCGGGCTCCGTCCGAGAGCGCCTTCAGCCATTCGACATAAGCGCCGGCTCCCGTCGGAGCTTTCGGATTTCCCCATGCCAGCGAATCGGCGGCCAGCTTGCGCAGCTCCTCGCCCTCCTCCACCGGCTTCCACTGCTCCCCAAGAAACGCGCTCGGAGGGACCGCCTTGAAGCGGACCTGCCAGCTGCGCTCGCGGATGGGGACGCCGTTTGCCTGCAGCAGCTCGGATACGGGCACCGAGGCCAGCCCTTTCGCATGCGCCTGGCGCACGAGCGCGCGCACCGCCTGCGGCGTCTCCTTCGCGTTCTCATTGGCGTGGAAGATCAGGATCGAGCCGCGGACGAGCCGCGGGGCGGCATCCTCCACGAGCTGCGCGCTCGGCGGTCCCGCCCAATCGACCGTATCCTCGCCCTCCACGAGGTAGTAGTCCCATTCGCGGAGCCAGCCCAGATTCTCCTCCCGGAACGACGCGTAGGGAAACCGCATGAACGTCGGCACCGGCCTGCCGGTCGCCTCCTGATAGGCGAGCTCGGCCAGCATCATCTCTTCGAAAAAGACGGCTCGGCTCACTTCCCCCATGCGGCGGTGATGGTACGTATGCGTGGCGATCTCATGGCCCCGAGCCAGCATCTCCCTCGCTTTCTCCGGGTAGCGGTCGAGCCACTCGCCCGTCAGGAAAAACGTCCCGCGCGCCCCTCCCTGCTCGAGCGCGTCCAGCCACGGGTCGATCGAGACCCGGATCGGCCCGTCATCGAATGTGAAGGCGCAATGAGCGGCCTCCGGATTGCCGCGTACGATTCTAGTCGCTGTCATCCTGCATCCCCCTTATGAAGCATCCCTTGCAAGCCGATGCCGTTGGCCTTATTGTAAAAACAGCGGGAAGTTTTGTAAAATTGAATAATTTGAACGATTCATTCGATTTATCCAAACAAAGGAGAGAGCCATGGATCTTCGTGCCCTAAAGACCTTCGAGGCCTGCGCCCGTCTCGGCCATTTTTTGAAAGCCGCCGAGGAGCTGCAATACGCTCCCTCGACGGTGACCTTGCAGATCCAGCGTCTCGAAGCGGATCTCGGCGTCGCCTTGTTCGTACGGGACGGCAAGCGCATGATCGTGAGCGAGGCCGGCCGATGGCTGCAGCAGGAGGCCTCGACCTTGCTGAAGTCGGTCGGGACGTTGAGGCAGACCGTATCCGACATTGCTGCGGGAGAGAACGGCTCGGTGCGCTTCGCCGCGATCGAGCCTGTCGCCAGCCAGCGGCTTGCGGCTGTGCTCGCGGATTTTTGCAGCGCTTGGCCGAAGGTGGAGCTGTCCATGGACGTCAGCGGCAGCCGGGCGATCGCGGAGAAGGTCCGGGACGGCGAGCTGGAGTTCGGCGTCTGCTCGGAGCCGCCGCCCGCGTTCCAGCTGGAATTCGAGCCGCTGATTGAGGAACGGCTCGGGGTCATGCTGAGCCCGGACCACCCGCTGGCCGGCCGGGACTTCATCGCGGCGAGCGATCTCGCGGGTCATGCCGTGCTCGTCAAGGAATCGGCCTGCGCCTATCGGCAGCTCTGGGAAGCGGCGATCGGACCGGACCGCCGGAGCCTCCTCGCCTGCATGGAAGTCGGGAGCTTCTCCGTCATCCAGCAGATGGTCCAGGCCGGCTTCGGCATCGGCATCGCTCCCATCTATGCCGGACTGGAACGGGACGGCGCCCTCCTCGTGCGGCCGCTGGCCGACCTGCATCCGGTCATCGAGATCGGCCTCGCCTATCGGACCAAGCCTTTTCTCGGCAAGGCGGCCTTGTCGCTGATGGATGCCGTACGAGGCATGCGGACCGCCGCGCCTGCGGCCACGTAAGCCATCCGGCATGCCGGCTCCGCTTCATTGCCTAGGCCAAAAAAGCCGTTCCAAGTCATGTCTCCATGGCTCGGAACGGCTTTTGATCGATCCTAGGGCTCGGCTTGGCTTTGCTCAGCCTTTCAAATCCTCGATGGACGAGACGTCCATGTACGACGGCACGACGAGGCCGAGCTTCGTGCCCTTGAGGTTCGCGCCGAGGTCCTCGTACTTGCCCTCGTACTGCTCCGCATAGTCCTTGTGCGTGATCGGCAGCCAGGCCGCGACCATCGCGTCGGCGTCGCCGCCGGCTACGCCCGCCCACATCGGGCCGGCCTCGACCTGCATCAGCTCGGTCTTGTAGCCCAGTCGGTTCTCCAGCACCCAGGCGACGACGTTCGTGCTGGCGATCTCGGAATCCCAGGCGACGTAGGCGAGCTTGATCGTCTTGCCGTCGCCCTTCTCGATGCCGTCCACCCAGCCGTCGATCAGGGCGGCGTTGTCCTGAGCCCAGGCGGCGGCCGCTTCGGCCGGCTCCTGGCCGTCCTGCACGGACGCCATCACCTTGGCCATGTCGGCGTCGGTCCACTCGAACTTGTCCAGGAAGGCATAGGCGGACGGAGCGTCCTCCTTCAAGCCGAGGCGGGCGACCGTGCGGATCTCCTCGTCCTCGCCGAACGACTTTTTCGGATCGTCCAGATACTTGAGGTCGTACTTGGCGAACATCCAGTGCGGCGTCCAGCCGGTCACGATGATCGGGTCCTCGTTCTTGACCGCCTTGTCGAGCGCGACGGCCATCGCCGCCGAGGAGCCCTCGACGAGCGTCCAGTCCGACAGGCCGTAGTCCGAGACGGCGCGTTCCGCCGCGGCCATCAGGCCGGCGCCGGGATCGATGCCGACGATCTTGTGGCTCACCGCCTTGCCGACGGAGCCGCCGCCGCTGCCGGACGCCCCATCCGCATCTGCATTGCCGTTCGACGAGCATCCCGCCACGACGAGCGTCGCCGCGATCGCGGCCGCTCCGATCGATTTCATCCAGTTTCGGTTCAAGAATTACCCTCTCCTGTCTGCTTGTCGTTTTCCTTTGACCAAGTGCTGCGTCAGGCGATCGAGGAAGATCGCCAGGATGACGATCGCGAGGCCCGCCTCGAAGCCTTTGCCGGTCTTGATCTGGCTGACCGCCCGGTAGACGTCCGCTCCGATGCCCTGCGCGCCGATCAGCGACGCGATGACGACCATCGACAGCGCCAGCATGATCGTCTGGTTGATGCCGGCCATGATGGACGGCACGGCCAGCGGCAGCTGCACCTTGACCAGCTTCTGCGCCGGCGTCGAGCCGAACGAGTCGGCCGCCTCCACGAGATCGGCGGGCACCTGCCGGATGCCGAGGTTCGTCAGCCGGATCGTCGGCGGCACGGCGAAGATGACCGAGGCGATGACGCCGGGCACGACGCCCAGGTTGAAGAACGTCACCGCCGGGATCAGGTAGACGAACGCCGGCATCGTCTGCATGAAGTCGAGGATCGGCGTCACGATCTGCTGCGTCCTGAGGCTGCGCGCGCAGGCGATGCCGATCGGGACGCCGATGGCGATGCTCACGATCGCCGACGTCAGCACGAGCGCCAGCGTATCCATCGTATGGTCCCAATAGCCGAGATTGTCGATCAGGAACAGGCCGACGAGCGTGAACAGCGCCATCTTCCAGCGCATGAACCGCCACGCGATCAAGGCCAGCAGCACGATCATCGCCAGCGCGGGCAGCACATGCAGCACGTAGGAGATGCCCTCGACCGCGCCCTCGATGCCGGCCGCGATCGGATCGAGCAGGAAGCCGAGGCTGCTCTCGATCCAGTCGACCGCCGCATCGACCCATTTATCCAGCGGTAGTTTCGGAAGCACGTCCATCCACCTCCCGTCCCGGCACATGTCCGGCCAGCGCGCCGAGCACCGCTCCGCGCACGATGACGCCGACGATGCGGCCGGCCTCGTTCACGACGGCGACCGGCACCTTGCTGCGGCCGACGAGCTCGAACAGCTCGTTCAGCAGCACGTCGGGAGCGACCGTCGGCGCGTCGCGGATGACGATGTCCTCCAGCGGCAGGCCGCGGCGCGCCGCCTCCGAGGCGTCCTCCGCCGTCAGCACGCCGATCAGCCGGCGGCTGCGGTCGGTGACGAACAGGTTGGAGATGCCGCTCTCCCGCATGAGCTGCAGCGCGACCCGCGCGCCGCGGTCGATGCCGATCGTCTCCGGCCGGCGCATCACATGCGCCGCCGTCAGCACCTTGGACAGATCGACATCCTCGACGAAGCGCTCGACGTACTCGCTCGCCGGATTCACCATGATCTCCTCCGGCGTGCCGATCTGCACGATCGCGCCGTCCTTCATGAGGGCGATCCGGTCGCCGATGCGCAGCGCCTCGTCGAGATCATGCGTGATGAAGACGATCGTCTTCTTCATCGTCTCCTGCAGATCGAGCAGCTCGTCCTGCATGTCCTTGCGGATCAGCGGATCGAGCGCGCTGAACGCCTCGTCCATGAGCAGGATGTCGGGATCGTTGGCCAGCGCGCGGGCCAGCCCGACCCGCTGCTGCATGCCGCCGCTCAGCTCGTCGGGATAGCTGTCCGCCCGGGCGTCCAGCCCGACCAGCTTCAGCGCTTCGCGGGCTTTCGGCTCGCGGTCGCGCTTGGCCACCTTCTGCACCTCCAGGCCGTACTCCACGTTCTCCAGCAGCGTGCGGTGCGGGAACAGCGCGAACTTCTGGAACACCATGCTGATCTTTTTCTGCCGCACGGTCCTCAGCTGCTCGGCGCCGAGACGCGTGATCTCCTGGCCGTCGATTCCGATCGTCCCCGACGTGGGCTCGATCAGCCGGTTGAGCAGCCGGACGAGCGTCGACTTGCCGCTCCCGGACAGCCCCATGATGACGAAGATTTCGCCGGGCTCTACCGAAAAGGACACCTGATTGACCCCTACCGTATGCTTCGTCTCGTTGAAAATGCGGTCCTTCGACCATCCCTGGCTCAATAGGGCGGAGACCCGTTTCGGATCCTCGCCGAACACCTTGGTCAGGTCCTTGACTTCAATGATGGGCAAATGCCTGCACCTCCTCGCGCCGCGGCCCCATCGGCCGGGCGTTCACTCGAACAAGTCTAGCGAATCCGACTCGGAACCGTCAACCGTTAATTCCGTATATTTTGTATGTACGGTTTTTTCTGAATATAATTGATCTCTTGAATGCTCCCGCTTGCTAATTATTCCTCTTCCTTTCACCGCTTTACATTGCGCAATATGTCTCTTACAATTACTTTGTCAGCCGAGACGGCGACGAAGGAGCGGACCCGATGAACGACGAATTTGCCCGACTGGAGCCAGGTCAGGAGCAGGCGATCCAAAAAGCCCGCAAGCGGGTGATCGAATCCATCGGCAAGAACATGGATCTGTACGGGATCACGCAATCGACCGGGCTGCTGTACGGCCTCATGTTTTTCCAGGACAAGCCGATGAATCTCGACGAGATGGGCCAGGCGATGGAGATGAGCAAGACCAGCATGAGCACGGGCATCCGTACGCTGGTCGATTTGAATATGGTCAACAAGGTATGGGAAAAGGGCTCTCGCAAGGACCTGTACGAGGTCGAGCGGGACTGGCACCAGACGTTCGCGGACTTTTTCGTGCTGAAATGGCGGAAAGCCGTGGAGATGAACCTGACGGCGCTGAGGCGCTCGCGGAGCGAGCTCGTCAAGCTCCTCGATGAAGCATCCGAGGACACGTCGGAGCCGCTGCGGACGGCCGTGGACGGCGATCTGGACAAGATCGGCCAGGCGATCGCCTATTACCTGTGGCTGGACCGGGTCATCGATCTGCTGGAGTCAGGCGGCATCTACGAGCATGTGCCCAAGGAGCCGCGGCCGGACTGAACGGCGGCGGGACCGGCCACGGAAACGGAATCGAAATGGGACACAAGCTGTCGGACAAAGGGCGGGTGCGGAGGACGTCTTTCGCCCCCGCTTTTCGTCATGCTTTCAGTCGGCTCCACCTCTAATAGAGATGGGATTTTCCGTCTATTTTTGCGGGTATTTCCTGCGTTTGCCGCTATGCTAAAATGCAGATGCGGCGTTATGATAGCGCTTCCAATCAGGAGGCGGCATGCGCCGTTCCCGATGGAAAGGAGGACCGAAGCCCGCCGCACTCGGCCTTGCAAGCCCGCTCGAATCCCATTTAGCCAAGGAGATGAACGTAATGAAAAAAAGAACGCGCCTGACCGCCTTCCTCAGCCTGCTGATCGGCTCGCTGCTGCTGTCCGCCACCGCCTTCGCCGCCGTCTGGACGAGCTCGGACCAATGGGGCAACTGGTCGAACGGCGGGTATACCGTCTACAACAACATCTGGGGCAGCGGGGCAGGCACGCAGACGATCTGGGCCGACTCGTACAGCAAATGGGGCGTGACCGCCAACCATCCGAACACGGGCGGCATCAAGTCGTACCCGAACAGCACGCGTCCGATCAACACGCAGCTGTCGGCGCTGAGCAGCCTCAAGAGCTCCTTCAACGTCACCGTGCCCTCGAGCGGCTCGAGCTTCGTCGCCGCCTACGACATCTGGACCGGCAACAACGCGCATGAGATCATGCTGTGGATGAACAAGCAAGGCGCCGTCGGTCCGATCGCCGGCTCGTGGGACTCCAGCGGCAACCCGGTCGCGAACTTCACGAACGTGAGCGTCGGCGGCCATACATGGAACGTGTACAAGGGCAGCAACGGCTCCAACGACGTGTTCTCCTTCGTCCGCACGAGCAACACGAGCTCCGGCACGGTCGACGTGCTCGCCATCCTGAACTGGTGCAAGTCCAAGGGGTGGATGGGCAGCGAGATCGTGAACAGCGTGCAGTTCGGCTACGAGATCACGTCCGCGCCGAACGCTACGTTCACGACGAACAGCTACTCCGTCAGCTTCTCGTAAATCGCAGCCGACGAGCGCGGCGGAGCTGAGCCGCTCTCCGCGCCGCCACCTCTGCGCCGTCATCCGCTCCCATGCCAAAAAGGGGCTGTCCCGCGAAGCCGAATCGACTCGGCCTTGCGGACAGCCCCTTTTTCCATGCCGCTCCCGGACAGGGGAAACGGCGGCTTTGGGCGGTTCACTTGCGATGCATCTTGAACTCGAGGAACAGCTCGTTGTAATGCGACAGCATGCGCTTGCCGAGGTTGTCATACACCTCGAGCCGGCTCGTCAGCTGCGGCGGCGGGTAGAAGCGCTCGTCGGAGCGGACCTCCTCCGGCAGCAGCGGCACCGCGTCCTTGTTCGGCGTGGAGTAGCCGACGTACTCCGCGTTGCGCGCCGCATGCTCCGGCTCGAGCATGAAGTCCATGAACTTGTACGCCCCGTCCAGGTTGCGGGCCGTGCGCGGGATGACCATGTTGTCGAACCAGACGTTGGAGCCTTCCTTCGGAATCACATAGTCGAGCTTGTCGTTCTCGTCCATGATCTCGGCGGCGTCGCCGGACCAGACGACGCCGGCGGTCGCTTCCTCGTTCGCCAGCAGCATCTTGATCTCGTCGCCGACGATCGCCTTGACGTTGGGCGTGAGCGCCTGCAGCTTGGCCAGCGCTTCCTGCAGATGGGCCTCGTTCGTATCATTGAGCGAATAGCCGAGGCTGTTCAGGCCGAAGCCGATCACCTCGCGCGCGCCGTCGACGAGCATGAGGCCGTTGCCGAGGCGCGGGTCCCACAGGTCGTCCCAGCTGTCGAACGCGAGCCCCTCCGGCGCGAGCTCCGGGTTGTAGACGATGCCGACCGTGCCCCAGAAGTACGGGACGGAGTACTCGTTGCCCGGATCGAAGCGCAGGTCGAGGAAGCGCTCGTCGATATGCTTCAGGTTCGGCAGCTTGGCATGGTCGATCGGCAGCAGCAGGTCCTCCTGCTTCATCTTGTCGATCGCGTACTCCGACGGCATCGCCACGTCGTACGTCGTGCCGCCCTGCTGGATCTTGGTCATCATCGCCTCGTTCGAGTCGAACGTCTGGTAGATGACCGTGATGCCCGTCTCCTCCTGGAATTCCTCCAGCAGCTCGGGATCGATATAGTCGCCCCAGTTGTAGATGGTCAGCGTATTGGAGCCCGAGTAGCCCTGGCTGGAATTGAGCCAGGACGCCAGGTACAGGCAGCCGAGCGCGGCGATGAGGATGGCCGCGAACGAGCGGATCAGGCTTTTCATGGCGTCTCCTCCTTGGCGGCCCCGCGCGCCGCTCCTCCGCGTCCGGCGGCCGGCTGCGTGCCGGGACCGCTGCGCCGCGTGATGAAGTAGTACCCGGCCACCAGCAGCATCGTGAACAGGAAGATGAGCGTCGACAAGGCGTTGATCGACAGCGAGATGCCCTGCCGCGCCCGCGAGTAGATTTCGACCGACAGGGTGGAGAAGCCGTTGCCCGTCACGAAGAACGTGACGGCGAAGTCGTCCAGCGAGTACGTCAGCGCCATGAAAAAGCCGGCGAAGATGCCGGGCTTGATGAACGGCAGCACGACGCCGGTCAGCACCTGCCAGCGGCTCGCGCCGAGATCGCGCGCCGCGTCGATGAGCGTCGGGCTCATCTCCTGCAGCTTGGGCAGCACCATCAGCACGACGATCGGGACGCTGAAGGCGATGTGCGCGAGCAGCACCGACACGAAGCCGAGGCGGATGCCGATCATCGTGAACAGGATCAGGAACGACGCGCCGATGATGACGTCGGGGCTGACGATCAGCACGTTGTTGAAGCTCAGCAAGGTGTTCTTGGTCCGGCGGCGGCGCGCCTCGTGGATCGCCAGCGCGCCGAGCACGCCGAGCACGGTCGACAGCAGGCCGGACAGCAGCGCGATGACGAGCGTGTTCAGCACGATGATGAGCAGCCGCGTATCGGCGAACACCTCGCGGTACCAGTCGAGCGTGAAGCCGTCGTAGCCGTGCATCGTGCCGCCGCTGTTGAACGAGTAGGCCATCAGATAGAAGATCGGCGCGTACATGATCGCGAACACCGCGATCAGATACAGGTTGGACCAGCGCCAGCGCTTGCTCTCGCTCATCGGGTCACCCCCTTGCGCTGTCCGGCGGCGAACATGATCGCGACCATGACGAGGATGAGGAACACCGCGATCGTCGAGCCCATGCCCCAGTCCTGGGTGACGAGGAAATGCTGCTCGATCGCCGTGCCGAGCGTGATGACGCGGTTGCCGGCGACGAGGCGCGTAATCATGAACAGCGACAGCGCCGGGATGAAGACGGCCTGGCAGCCGGCCTTGACGCCGTCGATCGTCAGCGGGAAGACGACCTTGGCGAACGTCGTCCACGCCGAGGCGCCGAGATCGCGCGCGGCGAATACGAGCGACGGATTGAGCTCCTCGAGCGCGTTGAAGATCGGCAGGATCATGAACGGGATGAAGATGTACACCGACACGAACACGAAGCTGAAGTCGGTGAACAGGATCTGCTGCGTGCCGATACCGATGAACTCGAGCAGCTTGTTGACCGAGCCGTACGTGCCGAAGATGCCGAGGAACGCGTACACCTTGAGCAGCAGGTTGATCCACGTCGGCAGGATGATGAGCAGCAGCCACAGCTGCTTGTGCTTGGCGCGCGTCAGCGCCCAAGCCGCCGGGTAGGCGATGAGCAGCGAGAACAGCGTAATCAGCAGCGAGTACCAGAACGAGCTGAGCGTCATCCGCAGGTACACCGGGGTGAAGAAGCGCGCATAATTGTCGAGCGTCAGCGCGCCCTCCACGTCGAACAGCGAGCGGTACGCGATGAGCGCGATCGGCGCCGCGACGAACAGCGCGATCCACAGCGCGTACGGCACGAGGAAAAAGTTGCGGCTGCGGGCGGACACTAGCTGTTTCCTCCCGGGCGGCCGGTCTCGACGATCGGCGGCCCTTCTCCCGGCTCGCGGCGCTCCTCCGCGGCCTCCCCGCGCCGCAGCGCGGCGTCCTCGGCGCGGCTCGCCTCGCCCTCGCCGACCGGACCTTCGGCGTCCGGCCCGGCTGCTGCCGGAGAATTGGCGGCCGGCACCGCTCCGGCGATGCGGGCCTGCGCCTGTCCGGCGGCAGGCCCCGGCTGCGCGCCCACGGCGCCACCGGCGTTAGCGCCGAGCGCCTGCTGCGGCGCGTCCGGCTCGGCGTCCTCGTAGCCTTCCAGGCGGCGGTCGAAGTCTTCTTCCGACTCGCCGAAGCGCATGACGTGGATCGCCTCCGGGTCGAAATCCAGCCCGATCGCCTCGCCGACGACCGCCTTGCGGGTCGAGTGGACCATCCACTCGTTGCCGGAGTCGTCCATGCAGATGATCTCGTAGTGCACGCCGCGGAACAGCTGCGTATCGACGGTCGCGGCCAGCTTGCCCGCTCCTGCCGCCGTCATCTCCAGATCCTCCGGACGGATGACGATCTCGACCGGCTCGCCGCGCCGCAGCCCGCGGTCGACGCATTCGAACTCCTTGCCGGCGAACTCGACGCGGTAGTCGTCGAGCATGCGTCCCGGCACGATGTTCGACTCGCCGATGAAGTCCGCGACGAAGCGGTTGATCGGCTCGTCGTAGATGTCGGTCGGCGTGCCGCTCTGCTCGATGATGCCTTTGTTGAGCACGAAAATCTCGTCCGACATCGCCAGCGCCTCCTCCTGGTCATGCGTGACGAAGATGAACGTGATGCCGAGCCGGCGCTGCAGCTCGCGCAGCTCGTACTGCATCTCCGTGCGCAGCTTGAGGTCGAGCGCCGACAGCGGCTCGTCGAGCAGCAGCAGCTTCGGCTCGTTGACGATCGCGCGGGCGATCGCCACGCGCTGGCGCTGGCCGCCGGACATCTCGCGGATTTCCCGCTTGCCGTAGCCCTCCAGGTTGACGAAGCGCAGCGCCTCCTCCACCTTGCGCTCGATCTCGTCCTTTTTGAGCTTGCGGATGCGCAGGCCGAAGGCGACGTTGTCGAACACGTTCAGATGGGGGAACAGCGCGTAGTCCTGAAAGACCGTATTGACCTGCCGCTTGTTGGCGGGCAGGTCGTTGATGAGCTTGCCGTCCATCCGGATCTCGCCGCTCGTCGGCTCCATGAAGCCCGCGATGAGGCGGAGGATCGTCGTCTTGCCGCAGCCCGACGGGCCGAGCAAGGTGTAGAACTTGCCCCTCTCGATGTCGAAGGACACGTCGTTCAGGACGGGAACTCCGTCCTCGTACTGCTTGGTTACTCTCCGGAACGAAATGACCGGTACCTGCTCCATGCGGCAGCTTCCCTCCTGTTCGGCGTCTGTCCGCCTGTCCGTTCACGGCTCCGTGCGATCGGGCGGCGCGGGACAGGCCTATGTATGCCCCCATTATACCCCAAACGGCGCGTGCAGGAACGATTATTCCGTGCGCCAGAGGGTCCGGAGCGCGCAAGGGGGCGCGGCCGCGCCGTGCCGTCGCGTGCGCCTGCAGGCGCAGATGCCTTTGGAGGATGAGGGCCGTAAGACCCAGCCGGAGGCGGCCGGCCCTTTGTCCGCGCCTGCCTCTCGGTACCGATTTATCGGGATAGAAGGAGCGGAGAGGGACTTTCGTTGGGGATAGAAGAAAATCGGAATCGCGAAATTCAAGTGACGCAAGTCCGATTAACGATATTCGACATCCTGTTATAATACACGTTGTTCCGGCCCTTTCGGCCCCCTTACACCAAGACGAGACCAGGAGTGAATTCATGCGACGTTTGATCCAGACCGGCACCGCCCTTGCCTTGTTCACAGCAGCAGGAGCTGGAGCCGCAGCCCCCGCGGGAGCCAGCCTCCCCTCCTCATCCGACAGCCTCTATGCCGATGCCGCCGCCGCGCGAGTTCTAGCCGGCATGGCAGGCGCTGGCACGCCCTCGCCTTTGTCCGCCGAAGCCGATGCCCCCCTGTCCGAACGAGGAACGCCTCCAGCGCTCGGCGGAGCGATCGCCGATTACGCGCTCGACTACGTCGGCGCCTCGTACCAGTACGGCGGCGCCTCGCCCGCCGGCTTCGACGCTTCCGGATTCCTGCAGTACATCTATCGCTTCTCCGCCGCCGAAGTCCAGCTCCCGCGCACGATCGCCGCCCAATACGGCAGCGGCGCCGCAGTCGGCGGGCAAAGCCTGCTGCTGCCCGGAGACGCCGTCTTCTTCCGCAGCGGGGATTCGATCGCATTCGCCGGCATCTACATCGGCAACAAGGAATTCGTCTCCGCCACGGTCGACGGCGTCAAGCGCTCCTCGCTCGCTTCGGCCTACTGGCAGGAGCGGTATGCCGGCGCGCGCCGGATGACGGAAAGCCATCCTGTTGCGGGAAGCGGGGGCTCGGGGACGGGCTCCGGATCGGGGACAAGCTCGGGCGCAGGGACGAGCTCCGGATCGGGCTCCGGCTCCAGCAACGGACTGGCCGGACCGGATCAGACGCGCGATGCGATGCGGGAGACCGCCTATTTCGCCTCCGTATCCCGCTTCCTGGACAAGGCCAAGCCGGTGCTGGACGCCTCCCTCTTCAACCGGCTGGAGGAAAAGGCGGAGCTGGCCTTCCGGCACTACGAGCAGGGGCTGTACCTGGAGATGCTTGCCGCGCAGGAAGAAATCGTCGACGAGGTCGACGCGCTTCCTGCCGACGCGCGCAGCCGGATCGGCATCAAGAGCAGCGAGCTGTACGGCTCCTCCATCCCTGCAGGCTTGTACTCGGTCTCGACGGAAGGCGAGCTGAGCTTGAAGAAAGAGAGCGGCTACGCCGTCACGCTCTCCCAGCGGGCGGCCGCAGAGCAGCTGTGGAAGCAGGTTCGGGCCGCTTATCCGAAGGCGTATCTCGCTCTCGTCAAGGAGCTGCGCCTGGATGTCCATCGCGGCGGCATGTCCCGGGTGGAGACGCTCGCCAAAGGAAGCGTGCGGCTCGTGCTCGATCCGTCGGACCTGACGCCGGGAGCGCTGCAGAAGACGCGCTGGGCGCTGGCCCGCGAGCTCGGCAAGCTCGTCACGCAGCAAGGGCCCGGCGGCTCGCAGCTGGATCATTTCGGCGGCGCCTCGTCCGCTCTGGCCGGCACGGGCGGCCTGCTCGGCGGCGCCTTCGCCGGTCCGGCTTCCGGCAGCAGCCAGTGGCTCTATGCCCGCAAGGACTCGCTCCTGACCGCCTACTACGGCAAGTTCTGGCCGACCGAGGTCGCCTCCGCGGCGCGCGCCGGCAAGCCGATGACGACGCTCTACACCAAGCTGTTCTTCCGCGACGCGAGCGCCTATCAGGCGCAGGAGGACATCGCCGACGCCTGGGCTGCGTTCCTGCTGTACGACAAGCCGGCCAAGCCGGCCGACCGCCGCGACGAGAAGATGCTGTTCTTCTACGCCAAGCCGGAGCTGACCGCCGTCCGCGACCAGTTCCGCAGCGGGGTCGGCCTCTCCAAGTCGTATCCGAAAACGACGACCTTCGCCGATCTGATCGGTCCGCGCACCTGGTAGCTTCGCGAATCCAAGGCACATTTGGGCCTTGGTTGACGCGGATTCCGCGATTGAGGCCAATCCAAGGCACATCTGGGCCTTGGATGGCGCGGATTCCGCGATTGAGGCGAATTCAAGGCACATTTGGGCCTTGGATGGCGCGAATTCCGCGATTGGGGTGAATCCAAGGCACATCTATGCCTTGGTTGGCGTGGATTCCGCGATTGAGGCGAATCCAAGGCACATCTGTGCCTTGGTTGGCGCGGTGAGCCGGCTCCCCCTCCTACGGGTTCGCGCGACAAAATGGTGCGGCTTCCGCCGCTCCGTTTGCCTGAAGAATGTCGGCATCAAAATCCCAGCGCAGCCCGATAGCCGATGCCGAGCCTGTTCCGGCATCGGCCTTTTACCTTTCTAACTTGCAATCACGCCATGCACGCACGATTCGCGCCGCTCTCACCTTCACTTCACCCCCTCCTCGCATAAACCTCCGGTTCCTAGCCGCGTACGATCTCTTCCAGCCACTCCCAATTGCGCTTCACCCTCCTCGCGAACAAGTCCTGTTCCCAGCCGCCCAGGCACGCTTCGCGCCACGCACGCATTCGCATCACCCATGCCTCGCATCCCCATAGGCTACCCTCGCATCCGCATAGGCCTCCCTAGCGTTGCCTGCCCGCTTCGTCAAGCCTCACCCACATATGCCGCCCATCACCGGCACCTATCCCCACGTTTCTGCGCGCCATGCCCCCGGCTTGCCGAATCACTTTTCCGCGCTCTCCCCGCCTGTTGTCCCATTCCAATTGCCGCAGCCTTTCATATGGTAAGAGATAGAGCGGAAGGAGTGGAATTTCGGCACATGAACGGATCGGACGTCGTCATGACCATATGGGCGGAAAAAGGGCTGCGTCAAATCTACTGCGACCGCGTGTCGGACTCTGCCTTCGTGCGCGAGCTGGCCGAGGCTGCCCGGCGAGCCGGCTTGTCCGTGCGCGGCTGCGCCAGCCTGGCGGCCGCGCTGAGCGCGGCGGAGGGCTACGCTCTCGCCTCCGGCTCGCCGGCGGCTGCGATCGGGACAAGCGCAGAGCTGTCCCGCGCCGAAGCGGCGACGATCCGGGCGCTGTCGGCCTCGAGCGTGCCGCTGCTGCTGCTGCTGCCCGGCTGCGCCGGCAGGCCTTCGAGAGCCGGCTCCGGCTTCAAGTCGACCGCGCTGCTGCAGCAGCACGACAACTGCCGGAGCCCGCTGGAGAAAGCTTATTTCCTCGCCGCGCGGCACGGCAGGAAAGGGCCTGCGCTCGTGCGGCTGGCACCGTCTTTTGCATGCGGACGCTCGCTTCGCCTTCCCGCCTCCATGCCGGCCTACGAGGACAGCGGGGACTATATGGACCGGCTCGTCTCCGAGCCGCCGATCCGAGACGAGCAGCTGGACCGGATCGCGGACGGGCTCTCCGGCGCTCGGCGGCCTCTGATCGTCGTCGGCGGCGGCGTGCTTCATGCCGGAGCGGCGGCGGAGCTGGGCCAGTTCCTCGCCCTGACCGGCATCCCCGCCGCGCCGACCCCCGGCGGCTGGAGCGCCCTGACCGGGGACGGCGCGATCGCCAGCGCGCTGCCGATTCGCGAGTTGCGGGGGCGGGCCGACTATGCGCTCGTGCTCGGCAGCGGCGAACCGGCCCCGGCCTCGGCCGGAGCGCGGATCGACATCGACCCCGCTGCGCTCGAGCGTCCGGAGGAGGCCGCGCTCGAGCCGGTGCAGAGCGACATCCGGCTGTTTCTGACCGCGCTCTCGGCGCGCTGGCTGGCGCGGGAGCTCCTGCCGCTGGCTGCCTTCGAAAAAGCCGAGGAGCCGGCTGTCGCACCCCCGGCGCCGGCTGCCGGAGTTAGGTCGACGGACGCTCCAGACAGCCCAGCTGTCGGGTCGACGGACACCTCGAACCGCCCGGCTGCAGCATGCCGGCCCGCCGGCCCGGTCTCCCCCGGCTCCGGCTCACCGGCTGCGGACGGTTCCCTGCATGCTCCGCCATCGGACCGCCCTGCCGCCGTCCCCGTGCCGGCTGCGGTCGCCGATGCCGCGATGAGCTGCACGCTTCCCGGCACACTGCTGCTGGTCCGGCGCGGCTGGCCCGGCTTGCCCGAGCTGCTTGGCCTGCTGCGGCTCCGTCCGGGCCAGCGGCTGCTGCTGCTCGCGGGACCGCCGGGCTGCGAAGCGGACGCCGCGCTCGGCGCGTCGCACGGCGCTCCGGGAGCAGGCGTCTCGCTGCTGCTGCCCGCAGCCTCGGGGGCCGGCGTTCCGCTGCCGCATTCCCCGAGCCAAGGCGCCTTGTCGGCGCGGCTGGCGCAGCTGCGTCGGCCCGCGCCCCATCCAAAGCCAAAGGCCTGAGCAGCTGCCGTCCGGCAGCCCTCAGGCCCGAGGATATGCTATAATCGGTGAAACGGTCCGACCGCCTTCAGGTGCCGGCCAGCCGCTCCACCGCCTGCGGCACGCCGGCTTCGGCGATGCCGTTCAGCTGCGGAAAGCCTTTGTCCTCCAGGCTGACGGTCCGTCCGCCCTGGATCGGATAGACGCCCTGCAGCAGGCCGAGCGGAACGTAGCTGTCCGTGCCCTCCAGCTTGTGCAGGAACAGCAGATAGTCCGGCCCCGTCGCCCAAGCGCCGGGATAGCGTTCGTTGGCCTCGAGCTGCGACGGAGGCGGCAGCGGCTCGATTCCGGTCGTGACGACCGTGAGCGCGCTGCCGCTCCCGCCCTTGATCCAGCGCTTGACCGTGAACGTCTGCACGAAATTGACCAGCTTCCCTTGCGGAGCGCTTTTGCCGGTCTGCACCATCCGGTCGCTCTCGCCGAAGCTTCCTATGGCGATGCCGTCCGCGCGGCGGACAAGCTCCGGCGCGCTGGCCTGGCTCTCGTTCGGCACGACATCCTGCTCCAGCCGAAAAGGAGCCGCCTGCGCAGCGGAAGGCATCGCCAGCGCGCCGGCCGCCACGGCCAGAAAGGCCGTCATCGCGGCCAGCCGACAGGCCAGCAATCCTCCCGGAGCCCGGTTCCGGAGCAGCTCCTGCAGCTTTTTCTTCAATCGGGAATACATCGCTTGCTTCACCCTTCCAGTCGTTTCCTAGCGCTAGTATGCATAGGAGGCGCGGAATTCATCCATCGGCTCGACTTTCAGGAGGAGGACCTTTCCCATGACCATGACGTACCGCAAGCTCGGCGCGAGCGGATTGACCGTCTCCGCGCTCGGCCTCGGCACGAACGCTTTCGGCAAGCGGACCGACGAGGCCGAAAGCATCCGCATCGTCCACGCCGCGCTCGATGCCGGCATCACCTTTCTCGATACGGCCAACATCTATGCGGGCACGCTCAGCGAGTCGATCATCGGCAAGGCGCTCGCGGGACGCCGCTCCGACGCGGTGCTCACGACCAAGGCGGGCCTGCCGCGCGGCGACGGGCCGGGCAGGCGCGGGGCGTCGCGGGCGCATCTGATGGCCGAGCTCGAGGGCAGCCTGCGCCGGCTCGGCACCGATTACGTCGATCTGTACCAGATCCACACGTTCGACCCCGAGACGCCGCTGGAGGAGACGCTGCGCACGCTCGAGGACATGGTCCGCTCCGGCAAGGTCCGCTACATCGGCGCGTCCAACTATCAGGCTTGGGAGCTGATGAAAGCTCTCGGCATCAGCGATCGGCTGCAGCTGGAGCGCTACGTCTCCATCCAGACGAGCTACTCGCTCGCCGACCGGACGCCGGAGCTCGAGCTCGTGCCGCTCTGCCTCGATCAGGGCGTCGGACTCATCCCTTACTTTCCGCTCGCAGGGGGCATCCTTACGGGCAAGTACGCCGCAGGCGCGGACGCTCCTCCCGGATCGCGGCTCGACAAGGACGGCTCGTTCGGCCGCTTCCTCAAAGGCGACGCCATCGGCCTCGGCCAGGATGTCGCCGAGCTTGCCGAGGAGGCGGGCTGCGAGCCGGCCGCGCTGTCGATCCGCTGGCTGATGGACAAGCCTGCCGTCTCCAGCGTCATCGCCGGCGCGACGAGCGTGCGCCAGCTGACGGCCAACCTGCGGAGCCTGGAGCTTGCGCCGGAGCCGTCCATCCAGGACGAGCTGGAGCGCATCAGCCGCCCGTTCCGCTACGGCGAGCCGTTCGCCCGCTACCGGATCTGACGCGATCCGTTCCCTTGAGAGGAGGACCCGAATCGAGATGACATCCGCTTCCGACCTGCGCTACTTCCAGACGACCTGGCCGCGGCTGATCGGCCTCATCCTGTTCGCCGGGCTGATGGTCGCGGCCTGCCTGTACCACTTCCGCGAACCGGACGGCTTCGCGGCGATGCTCCCGGACTGGGTGCCGCTGCGGCTGCCGATCGTGTACGCCACCGCCGTCCTCGAGCTGGCCATCGCCGTGCTCGTCCTGATTCCGGCGACGCGCGGCTGGACCGGCCTGTTCGCCGCGCTCTACTTGGTCGTGATCGTCGTCGCCAACATCTATGCCGCAGCTCGGGGCATCCCGGCGCCGGGCAGCGACAGCGCCTCCAAGACCGCGCTTTGGCTGCGCGTCGCCGCCCAGCCGCTGCTCGTCTGGTGGGCGCTGTGGTGCACCCGCTACCCGTCCCGCGACACGTCGCTCAAAGGACCGCCGCGCAAACAAGCGCGGAGCTGAACGGAGCATGTCCCCGCTCGGCTTCCGCGAGCCGCTCGCGGCGGGCACGGCAGTGCTTCCCGTCAGCGGCTCATCACCGCCGCCGCCGCGCGATGCTTGAGCGCAAGCGCTCCTTGACGCCGCGTCGAGCCGTCCGCCAGCGCGGCTTCCGAACGCGTCGACGCGCCAAAAAGGCGCTTCGAGCCCAGGCTTTCGCCTGGAACTCGAAGCGCCTTTTTCCTATTCGCGACGGCTTATGTCCGCCGCGATCCGAGCGCCGCCTCGACTTCCTCGCGGGAGGGCAAGCCGTCCTGCGCGCCGAAGCGCGTCACTGCAAGCGAGGCCGCCTGCACGGCGAAACGCAGCGCCTCCAGCAGCTCGGCGTCGCCGGCGGCCCGCCCCTGCGCGGCCAGCTCCGCCAGCTTGACGCAGAGCGCCGCGTTCAGCGTATCGCCGGCTCCGGTCGTATCGACGACCTCGACGCGCGGCGCCGGGACCGTCACCAGCCGTCCGTCCTCGCCGACGAACGAGCAGCCGGCGGCGCCGCGCGTCACGATGACGCGGCAGCCGATGCCGGCCTGCCAGGCGGCGATCGCCTCGGCGAGCTCGTCCTCCGACTCGGCAGAAGCCCCCGACAGCGCGGCGAACTCGGTTTCGTTCGGCGTGATGTAGTCGGCCAGCTCCAGCAGCTCCTGCGGGAGCTCCCGCGCCGGCGCAGGATTGAGCACCGTCTGGACGCCCTTCTCGCGGGCGATGCGCAAGGCGGCGCGCACGCCGTCCAGCGGAATCTCCAGCTGGGCGAGCAGCACCTCGGCGCGCTCGATCGACTCGCGCCGGCTCTCCACCCACGCCTCGCCGCATTCCCCGTTGGCGCCGGCGACGATGACGATGCAGTTGTCCTCCGGCGTGTGATAGATCGAGGCGATGCCGGTCGGCGCATCCGGATGGACGCCGATGCCCGCGGTTCCGACGCCCATCCGCCGCATCTGCTCCAGCAGCTGCTCGCCGAATCCATCTGCCCCCACGCGGCCGATCATCTCCGTCTCCGCTCCGAGCCGAGCGCAGCCGGCCGCCTGGTTCGCTCCCTTGCCACCCGGCAGCGTATGCAGCGCGCTGCCGCTGATCGTCTCTCCGGCCTTGGGCATCCGGTCCATGCGCAGGACCAGATCCATGTTGAGGCTGCCGGCGACGGCGACGCGCGCCGCCCGCTCCTGCCTCTCTGCCGGTCCCCGGCTTTCCGGACCGATGCCCTCCCCGGTTCTCTTCGTACCCGTCATATCGCAAGCCATCCTTTCCCTAAGCAGCCATCCTCCCTATTCTAGCGCATCCGCCGCCCGATTGCGCGTCTACCGGCATGCCGCATGCGCGCTCCGGACGGCGACCCCTTCCGGGCAAAATTACCTTCAGCGAATTTCCCCTCCACCTGGCACCGCCCGTTCGCTATAATTGAGATGGATTTCCATTTGAATTCGAAAGAGGTGTCTCTCGTGTTGAAATTCAGCGAATACCGCTACGAAAGGCCGGACCGCGATGCGGTTGCCGGCGCCTTCAAGGAAAAGATCGGCGCCATGCGCGCCGCCGGCAGCCTCGAGGAACAGCTGGAGGCGATCTCCGCCGTGAACAAGCTGCGCAACGAGATCGATACGATGTTCCAGCTCGTGTACATCCGCCACTCCATCGACACCGAGGATGCCTTCTACAAAGCCGAGCAGGACTACTCCGACGAGACGTCGCCGATCCTGCAGGAGCATGTCACCGACTACTACCGCGCCTTGACGGAGTCCAAGTTCCGCGCCGGACTGGAGGAGCGCTACGGCACGCAGCTGCTGCGCTCGGCCGAGCTCGCGCTGAAGACGTTCAAGCCGGAGATCATCGAGGACCTCCAGCTCGAGAACAAGCTGCGCACCGAGTACAGCCAGCTGATCGCCTCGGCCAAGATTCCGTTCGACGGCGAGGAGCGCACGCTGTCGCAGCTGACCCCTTACACCCAATCGACGGATCGCGCCACCCGCAAAGACGCCAGCGAGGCCGCCTTCGGCTTCCTCGCCGGCCATGAGGCCGAGCTCGACCGCATCTACGACGAGCTGGTCCAGGTGCGCACCCGCATCGCCCGCAAGCTGGGCTACGAGAACTACGTGCAGCTCGGCTACGACCGGCTCGGCCGCACCGACTACGACGCCTCGATGGTCGCGAACTTCCGCCGCCAGGTGCGCGAGCACATCGTGCCGGTCGCCACACGCCTGGCCGAGCGGCAGCAGGTCCGCATCGGCGTGGACAAGCTCCATTATTACGACGAGAGCTTCAGCTTCAAGAGCGGCAACGCGACGCCCAAGGGCGATCCCGACTGGATTCTGGAGCAGGGCCGCCGCATGTACCGCGAGATGAGCCCCGAGCTCGACGAGTTCTTCACGTTCATGTCCGATCGCGAGCTGCTCGACCTGCTGAGCAAGAAGGGCAAGGAAGGCGGCGGCTACTGCACGTACATCTACGATTACGAATCTCCGTTCATCTTCGCCAACTTCAACGGCACCTCCGGCGACATCGACGTGCTGACGCACGAGGCGGGCCACGCGTTCCAGGTGTACATGAGCCGCGGCTTCGAAGTTCCGGAGTACCTGTGGCCGACGATGGAGGCCGCGGAGATCCACTCCATGAGCATGGAGTTCCTCGCCTGGCCGTGGATGGAGCTCTTCTTCAAGGAAGATACCGACAAATACCGCTTCGACCATCTCGCCTCCTCGCTCAGCTTCATTCCCTATGGCGTGAGCGTGGACGAGTTCCAGCACTTCGTCTACGAGCATCCCGAAGCGACGCCGGCCGAGCGCAAGGCCAAGTGGCGGGAAATCGAGCGCATCTACACGCCTCATCGCAGCTTCGACGGCAACGCCTACCTCGAAGGCGGCGGCCGCTGGCAGCGCCAGAGCCACATCTACCAAGCGCCGTTCTACTACATCGACTATACGCTGGCCCAGCTGTGCGCCTTCCAGTTCTGGAAGCGCTCGAGGGAAAACTTCGACTCCGCCTGGCAGGACTATCTCGCGCTCTGCCGGCTCGGCGGCAGCAAGTCCTTTACCGCGCTGGCCGCCAGCGCAGGGCTGCTTTCTCCGTTCGAGGACGGCTCGGTGACGAGCGTCATCGGCGAGATCGGCAGCTGGTTGGACAGCATCGACGACAGCAGCTTCTAAGCCCCTCCATCCCCGGCCCTGACCTTGATTTTCAAGGACCAGGGCTGTTTTTTGCCACCAAATCGCTTTTATTCCGTATAATAAGGGTAATTAACGAACAAAAAGGGGGGAAAGGTCATGATGATGCGTCCGGGCTCGTCCGCACGCTGGTTTACGCTGCTGCTGGTCGTCCTCATCCTGATCTGCTCCACCCCTACCCCTCCGGTCCTGCTGCCGGAAGCGGCCGTCGCCGAGACGGCCGCGACAAGCGTCATGTCCCGCTCGTTCGATACCGGCGTGCCGGTGACAGCCCGCTCGTTCGCTGCCGAACGGGAGCATGCGAGCGCGCTCCAGCGTCCTGACGCGCCGCCGGCTCCATCGGCTCTCGCGCTGCCTCCCGCAGCGGCCGCGATCCTGCTTTTGTCCGCTCTTTTCGCCGCTCCCCCCTGGTCCCGCCGGGCGCGCACCGCGCCTTCCATCGCCAGACGCCTCGTCCGCCGCCTGCTCGATCCTGTACGCAGCGCCTCTTATGCCGCCTGACGCAAAGGCTTGATCCCCGCCCGCCCGGCTAAAGCCGCGCGGCGCGGACGCTTTCTGCTTTTTCAAGCGGAATGCGATAGGATCCGGCTTTTTTCGGCAAGCTAACGCACTAGAGGAGAGAACCCACTACAGGAGGTAGATGTATGGACATCAGAGAGACGTATCTGCCGGGAATCGGCAAGAAATTCCAAATCAAGTCGCGCGGGGGAGACGTGCTGATCGTCGTCGTGCATGACGACGGCCGCCGCGAGTGCTATATGGAGGCGGATCGGGACAACGACTTCAAGCCGGTCTTCTCGCTCGACGACGACGAGGCGCGCATGCTCGCCTCCATCGTCGGCGGCATGCAGTACAAGCCGCGCGCGCTGGAGAACATCGAGATGGTGCTGGACGACCTCATCATCGAGTGGTACCGGGTCGAGCCGGCGTACAAGAGCGTAGGCCATACGATCGGGCAGCTTGGCGTCCGCAACCGCTCCGGCGCCAGCGTGCTGGCCGTCGTCGAACGAGGCGGCGCCACGAAGCACATCAACCCGGGACCCGATCTGGTCCTTACCGAGGAGGCATTGCTGATCGTAGCCGGCGAACGCAGCCAGCAAAAGGCGTTCCGCGACATCCTGAAGAACGGATGTGAGTGACGATGGATCAACTCGTCATGGAGATCGGCCTCGCCGTCGCCCTCGTCGCTCTGGCCGGCATCTTGTCCGCCAAGCTCAAGTTCTCCGTCATCCCCTTCTACATCATCGTCGGCATGCTCGTCGGACCGCATGCCTTCAAGATCGGATACTTCGACTTCCGTTTCATCGAGAGCGCCGAGCTCATCCATTTCTTCGGCCGGATCGGCGTCCTGTTCCTGCTGCTGTACCTCGGCCTTGAATTCTCCGTCGGCCGGCTCATCAAGTCCGGCAAGTCCATCGTGGCCGGAGGAAGCATCTACATCGGGATCAACTTCACCCTAGGCCTGGTGTACGGCTTCCTGACCGGCCTGCCGCTGTCCGAGGTGCTCATCATCGCCGGCATCACGACGATCTCCTCCAGCGCGATCGTGGCCAAGGTGCTCGTCGACCTGAAGCGCACCGCCAACCAGGAGACCGAGATGATCCTCGGCATCATCATGTTCGAGGACGTCTTCCTGGCCCTGTACATCTCGATCGTATCCGGCCTCGTGCTCAGCTCGTCCTCCAGCCTCGGCGGCGTGCTGCTGTCGGCGCTGATCGCGCTCGTGTTCATGCTCGGCGTGCTCATCGTCGGCCGCAAGCTCGTCCCGCAGCTCAATCGCTGGCTCGATATCCGCTCCAACGAGCTGTTCCTGCTCATCGTGTTCGGCTCCCTGTTCCTGATCGCGGGCTTCGCCGAAACGATCCACGTCGCCGAGGCGATCGGCGCGCTGCTCGTCGGGCTTGTCCTGGCCGAGACGCAGCACGCCCATCGCATCGAGAAGCTCATCCTGCCGTTCCGCGACTTCTTCGGCGCGATGTTCTTCTTCAGCTTCGGCCTGACGATCGATCCGACCGCCCTTGGCGGAGCCGTATGGATGGCGCTCGGCGCTGTCGCGATCACGCTGGTCGGCAACTTCGCCGCCGGCATGCTCGCCGGACGCAGCGCGGGCATCCCGCCGTACGCCTCGGCCAAGATCGGCCTGACGATCGTCGCCCGCGGCGAGTTCTCGATCATCATGGCCAATCTGGCCTTGGCCGGCGGCCTCGCCGCGATCATCCAGCCGTTCGCCGCGCTGTACGTGCTCATCCTGGCGATTCTCGGACCGCTGCTGACCAAGGAGAGCAAGCTCGTGTTCCGGATCCTCGATCCGATCTTCAAGTTCAATGCCCGCTACGACCGTCGGCAGGAGCAGGCTCCGGAAACAAGCTCTTGACGGATCCGCCGGCCGGCGCCCTCCGGTCCATGAGAAAGCGGTCAGAGCCCTGGGCTGCTGACCGCTTTCTCTTTTTCCGGTATGGCCTACGTGTCGGAGGAGCCGATGAAGTTGAAGCTTTCCGGGCCGACGCGCGTCGCGCCGAGCGCCGTGACGGAGACGAATACGGTGTAAGTCTGAACCGTGTTGGGAGCGAAGAAGTCAGAGCCGGCGATGCTGATCGTCTGAGGTCCGAGAAGCGCGATGTCAAGCACCTGAGCGGCGGAGAAGATGACCGGACTGGTCGGCAGCGTGCCGCGCACGACGCTGATCGTCACCGTCGTGGCCACCGGCAGCAAGCCGAGCTGGATGGCCATCATGCCGACGAAGTCGACCCGCGTCTGGCCGGCCACGCCGAGCGTCAGGTCCAGCGTCTGCTGGGCGATCAGCTGGTTTGTGTTGATGACCGTGATGGGAATCGCGATCGAGTTCGCGAAGCTGGCGTTCTGGCTCGTCTTGAGATCAAGGAAGCGGGACATGGGAACCCCTCCTTTCCAACTAGGATAGGATAGCATATGATAGATTTCTAGATTTGGAGTGGATGGATGCCCGCCGCGCGAGCCCTTCTTATCCACACCCTGCCGCCAAAGGAGTTGGAGACCGTCATGAAGCAGCTGCGCCGCCGCCTGAGCCGCCAAGAGCTCGAAGAAGCCGCCGCCCTCGCGGATCGCATCTTCCGCGAGGAGGGCGAGCCTTCGATGGGGACAAGCTTTCCCCGCATCTTCGATCCGTCGATCGGCTTGTCGCTCGGCATCGTCGAGGACGGGCGCCTCGTCTCGTTCATCGGGTTCGTCCCCCATCAGATCCGGATCGGTCCCGCGCTGCTGAGCGCCTGCGCGCTCGGCTCCGTCTGCACCGATCCTGACTACCGGGGACAGGGGCACGCGAGCGTGCTGCTTCACGAGGCCTTCCACCGAGCGGAGCGGATGGAGGCGGCGCTCATGCTCGTCTCCGGCACGCGCTCCCTCTACCGGCGCAACGGCTGCTACGCGTTCGGATCGGTACGCCGGTACCGCATCGACGGCTCGCCGGGCCGGCCGCAGGCGCTCCCGCCGAATCTGCGCGTCCGTCCGATGGACGTCGACGACTGGTTCCGGCTCAAGGCGCTTGCCGACGCCAAGCCGGCCGGCTACCTGCGGAGCATCCCCGACTTCGCGTCCGAGCTGGCGAGCGAGGCGGTCGCCGCCATGTACGGCTTCCATCACGAGGTGTACGTCGCCGAGGCCGGCGAGCAGCTGCTCGCCTACGTCGTCATCGCGGCGGGACCGATCCCCCCAGGCTCCGATCTGGAGCCGTTCGTCGTCGAATGGGGGGGCAAGGCCGACCGCGTCCTGCCTTTGGCGCGCGAAGCGATGCGGCAGCTGGGACTTTCCTCGCTGCTGCTGTTCGCCTCCGCCCATGAGCGCCGTATGATGGACCTGCTGGAGGGGCACCCTTACACCAGCAGCCATAACCAGGGCACCGTCCGCATCATGAACCTGCCGCTGCTCTGGAGCCAGCTGCAGCCTTATTTCGCCGCCATCGCGGCCGCAGCCGGGGGCGAGATTCCGGATTGGACGGTCGAGCGGCTGGCCGAGGACGAGCATGCGCTCGTGCTGGACGGCCGCCTCATCCCGCTGAGCGCACGCGACTGGACGCTGCTGCTGTTCGACGGTCCCGACGCCGAGCCGGACGACGGCCCGGACGCCTTTGTCCGGCAGCAGGCCGAGGAGCGCCGGCTCGACTCCGCCGATCCGCTGCCCGCTCTTGCCGTCGCGGCGGCGGGCGGGACGGCGGAGGCGGAGTCGGCCGCCGCGAGGGAGGCCGGCGGCGCGGTTCGCGGCGCAGGCTCCGCTCGGCCCGACAGCTCCGGCAGCCCTCGGGATGCCGAGGCCGGACGACCGGCCCAAGCCGGCTCCGAGAGCGGGTCCGCCCGCCACCTGCCTTTGACCGATGCGGAGGCCGGACTGCTGCGGAGCTACTTCCCCCTCCCGTTCCCCTATACGGCCGGGCTCAGCTATATTTGACTGACGGCCGCCTGCCCGAGCGGGAGCGGCCGACGGCTTGCGCGTCCTTCGCGCGAGGCAGCCTCCTGCCCGCGAAGGACGCTTTCTGTTTCGCGGCAGAGCATTAGCGCGCGTTTTTGACGGATGGCTGCGGCGCATGGTAGAATCGGCCCGGCTTCACCCTCGGCTTGTACGAGAGACGGAATTGCAGAAGGGATGAATGTGAAGATGGCGTATCGACTCGAGCATGATTTTCTTGGAGAAAAAGAAGTCCCGGAGAGCGCCTATTACGGCATCCAGACGCTCCGTGCCGTCGAAAACTTCCCGATCACCGGCGTGCCGATCCATCCGGAGCTGCTCGTCGCGCTGGCCCATGTGAAAAAGGCCGCCGCCCGCGCCAACATGGACGTCCATCTGCTCCAGACGACGATCGGCGAAGCGATCGTGAAGGCGTCCGAAGAGGTGATCGAGCAGCAGCTGCTCGACCAGTTCATCGTCGACAGCATCCAGGGAGGCGCCGGAACGTCCATCAATATGAATATGAACGAGGTGCTGGCCAACAGGGCGCTTGAGCTGCTCGGCCGGGACAAAGGCGATTATTTCCATTGCAGCCCGAACAACCACGTCAATATGTCGCAGTCGACGAACGATGCGATCCCGACCGCGCTGCGCATCGCCGCGCATACGCTGACCCAGCATCTGCTCGAAGCGCTGCAGGCGCTGCAGGACGGCTTCCTCGCCAAGCGCGACGAGTTCGACGACGTCATCAAGATGGGCCGCACGCATCTGCAGGATGCCGTGCCGATCCGTCTCGGCCAGGAATTCGGCGCCTACGCCGCCGTGCTCGGCCGGGATATCGCCCGCATCCGCAGCGCGGCCATCCATGCGCTGACCGTCAACATGGGCGCCACGGCCGTCGGCACCGGGCTCAACGCCAAGCCGGAGTACATTTCCGCCGTCATCGCCCATCTGCAGGAGCAGACGGGGTTGCCGATCCGCGCCGCCGACGATCTCGTCGACGCCACGCAGAACAGCGACGCCTACACCGAGCTGTCGGCCGCCCTCAAGGTATGCGCGGTCAACCTGTCCAAAATCTGCAACGACATCCGCCTGATGGCGTCCGGTCCGCGCGTCGGACTGGCCGAGCTGTCGCTGCCGCCGCGCCAGCCGGGCTCGTCGATCATGCCGGGCAAGGTCAATCCCGTCATGGCCGAGGTCGTCAACCAGGTCGCGTTCCAGGTGATGGGCAACGACCATACGCTGTGCATGGCGTGCGAGGCCGGACAGTTCGAGCTCAACGTCATGGGGCCGGTCATCGCCTTCAACCTGCTGCAGTCGCTCAAGATTCTGCGCAACGGCGTCGACGTGTTCCTCCGCCATGCCGTCGAGGGCATGCAGGCGAACCGCGAGCGCTGCGAGAGCTATGTGGCGAACTCGTTCGGCATCGTGACCGCGCTCAACCCGCATCTCGGCTACGAGGTCGCGGCCCAGCTCGTCAAGGAGGCGCTCGCGACCGGCTTGACGATCCGCGAGCTCATCCTCGAGCGCGGCCTGCTCACGCCGGAGGAGATGACCGAAATTCTCAATCCGTATGCGATGACCTCGCCCGGCATCGCCGGCGAGCATCTGCTGGAGGACGCCAAGTAAGTTCCGGTTCTAAAAATAAATGTGGCCGCCCTGTTTGTCCGCCTTGTTTGCGCCGCTTGTCCCCGTGGTGATGTTCAGAGTAGCTCGAGCTGACAGCGAGGACATACGACCATCCGAGGAGGAATCGACATGACGGCACCAGTGGTAGGGATATTCCGGACGGAAAAGGACGCGCTTCGCGCGGTCGAGGAGCTCAAGGCGGCAGGCTGGAGCAAGGAGCAGCTGTCGGTCATCCGGCGGACCCGCGAAGAGGTATGCCGGGTAGAATCCAAGAGCGGTACGAACGCGCCGGAAGGCATGGTATCCGGGGGACTCGCCGGAGCCGTGCTCGGCGGCGCGGCGGGCGTGCTGGCGACGGCGGGCTTGCTGTTCGTGCCCGGCATCGGTCCGCTGCTCGCGGCGGGGCCGATCGCGACCGTGCTGGCGGGAGCGGCATTCGGCGGCAGCGCCGGCACGCTTGTCGGCGGCCTGGCCGGCCTCGGCATCCCGGATCATCAAGCGGAGCAGTACCGGACGCTCGTCGAGCAGGACCATGTGCTGGTCATCGCCACGGCAGACACGGGCAACCAGGCGCTGGCGGAACGGATCGTGACGGCCTGCGGCTCGCTGGAGGAGACGGCCGCCGGACCGGCGGCGGCTGCCGAGGCGAGCGCGACGGCAGGACTGCGCGGCGAAGCTGCGGCTCCCGGCTCGGCGGACCGCGCCGTTCGCCTGAACCGGGTGAGGGAGGAGTCCGCCGCTGCCGCCGGCGCGGCATCCGGCGCTGCGGCCGAGGACGTGCGGGTCCTCATCGGCCCTCGTCCGGACGAGAGCACGGTCGATGCGCCGGCTCCGGCGCAGGAGCTGATCGTCCCGATCGCTCCGACGGGGGAATAAGCGATGACTCTCACCGGAGCAAGCGCCGCGATCGCCTCCCTTTCCCTGGCCGCCCTCGCCTGGTTCGGCATCCAGTCGCTGCGCAAGCTCCGCTCGACGCTCGACGAGGTGCAGCAGACCGTCGCCGAGCTGCGGGGCCGCATCGACCCGATCGCCGGCGAAGCGACCGCCCTCGTCCGCACGGCGAACAGCACGATCCGCGAGGTCAAAGGCCGCATCACGACGGTCGATCCGCTGCTGGACAGCGCCCATGACGTGGGCGACGTCATCCATCAGGTCGCCGAGTCGTTCAAGCAGGCGATGGCCGAGAAGAGCAGCGGCTCCCGCCCAAGCGCCGCCCCGCGTGCGGGCCGCCCGCTGCAGGGTGAAGCCGTCTCGATCCGCATCGGCGGCCCATCGGCGGCCCCGACCCCGCGCGTCCGCTAGCGGCTTCGGAGCGGCGTCCGTGCGGTTCTGGCCGCTGGCGGCTTCGGAGCGGCGTCCGTACGACCGCTGCCGAATGCCGAGCGCGCTGATCGGCCGCTTCCGTTGCACCGCAAAAGCCCCTCTCCCGATGGAGAGGGGCTTTTCGAGCGGATGGGGCGTGCATGCAACCAGCGGGTTGCGAGCCACGGCACTTTCGGCTTGCTGGTCATGCCAATGAGCCGCTTTGCTCAAGCCCATACACTTTCGAATTCCTGGCGCTGCCCCAGTCCGGAGGAACGAACGAATGGCGCATCGCGTCGTTCTCCCTATGGACCAATAGGTTCGCCCATGCGACCTAGTCCGCTACACCAGCTCCAGCACCGGCTTGTAGGCGTAGCCGAGGTCGCGGGCGACCGCTTCGTAGGTGACATGGCCGCCCATCGTATTGACGCCCTCGCGGAGCGGCTGCGAAGCGCGGATCGCATCCGCCGCGCCGAGCGAGGCGAGCTGCAGCGCGAACGGCAGCGTCGCGTTCGTGAGCGCCATCGTCGACGTGTACGGCACGGCGCCGGGGATGTTGGCGACCGCATAGTGCAGCACGCCGTGCTTTTCGAATACCGGATCGTCATGCGTCGTGATGCGGTCGATCGTCTCGACGCTGCCGCCCTGGTCGATCGCCACGTCGACGATGACGGAGCCCTTTTCCATCGAGCGCACCATCTCCTCGGTGACGAGCTTCGGCGCCTTGCCGCCCGGGATGAGCACCGTCGAGATGACGAGATCCGCCTCGCGCACCGACTCCGCCAGGTTGTGCGTCGTCGACTGGAGCGTCTGCAGGCGGCTGCCGAACAGCAGCGCCAGCTCGCGCAGCCGGTTCGTGTTCGTATCGAGCACGGTCACGTCCGCTCCGAGCCCGACCGCCAGCTGCACCGAGCTCGTGCCCGCGATGCCCGCGCCGATGACTGTCACCTTGCCCCGCTTCACGCCGGTCACGCCGGACAGCAGCTTGCCCTTGCCGCCGTACGCCTTCTCCAGCATCTGGGCGCCGACCTGCACGGCCATGCGGCCGGCTACCTCGCTCATCGGAGCGAGCAGCGGCAGCGCGCCGTTCACGCGGATCGTCTCGTAGGCGACCGCCGTCACGCCCGCGGCTCGCAGCGCCTCGGCCAGCTCCGGCTCAGCGGCCAGATGCAGGTAAGCGAACAGCAGCAGGCCCGGGCGGAAGTGGCCGTATTCGACGGGCAGCGGCTCCTTCACCTTCATCACCATCTCGCTCCTGCCCCACACGTCCGCCGCCTCCGGCGCGATGGACGCGCCTGCCGCCTCGTACGCCGCGTCGGCAAAGCCGCTCTCCTCGCCTGCGCCGCGCTCGATCAGCACGCTGTGCCCGGCCCGGATCAGCTCGGCCGCTCCCATCGGGGTGAGGGCGACGCGGTTCTCGTTGTTTTTGATTTCCTTTGGAATTCCGATTTTCATGGGACAGGCACCTCGTCTATAATAGGGTTGTTTTCCTTTTTCTATGGTACGGCAGCTCGGGACGGGCGGCATCTTACACGTTGTCGAAGCTTTCGCCGCCGCGGGTCGACGTGTTGCCGATAGCTGACATGACGGTGCTGCATCATCTTGCTTCAATATATGCTCCGCGGAAAGGTGTTGTCCCTCCATGAACGTGACGGACTTGCAAGTACGGGACATCCTGCAGCGTCCCCTGTTCGCCGGCGCCAGGCTGGCGGCGGGCAGCCGAGGGATCGGCCGCCCGGTCGGATGGGTGCATGTGATCGAGATCGTGCGCAACGCGCCTTTTGTCCGCCCCCATGATCTTATTCTTACCACCGGGCTGTGGCTCAAACAGCCTGTCCAGGACCGGCTCGATTATGTCCGCCAGCTGATCGTGCAGGAAGCCGCCGGACTCATCCTCGAGCTCGGCACGAGCATCGACGAGGTGGCGGTGGAGGTGCTCGACCTGGCCGAAGAGCACGGCTTCCCCGTCATCGTCTTCGACCGGCCGGTCCGTTTCTCGGACATCACCCAGGATATCCACGGGCTCATCCTCGGCCGGCGGCGCGCGAGTCAGGACCAGGCCGACCGCTTCGCGCGGCGGCTGCAGCAGCTGACGCTGCAGCACAGCGACATCGCCGCCGTGCTGCGCTTGCTGCATGCCGACACCGGCCGGCAGACGGTGTTCTACTCGCTGCTGGAGCCGGACCGGCATCATCCGCCGCTCGCCGCCGAGCCGGGGCAGCGGGAGCTGGCTGGGCTCGAGCTGCGCGAGCTGGAGCTCGCCGGGCGCTTCGGCGACGGCCGCGCCCCGCTGCTGCTGCCGCTGGAGCTCGGCGGGCAGCTGCTGCTGCGCCCGGTGCTCGGCTACGGCCAGCTGCTCGCCGCCGTCGGGCTCGTCGTCGAGGATAGCGAGGAGGCCGAGCTGCGGTCTCCCTACCTGGAGGCCGCCGCCTCCGCCGCCGCCGCTCTGACGCTGCGCACGCAGTTCGGCCGCGAGCATGAGGCTCGCCGCCAGGACCGCCTCATCCCCGAGCTGATGGAGGGCAAGGCGCGCAGCGAGGAGCAGGCCCGCTCGCTCGCCGGACTGGCGGCCGGAGGCGCCGGCGCCGCGCTCGCGCTGCTGCTTGAGCTCGAGGCGGACGACGGCGAGGATCGCGGCGACCGGCTCGAGGGAGCGGCGCGCGACCTGCCGGTGCTGCTGCGCACGCTGCTGCGCAAGCATGGCCTGCGCGGCAGCCTGCATGCGGAGTCGGCCTCGCTGACGCGGCTGCTGCTGCTGGCGGACGGCGGGGGCTTCCCCGCCGCCGAGCAGCGGCTGCTCGGCGGCGCGCGCCGCGTGCTCGAGGACGCGCTGCGCTATGCCGGCGAGCAGCTCGGCGGCATGCGGCTGCGCGCCGCCGGCGGCAAAGCCCGCGCGGCGCTGCTCGACGCTCCCGCCGCGTTCCGCGAAGCCGGCGAGGCGCTGGAGATCGCCCGGCGCGTTCCCGAGCTGGGCGCGGCTGTCTTTTACCACGAGCTCGGCGCGTACCAGCTGCTGCAGGCGATTCCCGACACGCAGCTGCTGGGCGGCTACGTGCAGGACCATCTCGGCCCGATCCTGCAGCTGGAGAAGGAAGCTCGCCGGCAGCTGCTGGAGACGCTGGACATGTACCTCAAATGCTTCGGCTCCAAGCACGAGACGGCGCGCCGTCTGTTCATCCACCGCCAGACGCTCTACAACCGGATGGAACGGCTGACCGAGCTGATCGGCGATCCGTTCCGCGAGCCGCACAAGCGGATCGGCCTGGAGATGGCGCTCATGGCGTACAAGCTTCGGAGCGGCGCCGGTCCGTCCGCCCGCTGAGGGCGGAGCGGACCCTGCCAAACGGCAGGGTCAACGGACAAGGCAGGCCTCGACGAAGCTGCGGAGAAGCAGCTGGATGGGCCGTGAAGCAGCTGGACGGGCCCGTGAGGCAGCTGGACGGGCGCCCGAGAGAGGCAGCTGGACGGGCCTGCAGAACAGCGCGGATGGGCGCCCGAGAAAGGGCAGCTGGACGGGCCTGCAGGGCATCTGACGAGCCTGCAAGGCAGCCGACCCCGCAGGGCAGCGGACGGGCCCGTGAGGCAGCTGAACCAGGCGAGATCGGATAGACACCAGCATCAAGGCCAGTCTCCGCAAATTTGCCGAAACACAAACGGGACGAGGCGGAATCTTTCTCCGCTTCGTCCCGTTTGTGTTTCGAACAGTTGGCAAAGGTGATGTCAAAAGAGGGCATCTGCCGCGCTAACGCAACTATAAGTCGCTATTCGCGCGAAATGAGGAGATTAATAATTCTAACGAAACTGTGGAGCGCTATTGGGCTACATTAGGGTCATTTCAGGGCAAATTAGGCCAAATAACGCTCCTGAGTTTCGTTAGCCGGTGATAGAAGCGGAAATGACCAAAATAACACTCGTCAGTTTCGTTAGACGATGGCGGTTGGTTTGGAGGCGGCGCCTATCGGAGACCGAGACAATCTCGGCGCACTGGCGTGGAATGCTGGGCAACCAGACATCCAACGCGAGGCAATCAGAATGCCGCTGCTCGGCGCAGCTACTGTCGCTGCCTTGCTGCCCGCCATCGGCATTAAAAGCAACCGCCATTAGCCCCTGCGGCCATCCGTCCTAGCAGCGGGCACGTCCCGCAGCCTGCGGCCATCCGCCCTAGCAGCGGTACGCCCCGCAGCCTCTGCTGCCATCCGCCCTAGCAGCGGCACGTCCCGCAGCCCCTTAGGCCATCCGCCCTAGCAGCGGGCACGTCCCGCAGCCCCTGCGGCCATCCGCCCTCGCAGCGGCACGTCCCGCAGCCCCTGCGGCCATCTGCCCTAGCAGCGGTACGCCCCGCAGCCTCTGCTGCCATCCGCCCTAGCAGCGGCACGTCCCGCAGCCTCTGCTGCCATCCGCCCTAGCAGCGGCACGTCCCGCAGCCCCTGCGGCGATCCGAGCCTAGAAGCGGTACGTCCCGTAGCCGCTGCGGCCGCGCCGGCTGCGCAGCAGGCCGGCGATCCGATGGACGAGCCATGCGGCTGCGGCGACGAGCATCATGTCGGAGGCCGCATTGTAGAGGAACAGATGCTTCTCGATGTCGGCCAGCCCGTCCCCGACGACGGGGATGACGAACGAGAAGGCGCCGACAAAAGCGACGAGCAGCATCAGCTCGGCCGTCATGCGGCCCGACCTGCTGCGGGCTCGCAGCCATTCGGCCGCGCAGCCGGCCGCGTAGAGCAGGTAGAACAGCGCCACGAACCAAAGCGAACGCGGCATATACTCCGCCTTGAGCCGGCTCCATCCGCTGTAGCGGTCGCTGAGCGCGAGCGCCGGCTTGCCCTCGCTCTTTTCGTAGTTGCCGAGATAGCTGATCTTCAGATGCACGCCGCGCTCCGCTGCCCGGTCGAGCAGGCCGACCAGCCGCTGCGGATGGGTCACGTAGAACAGCATCACCTTGCCGTGGGACATCCGGTCGTAGAAATCCGCCTTCATCTCCGGCGCTTCCTGCGGAATGGCCGCATCCGTCTGGAAGAAGTTCGTGCCGGCGTTGACCGCCAGCTTCTCCGGCAGGCCGAGATCGCGCAGGTCGCCCTTCACGTCCGGCGATTCGTTCAAGATGCCGAAGAAGACGGTCTGGTACAGGTTGATGTGCTTGAGCCCGTCCGGCGCGAACGCATACAGCAGCGCGGACAGCAGGAACAGCGCCGAGCAGCCCCACAGCACGCAGCGCTTCCAGGCGCGGTCCCATCGCAGCGGAAGCAGCCGCAGGCCGTACAGCGCGAGCACGATGCCGATCGGCGTATTCTGCAGCTTCGCCGTAGCGAGCATGAACACGCAGGCGAAGAAGAACAGCGCCGCTCCCGTCGTCGGCTTGTCCTGGTGGGCGAGCCGCAGGCCGGAAGCGACGGTCAGCAGCAGGAACACGAGCGAGACCGGCTCGGCGAAGAAGGAGTTGAAGTACGCGACGTAGCGGATGTCGAGGAAGACGAACAGCAGCCCCGCCGCCAGCATGGCCGCCGCCGACAGGCTGTACCGCCTGCCCGAACGGACGATCAGGAACACGGCGGACACGAGCAGCGCCCCGTAGACCGCGCCGAGGAAGCGCACGTTGAACAGCGTCTGGTCGTACAGCCATCCGATCGAGCGGGCGATGTAGACCGGAATCAGCTGCGAGGTGATGTAGGCGCCGCGGATGCCCTCGTAGGCGAACACCTCGTTGGCCCAGCCGAAAAACCGGTCCTCGTAGCTGACGGCCGCCGGATTGTAGTCCAGCCCCGTCGTCATGAGCACCCGCAGGAAATCGCCGCTGTCCGCCATGCCGATGAACGGCGAGGCGAACAGCAGTCCGATCAGAATGCCGATTGCGGCCGCGGCCGCGGCATATTCGAGCTTGATGCGTTCTCTCAATCGTAGTCCCCCCTAGGACAGAGCATGGGCAGGGGCGGCAGGCGCGCCTTCCCGCTCCGCTGGATCTTCATGCTCGCGGGCCTCGGCGCTGCGCACGGCCGGAGGCAGCTCCCGCTCTACGATATAGAGCGGGCGGCGCTTGACCTCGCGGTAAATCTTGCCGATATACTCTCCGATCAGGCCGATCGAGAGCAGCTGCACGCCGCCGATGAACCAGAGCGAGACGATGAGCGACGACCAGCCGCTGACCGCTCGTCCCATCAGATTGGAGACGATGCCGTAGATGCCCATGACGATGCTGACCGCGAACACGGCGAAGCCCGCCGCCGTGACCATCCGGATCGGCTTGACCGACAGCGAGGTGATGCCCTCCAGCGCGAAGCTGATCATCTTTTTGAGCGGATATTTGGACTCTCCCGCCGCCCGCTCCAACCGCTCATAGTACACGACCCCGGTCTCGAAGCCAAGCAGCGGCACCATGCCGCGCAGGAAGATGTTGACCTCGGAGAAGCGGGCCAGCTCGTCCAGCGCGCGGCGGCTCATGAGCCGGTAGTCGGCGTGGTTGTTCACGATGCGCAGGCCGAGGCCTTGCATCACCTTGTAGAAGCCCTCCGCCGTCGTGCGCTTGAACCAGGTATCGCGCTGCCGGCTGCTGCGCACGCCGTAGACGATGTCGCAGCCTTCGCGGTAGCGCAGCACCATGTCGCGGATGACGCGCACGTCGTCCTGCAGGTCGGCGTCGATGCTGACGAGGCAGTCGGCATGGCGCTTGGCCGTCATCAGTCCGCCAAGCAAAGCGTTCTGATGGCCGACATTGCCGGCCAGATTGAGGCCGGACACGCGGCGGTAGCGCTCCTTGAGGTCGGCGATGAGCGGCCAGGTGCGGTCCCGGCTGCCGTCATTGACGAACAGGATGAAGCTCTCGGGAGACACGAGCCCCTCCTTCTCCAGGCCGCCAAGGACGGCGTCCAGCTCGACGACGGTAAGCTCCAGCACTTCCTCCTCGTTGTAGCACGGCACGACGATGCCGAGTATCGGCTGCTGCTTGAACATTGCTTTCACTCCTAAGCCCGCGGCAAAATAATGCCTAATTATACCTCATTTTACGGCATAAATCCTTAACTCTGCATGAACGGACGGAAACTTCCCCCTGGATGCCTGCTTTTTCTCCCTCTCCCGCTCGCGCCCTTCTCCGCTCAGCCTTGCCTGAATTCCGCGGCTTCAATCCGACCGAAAAAAGCGTCCAGCCCGTAGTTCCACGGAGCCGAACGCTTTCAAAGGAGCGCGACGTGCTGCCGGGCGGGGCCCGTCAGCCGAGCACGAGCCGGTCGTCGGCCAGCTTTTGGCCGCTGATCTGCTCGAACTCGCCGAGCAGCCGCTGGACAGTGAGGCCGTCCTTGCGGCCGGCCGGAATGTCGAGGATGATGCGGCCTTTGTCCATCATGATGAGGCGGTTGCCGAGGCGGATCGCCTGCTCCATGTTGTGGGTGACCATGAGCGTCGTCAGGTTCATCTCGCGCACGAGCGTCTCGGTAAGGCGCGTAATCAGCTCGGCGCGGGCCGGGTCGAGCGCCGCCGTATGCTCGTCGAGCAGCAGGATGTCCGGCTCGGTGAACGTCGCCATCAGCAGGCTGAGCGCCTGGCGCTCGCCCCCGGACAGCAGGCCGACCTTGGCGGTGAGCCGGTTCTCCAGGCCGATGCCGAGCTTGCCCAGCTGCTCGCGGAACACGGCGCGGCGGCGGCCCGTCACCGCCCAGCTGAGGCCGCGCTTGCGGCCCCGGTTGTACGCCATCGCGAGGTTCTCCTCGATCGTCATGTTCGGCGCGGTGCCGGCCATCGGATCCTGGAACACGCGGCCGATCCAGCGGCTGCGCTGCGCCTCGGTACGGACGGTGATGTCCGTGCCTCCGATCGACACGGAGCCGAGGTCCGGCTTCATGACGCCGGAGATCAGGTTCATGAGCGTCGACTTGCCGGCGCCGTTGCTGCCGATGACGGTAACGAAGTCGCCCCGGTCCAGATGCAGGCCGACGTCCATCAGGGCGACCTTCTCGTCGACCGTGCCGGGATTGAACAGCTTGGAGGCGGATGTGATCGTCAGCATGTCAGTTCCCTCCCTTCGCCGAGGCGGAGGCGATCTCCGCCGTGCGGCGCCGGGCCTGGCGCCGCTGCTTGAGCGCGCGGTTGGCCGTCGGCACGACGAGCGCCACGATGACGATCGCCGCCGTGATGATCTTGAGGTCGGAGCTCTTGAGATGGAGCCAGTCCGCGTTGAGCGCGGCCGCGATGACGACGCGGTAGACGACCGCGCCGACGACGACGGCGAGCGTCGTGCCGAGCACGCCGCGAGCGCCGAAGATCGCCTCGCCGATGATGACCGACGCCAGGCCGATGACGATCATGCCGATGCCCATGCTGATGTCGGCGAAGCCGGCATCCTGGGCGATCAGCGCCCCGGAGAGGGCGACGAGGCCGTTGGAGAGGCTGACGCCGATGATCGTCGTGCGGTCGGTGTTGCCGCCGAAGCTGCGGATCATGCGCTTGTTGTCGCCGGTCGCGCGCAGCGACAGGCCCAGGTCCGTCTTGAGGAAGGCGAACAGCAGCAGCCAGACGATCGCCCCCACGACGGCCAGCACCGCCAGGTAAAGCCACGAGATGCCGCCGGCCATCCAGGCGTCGGACTTGATGAAGCCGCCGAACAGGCTGTCCTGGACCTTGACCGGCAGGTTCGGCTTGCCCATGATGCGCAGGTTGATGCTGTACAGGGCGATCATCATCAGGATGCCGGCCAGCAGGCCGTTGATCTTGCCCTTCGTGTGGAGCAGGCCCGTACAGGCGCCGGCCAGCATGCCCCCGGCCATGCCGGCGAGCGTTGCGAGCAGCGCCGGCTGCCCATGGCTGATCATCAGCACCGAGATGGCGGCTCCGGTCGTGAAGCTGCCGTCTACGGTGAGGTCGGGAAAGTCCAGGATGCGGTACGTGATGTAGACCCCGAGCGCCATCAAGGCATAGATGAGTCCGAGCTCAAGCGCTCCGTTGAAGGAGACGAGGGACATGATCGACACGGCAGGAACACCTCTTATTGGATGATATTGGTTTCTTGATCCTCTACTTGGCCCTTCATGGCATCCGTCACCGTGATGCCTTGGGCTTCGGCAGCCTTGAGGTTGAGGATCAGATCAAGCTTCTCTTGCATCTTGACCGGCATGTCGCCCGGATTCTTGCCGTCCTTGAGCACCTCGGCGGCCATTTCGCCGACCTGGTAGCCATGGTCATAGTACTTGAAGCCCACTGTGGCGAAAGCGCCTTTTTCCACCGTGTCGCGGTCGCTGGAGAAGAACGGAAGCTTGTTCGCGTTGGCGACTTCGATGATGGAGTCCACGCCGCTGACGACCATGTTGTCGAGGGCGATGAACAGCGCATCGACCTTGCCGACGAGCGATTCGGCCGCCTGCTTCACCTCGGAGGTGTTCGTGACGGCGGCCTTGACCAGCTTGATGTCATGCTTGGCGAGCGCCTGCTCGGCGTTGTCGGCCATGATGACGGCGTTGGACTCGCCCTCGTTGATGACCATGCCGACGTTCTTCACGTTCGGGAAGTCGGAGGCGATGAAGTCCATCAGCTGCACGACCGCCGCCGGATTCGTATCGGAGGCGCCGGTGACGTTGCCGCCCGGCTTGTCCAGGCTCGGCACGATGCTCGAGGCGACCGGATCGGTGACTGCCGCGAACAGCACCGGGATCGCGGTCACGTTCTCCACGAGAGCCTGCGCCGACGGCGTCGCGATGCCGAGCGCCAGATCGGCGTCGCTGCCGGCGATCTTCTGCGCGATCGACAGGTTGTTGCTCTGATCGCCCTGCGCGGTGTCGAAGTCGACCTTCAGGTTCTCTCCCTCGACGATGCCCGCTTCCTTGAGCGCGTCCAGGAAGCCCTGGCGCGTCGCGTCCAGCGACGGATGCTCGACGATCTGCGAGATCGCGATCGTATAGGATTTGCCGTCGGCGCTTGCCGCCGCCGTCGGAGCCGGGCTCGCCGCGCCGCCTTCGCTGTTCGATTTGGCGCCGCAGCCGGAGGCGACGAGCGCGAGCGACACGAGCGCCGCTGCCCACATTTTTTTGCTCATTTCAGATCCCCTTTTCGTGTACGGAATGGAAAAAATAAGCATTTTTTCATCAAATACTTTACCAAATGTAAACCTGCGTACCATCAGTTTAAGTCCCTTTGATCCATTCGTCAATTAAAGCATGACTGCCCAAGCGGGTCGAAGCGTCGGTCCGGAGCAGGGGCAGCGCCCTGTCCGGCTAAACGGGCAGACCAAGAGCAGGAGCGGCCTCTGGCCCTCCTGCTCGTTTGCGCCTGCGCCCTCCGGCCGCCTCCGGCGCGCCTTGTCGCCTGCATGCTCCGGCCATCTCCGGCAAGCCTTGCCGCCTGCATGCTCCGGCGCCTAGGCCGCGGCGCCATGCCGGCGCTTCCTTCCGCCGCACCGGACGGCGACGTCATTCGGAGCGGACGTCCGGCGCGCCTGCGGCCGCCTCCGCGTCGCTGTGCACCTTGCGCTCGTCTTCCTCCAAGTAATAATGCCGAATCGGCTTCAGGTCGTCGTCCAGCTCGTAGACGAGCGGCGTGCCCGTCGGAATGTTGAGCGTGGCGATGCCGTCGCCCGGGATGTCGTCCAGGTAGCGGACGAGCGCGCGGATCGTATTGCCATGGGCGACGAGCAGCACCCGCCGGTTCTCGTGCAGCGACGGCTCGACCTTCTCCCGCCAGTAGGCGAGCACCCGCTCTTCCGTGTCGTCGAGGTTCTCCGTCACCGGCACGCGGTCCGCGATCGCCTTGTATTTCGGATCCGTTCCCTCGTATCTCGGATCGGACTTGTCCAGCGCGGGCGGACGCACGCTCACCGAGCGCCGCCACAGATGCACCTGCTCCTCCCCGTACTTGCGGGCCGTCTCCTCCTTGTTCAGACCCTGCAGGGCGCCGTAGTGGCGCTCGTTGAGCCTCCACGTCTTGTCCGTCGGAATCCACAGCAGCCCCATCTCGTCCTGCATGATCCATAGCGTGCGGATCGCGCGCTTCAGCACCGAGGTGCAGGCGATGTCGAACACGAACTTGTTCTGGCGCAGGATCGCTCCCGCTTTTCTCGCCTCTTCCTTGCCCCGCTCGGTCAGGTCGACGTCGGTCCAGCCGGTGAACCGGTTCTGCTCGTTGTACTCGCTTTGCCCATGCCTGACAAGCACGATCTTGATCATGTTCGGTCCTGCCTCCTTCTTGCGCCGGGTTCGGCTTCTCCGTTAAGCTTACCCGCTTCTCGCGCGGATGAGACCGGCAGGGCGGAGCCGGAGCCGTGGGACGGATCAGCGGCGGCCAGGTCCGCGCGCAAGCCGTCTAACCGGAGCGCCAGCCTCATACGGTGAAGGAGAGGCCTTTCAAGGAAAGGAGCTGGACCATGAACGGAAGCTGGAAGCTGCACGAGCCGGAGTTCGAATTCGACCGCCTGTCCCCGCTGTTCCGAAGCGAATCGGCTTGGAGAGGACATATGAAGTTCGGCTATGATCTCATCGCCTATCGGCGCCCCACGGTCGTCGTCGAGCTGGGCACGCATTACGGAGCCTCCTTCTTCAGCCTCTGCCAGGCGGCCAAGGACATGCGATTGCCGGACGCCAGGCTGTACGCCGTCGATACGTGGCAGGGCGACGCCCATGCCGGGCGCTACGGAGAAAGCGTCTTCGAGCTCGTCCGCCGGGCGGCCGCCCTGTACCCTCATGCTGAGCTCGTCCGCTCCTCGTTCGACGAGGCGGCCGGGCAGTTCGCGGACGACTCGATCGACATCCTGCATATCGACGGCCTTCATACGTACGAAGCGGTGCGCCACGACTGCGAGACGTGGCTGCCCAAGCTCGCTCCCGGCGGCCTGCTGCTGCTGCACGACACCGAGGTGAGGCTCGGCGACTTCGGCGTCTGGAAATGGTGGGAGGAGCTGGCTGCGACCTGCCCCTCCGCGTCCTTCGGCCATTCGGCCGGGCTCGGCATCGCGGCTCCGAAAGGAAGCCACCCTGCGATCGACCTGCTGCGCGGACGTCTCGCCGAGCTCCGGCATCATTACGGCCGCCCCGGCCCCGCCTGAGCGCGACCCGCTTCCGGCCGCCGCGTTCAGGCCTCGGAACGTCCGGAGCCGTACCACGACGGCGGCTTCGGCACCCAGTCGTACTCGTAGAGCGCCGCCTCGATCCGATGCTGGATCCGGATGTCGGCGCTCGCGCGAGCGGCCCATTCGTCATCCTCGCCGTAGCCGATATCCCGGTAGCGATGCCGCAGCGCGAGCTCCCGGCGATACGCCATCAGATGGTTCGGCTTGCGCGTGTACACCTCCCCGTCCATGCCGTGCTCCAGCTCGGTTCCGTAGCGGCATAGCCGCGCGGGCGAGTCCGGTCCATGCACGATCACGTCGAATACGATGCAGTCCGCCTCGGGAGCGAGGCGGATCGCTCTCAGCAGCTGCTCCACATATCGCTCGTCGACCCGGTCGTCGTCGTCGACGAACGCCGCGAACCGTCCGCGCGCCTGCCCGAGCAGCGCGTTGCGCTTCTCCCCGGTCGACCGCCGGCGGTTGTCGGTCAGGACGAGCAGCTCGACCGGACGGCCGAGCGCTTGCCCGTGCAGCTCCTCCAGCAGCGGCGCGAGCAGGAAGATCCGCTCCGGCAGCGACGGGATGAGCACGGACAGCAGCGGCTCCGCCGACTCCTGCTCCCCTGCCGCGCCGGGCCGCTCCTCCTCTAGCCTCTGCTTCAGGTAGCTGCGGTTGAAGGCGATGCTCGACTGCCCCGGAGGCGCGTAGACGGCGGCCGCCTCGTTGCTGCGCCATGCCTGCGCCGTCCGGCCGAGCCGATCGGCGCAGACGGCCAGCTGCAGCCTCGGCAGCCAGCTCAGCGCCGCATCCGCCGTCCTGCCCTGCCGCTGCTCGGCCGATCGGGCCAGCTCCGCCAGGCTTAGCCAGATCGACGCGTTCTCATAGTCGAGCTTCTCCATCGCCTGCACTCCGGTCCGGTAGCAGGCCTGCGCCGGGGCCTCCGGATCGAGCTCCGGATCGGAGCGGCGCAGCGTCCGATGCCAGTAGCTGCCTTTGCTCCAGGTGAGCCGCATGAGGCCGGAGCGGCGCATCCAGGCGTCCACCCTTTTCTCGAACAGCTCTCCGCCGTAGGACGGGTACCGCTCGGACGCCGGATGGCTCTCGCCGTAGATGCGCGCGCGAAAATCGAGCGTCCGCACGAGATAGCATTGATCCGAGAAGCCGTAGCCGAGATGGAAGTCCCCGTCGGTCAGCAGCGCTTCCCGCGCGGCTTCGTCCGCCCGGCCGTTGGGCACCGGATTGGCCGCGACGACGGACGGCTGCAGCCGCATCCGATCCAGGCACGGCCGCAGCCAGTCCGTCGGCTCCTCCAGCATGCAGTCGCCCGCATAATGAAGCAGATAGTCCGTACGGCACCGATAGATGGCGACCAGCTCGGCGATCGAGTAGCGGTAGCCGCCCTGGAAGCCTTCCTCCGTCAGGCCGAAAAAGCGCAGCGCCTCCTCGCTGTGCTCGTCGACGAGCACGCAGTCCGTCAGCACGCCTTCGTCGACGAGCCGCCGCGCATGGCGAAGGACGAGCTCGGGCCGCTCGACGTTGTTGATGTACAGGATCCGCTCGGCGAACGGAAACCGATGAAGCTCGATCGCCCGGCTCAGGCGGTCGGTCAGCAGCAGCTCGCGCCAGTCCCGCTCGTAGCACTTCGTCTCGAAGGTCACTCCCGGCCGGAGCACGGGAGCGGGGCCGCCTCCGGTCGGCCTCGCCAGCGTCATGGCGCGCCTCCGTCCGCGGGCTCGGCATATCCGCCGGCGGCCGCGTCCCAGTCCGGCCGCGCCGCTGCGCGGACAAGACGGCGGGCCGGCGCTCCCCGCAGCCCCTCGCGCCCGGCCGCTGGCGGCAGCTCCGCCGGAACCCGCAGCCGCACCGGCTCCACCGCCGTCAGCGGCTCCTCCGGCCGGCGCAGCCGCGCCAGCAGCCGGCGCGCCTCCTCCGGCCCGAGCTCCTCGCCGGCGCGCAGCCACAACACATGCTCGCGTCCGGCCTCCTCCAGCGCGGCCGCCGCGCCGGCCGGCTCGCCGGCATCCGCGCGCACCGTCTTGAGGTCGCGCTCGCGCCCGAGCCGCGCCGTCCGCTCCCAGCCGTCGCGTCCGTGGTGGACGAGCAGGATCTCGTCCGCCAGCCCGCGGATGGAGGCGAGCGTCGCGTCGAGCGCCTCCTCGTCGGCCTCGCCGGCGATGCCGACCGAGCAGCTGACGGCCGGCCCGCGCCGGTACAGCAGCTCGACCGGGTCATCGCCCCACTTGGCGCGCGCCACCTGCCGCCCCTGCTCCAGCAGGAGGCTCAGATCGTGGTCCTCCAGCGCGTTCATCGTGACATGCCCGTAGTGATGCACGAACGAATCGCAGGCGACGAGCAGCCGCCAGCCGTCCCGGCGCAGCCGCAGGCACAGGTCGTCGTCCTCGTAGTTGCCGAGGCCGTAGCTTTCGTCGAAGCCGCCCATCGCCAGCGCCAGCGGGCGCCGCAGCAGCAGGCAGAACCCGACGAGCCTCGGCAGCTCCCAGCTGCGGCCGCGCCAGCCGTCCGCGCGCTCGGCCGCGAACGCCTCCAAGCCTTGGAGGTCCGGGCCGTAAGGCGCGTCTACCCGCTGCGGGCCGCTGACGTAGTTCGAGACCGGACCTACCATGCCGCACAGCGGCTCCCGTTCGAGCAGGCTTTCCATCGCCTCCAGCCAGCCCGCCGTGACGACGGTGTCGTTGTTGAGGAACAGGATGTTGTCCCCTTCGGCCAGCGCCAGCCCTTGGTTGCAGCCTTTGGCGAAGCCTTCGTTGCGGCGGTTGAGCACGGTCTTGAAGCCGCTCTGCCGAAGCAGCTCCGCCGTGCCGTCGGTCGAGCCGTTGTCCACGGCGATCAGCTCATAATCCTCCGTATGCGCCCGCACGCTCTCCAGGCAGCGGAGCGTGTAGTCGAGCTGGTTGTGCGTCAGTATGACGATGCTTGTCTTCATGGCAAAAGCCGCCTCCCCTGCCTCATCTATATGAGGCTTGGAAAGGCGGCATGACGATCTAGCTCCGCTCGTTCAGCAAAGCGGCCATCTCGCGGCCGAGCCGCTCCGAAGCGTCGACCATCGGGAAATGCGCCGTGCCGTCCAGCACGACGCCGCTCCAGTCCGGCAGACGCTCCTCCAGCAGCGGCAGCAGATGGAACGTATCGCGGTAGTCCAGCTCGCCGGAAATGCTTCGCACCGGCATCTGGAGCTCATGCAGGCGGTCGGCGAGATCCGGCATGATGTCCGGGTAGCGGAACTCGGCCAGCCTCGGCAGCCGCTCCTCCATGTAGCGGACGAACGCCTCCCGCACGGGAGCGGCGACCCGGTCCGGCGGCTGGCCGGGGCCGTCCAGCCACATCTTCGTCCACATCTCCGCCGCCCGCGCCAGATCGCCGGACCCGATGATGCGCTGGAATTCGGCGTTGTCCCGCTGCAATTCCTCGGAATAGTCGAGCGGTGCGCCGAACAGGCCGGAATTGACGAGGATCAGCTTCTCGACCCGCGCCGGATCGTAGACCGCATACTCGGTCGCGCAGTGGCCGCCGGCCGATACGCCGGCCAGCGCCGCGCGCTCGATCCCGAGCCGGTCCAGCAGCTCCCGGATGATCTCGTACACATGGTAAGCCGATTCCGGCAGATCCGACCGCCCCATGCCCGGCAGATCCAGGGCGACCGTCCTCCAGCCGGCGCCATGCAGCGCCGGCAGCACTCCGTCCCACAGGCTCGCGTCCGCCGCCGCCGCATGCAGCAGCACGATCGTGCCGCGCTCCGCCTCGCCTGACATCTCCGTCCAGATGCCTCCCTGCTCAAGCTCGATCGCTTCGCCGACTCGCTCGCCGATTCGTTTCGTCATCTCCAACCGCCTCCTCTTCGTCTAGGAAGAGCATAACGGATCGTCCCTGACAACAAGGCTGTCAGCATTCGCCGCAGCGTCCCAGCATCCACTCGGCGGCGCAGGACAGCACCTCCTGCCGGCCCGCTTCGGCATGCAGCTCATGCCGGAAGCCCGGCCATTCCCGGTAAGAGCAGCGCTCTCCGGCGCGCTGCGCGAAGCGCCGGCTCGCCCGGTGCGACGTGATGCGGTCGGCCCCGCCGTGCATGAGCAGCAGCGGCACGCTCAGCTCCGGCGCGTGGTTCAGCGCCCAGCGGCCCGCCTGGCTGACCGCGGCGAACGTGCGCAGCGTGATCCGTCCGTGCCGCAGCGGGTCCTCGTCGTAGCGGCGCAGCATGTCGGGGTCGGAGGTGCCCCGGCGGTTCGCTCCGGCGAGGCGATAGCCCGGCTGCACCCGCTCGCGGAGGCGGCCCCACAGCAGCTTCGCCGGCGGCGGAGCCGGAGCCAGCTTCAGCCACGGTCCCGCCACGACGGCTCCCGCCAGCGGCGGACGGCGGCGCAGCATGTAGTTGAGCGCCACATTGCCGCCCATGCTGTGGCTGAACAGGAAGCGAGGCCGGCCCGGACAGCACCGCTCCATTTCCTGGACGATCCGCTCCACCGGTTCCAGCAGCGCGTCGTAGCCTGGGCAGTCGCCGCGGCGGCCCTCTGTGCGGCCATGTCCCCGCTGGTCGAAGGCGAACACCGCAAAGCCCCTCTCCGTGAAGAACGCAGCGACATGATCGTACGCGCCGCAATGCTCGCCCAGCCCGTGCACGATGCCGACCGCCGCCACCGGCGGGCCCTCCGGCATCCAGCGGCAGCCGTGGATGCTTGCGCCGTCGCGGCTGTTCCAGCTCAGCTCCTCGTAGCCCATCGCTCCTCCTCCTCCCGTTTCCCTTTCTTTTTCCTTCCTATTACCCTGTATTCGGGACGTTCACTTGCCGTGCGCCCAAAAAAGGGCTTTGCCCGGACCGGACAGGCATGGAATAATGACGAGAGAGCCATCGTCGCCTCCAGCCCTGTCCGGCTGGAAAACCCGCCGCGAGCGAAAGGAGCCCTTCCCTCCATGCGAAACCTGCTTGTCACCGGCTTCGAGCCCTTCGGGGGCAGCCGCATCAACCCGACCGAGGCGCTGATGGCGTCCATCCGCGAGGAATCGTTCCCCGGCGCCGTCATCCATACGCTGCTGCTGCCGGTCGTCTTCGGCGACTGCGCCGAGCGGCTGACGCAGGAGATCGACCGCCTGCAGCCGGATGCCGTCCTCTGCTGCGGCCTCGCGGCCGGGAGAACAGCCGTCACGCCGGAGCGGATCGCCGTCAACGCGATGGACGTGCCCGCCGGCGCCGCCTACGGCGACAACGCCGGCAATCGCCCGCAGGACGAGCCGATCCGGGCCGGCGGGCCGGACGGCCTGCTCGCCACGCTGCCGATCCGCCGCATCGAGCAGGCGCTGCGCGCGGCGGGCATTCCCGCTGCCATCTCGGACACGGCGGGCTTGTTCATTTGCAACAATACGATGTACGCCGCCCTGGACCGCATCCGTCAGAGCGGGTCGCACGCCCTCGCCGGCTTCATCCACTTCCCCGCCTCGACCGAGCTGGCGCTGGACAAGCCGGGGCTGCCCTCGCTGCCCCAGTCCATGCTGCATGACGCGCTGCGCGTCGCCATCTCGCAGACGCTGGCGGAGCTGGACGAGCGGAGGTAGGCGAGAGAGGCTGAGCGGACGGAGCTAGCGGCGAGGGGCTGGACGGGCTGGCTGGCCCCGCCCAGCTCGATAGGCAGCTGGACGAACGCTCCTGGCCCGACGCGCAAAGGGGAGGCTCCGGAAACTTCCGGCACCTCCCCTTTTCCAAGCCGCTGCTTCCGCAGCTCCGCCCTCGCTACACCGCCGTGTACCCGCCGTCCACGAGCAGGCTCGCCCCGGTGACGAAGGAGGCGTCGTCGCTGGCGAGGAACAGCACCGCCGCCGCGACCTCCTCCGGACGGCCGAGCCGCGCCATCGGATGCAGCGAGACAAGATGCTGCGTGATCGCCTCCGTGCGGCCGCCGATGAGCGGCGTATCGATGTAGCCCGGGCAGACGGCGTTGACGCGGATGCCCCGTGCCGCATAGTCGGCCGCCATCGTCTGCGTCAGCAGCTTCACGCCGCCCTTGGCGGCCGCGTAGGCGCTGACCGAGCCTTTGCCGACATGGCTGTGGATGGAGCCGCAGTTGACGATGACGCCGCCGCCCTGCTCCAGCATCTGCTGCACGGCGTACTTGTCGCATAGGAAGACGCCCGTCAGGTTGATGTCGATCGTCCGCGTCCAAGCCTCATGGCTCAGCTGGTCGACCGGCGCGTCGTTGGCGATGCCCGCGTTGGCGAACAGGATGTCCAGCCGGCCGAACGCCCGCACCGTCTCCTCGACCATGCGCTTCACCTGCTCCTCCTGGGTCACGTCCGTCTTGACGAACAGCGCCTCGCAGCCGAGTCCCTGGAGGCGCTCCGCCTCGGCCTGTCCCTGATCGGAAAAGTCCGCGATGACGACCTTGGCGCCCTCCTCCGCGAACTTCTGCACGGTCGCGGCTCCGATGCCGCTGGCGCCGCCGGTGACGACGGCGACCTTGCCCTTGAATCTCATGCTCATCTCTCCCATCCGAATCGGATCGCGGGAGCTGCGGCTCCCGTTCCAAGGCTTAGATTGGGTCGGTTTTCCTTTTCCTATGCAGCGATGGCTTCGGGCCGGCGAATCGATGAGCGGAAAAAGAAAAAGAGCTGCCTCAGGTGGAGGCAGCTCCTTGCTCGGAGCCAAAGGCGGTCGGCTTTGGCTTCGCATCTTCGGGCCCTAGATGGCCCGGACTCTCGAATCCAGGGCAGGTTTCTGCCCTGGATTGGCCGAATCAGGCCCGGACTCTCGAATCCAAGGCACATGTCTGCCCTGGATTCGCCGAATCAGGCCCGAGCTCTCGAATCCAAGGCACATTTCTGCTCTGGATTCGCCGAATCAGGCCCGAGCTCTCGAATCCAAGGCAGATTTCTGCCCTGGACTCACCGAATTAGGCCCGAACTGCGAATCCAGGGCAGGTTTCTGCCCTGGGCTCGCTGATTCGCCGATGTCCCCGACTCGCGCGTCAGCGTATACGCCGGCGCTTCGGCCAGCCCGGCTTCGGCTTGCCCGGTCGGTTGACGGCCTTGCCTCCGCCGCCGACCGCATCCTGCTGCCACGTGCCGGGGCTGCCGATGGCGGAGTTCGTGCCGCCGGTGCTGCTCCTGCCCGCTCCGCTGGCGATCTGCGTGGCGGAGGAGCTCGGCGTGCCTTTCGCCAGCTTGACGACCTGATCGTTGATGACGATGACCAGCTCCTTGCCGCCCGGCACGCGCAGCAGCGGACGGGAGCTGCCGCCGCGGCCGCCCTTCAGCCCGACGTTGCGCGCGGTGCCGCCGGCGCCGACGCTCTCCTGCTGGCGCGTCCAAGGCGAGTCGATCGCCGCGTTGCTGCCGGATGCGCTGCTGCGGCCGGCGCCGCTGGCGATCTGGGTCGTGTTCGGAGCGTTGGTGTACTGACGGTTGATGACGCAGACGATGCGGTCGATGCCGCCGAGCGGCGCTTTCGCGACGATCCTGCGGCGGTCCTTCTCGATGATGACGGTTACGTGACCTGGCGTACGGGGCAGAGGAATCATCTCCATGCTCAAAATGGCTTGCTGCTCCCATCCTATGCCTGCCCCCGGATGCCCGTCCGGGATGTCCGCCCGCCTAGGACGTCCCGCCGCCGCGCCGCATGCGCCGCTCCCGATGTCGGGCTCTATGCACGGCCTTCGCCCCGGCCGTTCCGCCTGCTTGCGCCGCTGCTCCTTCGCCCCGGCCGTCCGCCTGCCGCCTCCGCTACCCCTCGGCTCTGTCCGAGCCGGCCGCTCCGCCCGCGCGCAGCTCCCGCGCGTACTCGTCGAGCCGCACGGGAGCGCCGCCGGTGAGGCGGGACTTCTCCGCCGCGAACGCCATCAGATGGCTGCGCACGGAAGCGGCCGCCGACGTCAGGCTCTCTTGCCCGCCGTAGTTCCGCACCTCCTCAATGAAACTGCGCACGATGCCGCTGTCGCCGCCGCCGTGCCCGGACCAGGTGACGGGCGGGTGGATGATCGTCTTTTGGCCGGTCAGAAAGTCGTACACGGTGATGAGGTCGTCCTCGCCCCGGATCTCGCCGCGCGTGCCCATGATCTGGATGCGGCGCTCCTGCTCATGCGTGAAGCCGCTCATGCTGAACATCGCCGTCGCGCCGCCGTCGAACTCCATCGCCACGACCTGATGGTCGACGACGTCGTTGTCGCTGCGGTAGACGCAGCGGCCGTAGTCGGTCGTGCGCAGCCCGTGCAGGATCGTCTCCCGCTCCAGGTTGTCGCAGAAATGTCCGGCCCAGCCCATATACGGCTTGCTCAAGTAAAAGCGCGTCGCCGAGTACGGGCAGTCCGGCTCGACCGCGCAGTCGAGGCAGCGGTCCGCCGAGCCCGGCGGCGCCTGCTCCTCGCGAAAATGCATCCGCGAGCCGAACGAGCTGACGCTCGTGCAGGGCTTGTCGATGAGCCAGCTCAGCACGTCCATGTCGTGGCAGGACTTGGCGAGGATCATCGGACTCGCCTTGTCGGAGCGGTTCCAGTTGCCTCGGACGAAGCTGTGCGCGATATGCCAGTAGCCGACGTTCTCGTTGAGCTGGACCGACGCGACCTCGCCGATCGTCCCGTCCGCGATCAGCTTCTTGATCGCCGCCCAGAACGGCGTATAGCGCAGCACGTGGCAGATCGTGAGCAACCGGCCGTGGTCGCGGGCCGCCTGCTCCATGTCGAGGCATTCGAGCGGATCGGGCGACATCGGCTTTTCGAGCAGCACGTGGTAGCCTGCCGCGAGCGCCCGCATCGTCGGCTCGTAGTGCATCCGGTCCTGCGTGCAGATGATGGCGATGTCCGCCTTGCGCGGTCCGTCCAGCAGCGGCTCCCAGCTGTCGTAGCGTTCCTCCGGCGGCACGCCGTGCTGCTCGGCGGTCCGCTCCAGCCGCACGGGGTCGGCCTCGGCGACCGCCGTCAGCTTCAGCTCATGCGGATGATCGAGCGCGTAAGGCGCGTAGCCCTTGGCTCCGCGCGCTCCAGCTCCGATCAGTACAGCCTTTAGTTGGGCCATGTTGTCTCTCCTTGCTTCTATTAATAGGGATGATTCCAAGCGCTTCACCGGCTATCCGTTCGAGCCGAGCGTGCGGTCGAGCGCGGACTGGTAGATTTCGACGTACCGCTTCAGTCCCATGCCCTCCAGCGTCGAGACATAGGCCTCCCACTCTCCGGTTCCGTTCAGGATGAACTTGTCGCGCATCTCGTCGACGTACGTCTGGATGTCCGTGCCGAGCGTCCCCATCTCCTCCTGCTCCTCCTGGGCGAAGTTGAAGCCCGGCCAGACCTGGTCCGCCTGCAGCGCGTACGGGTCGGCCTTCTTCGAGTTCTCGACCGAGGTCGGCAGCCCCTCGGCGCCTTTGAAATACTTCTGCGTGACGAAGCCCGGATAGTAGCCGCCCGGCCAGATCAGATACTGGCTGACCGCCTGGTCGAGGCTGAGCCCATCCTTGTTGTTCTTGATGTCTTCGACGTAGTCGACGCTGCCGTCCGCGTTCTCCACGAACGTCTCGTCCTTCCAGCCCATGAAGAAGTTGCGGATGCCCTCGTCCCCGTAGAAATAGTCCATCCAGCGGACCATCGCCTCGGGATGCTTCGCCTTGTCCGTCAAGGCGAACATGCCGATGTTGCCGAGCGGGGCGCCGAGGTAGGTGTACATCCGGTCGCCGTGCGGGCCTTCCAGCACGGGCAGGCCGACGTAGCCCTGCTGGTTGTAGATCGCCACCGGGTCGACGTTGTCGACGACGCCGAGCAGCCCCTCCGCGCCTTTCGCGTCGATCTCCTCTGCCTTGACCGAAGCGATGTCCTTCTCCAGCAGGCCGTCCTTGTACAGGCCGTGCACGAATTCCAGCAGTTCCTTGTAGCGCTCGTCCGTCGGGACGAACCGGATCTTGCCCGCCGCCTCCGGATCCTCGTCCACGTACGTATTGGCCGTGCCGTGATTGTTCAGGCCGTAGGCGCCCTTCAGGTAGCTGACCAGCCCGTTCGTGCCGACGCCGCCCCAGGCGATCTCGTCGGGCTTGCCGTTGCCGTTCGGATCGCCGGTCTGGATCGCCTGCAGCATCGTCTTGAACTGCTCCAGGTTCGTCGGCTCGGAGAGGCCGAGCTTGTCGAGCCACTCCTTCTTGATCCACGGCGTGTTGAAGAAGACGGAGCGGAATTCCGGATCGTACACCGTCGGCAGCGAGTAGATGTTGCCGTCCGGCATCGTGATGCCTTGCTCGATGACCGGGTACTTTTCCATGAGCGCCTTGAAGTTCGGGGCGTAGCGGTCGATCAGATCGTTCAGCGGCAGGAAGACGCCCTGGTCGCCGTACTTCGCCACATCCGTCTTCGGAAAGGCCGAGGCGAAAAACAGCTCCGGGTAATTGCCGCCGGCGAGCAGCAGGTTGCGCTTCTCCTTGAGCACGTCCTTCTGCACTGTCTCCCATTCCACATGGATGTTCGTGCGCGCTTCATAGTCGGTCCACAGCTTGAGCGTGCTCCAATCGACGTTCGCCATGAACTTGCCCGCGAAGCCGCTGACCGTGATCGGCTCGCTCACGATCGGAAAGCCGGTCTCGCTGAGCCCGGCCGGAGCGGCGGCGTCGGCCTTGGCCCCGCCTCCTCCGCCTGCGGCTCCGCTGCCTCCGCCCGCGCCGTCTCCATTGCCGTTGCTGCACGCCGCCAGCATCGCCGCCGCGAGCGCCAGCCCCAGCAGTCCCCTCGTCCGCTTGCGATAGCTTCTCTCCATGTTCATTCCCCTCCCGAGTATGGTCGATATGGAAGGATCAGCCCTTGATGGCGCCGACCAGGATCCCCTTGACGAAATACCGCTGCAGGAACGGATAGAGCAGCAGCATCGGAATGTTGGCGACGATCAGCACGGCGTACTTGATGCCCTCGACCGCCTGCCTCGCCTTGATCGCCGACTCCGTGGAGGCGCGCACCATGTCGTCGGTCTGGCCCTGGATCAGAATCTCGCGCAGGATGAGCTGCAGCGGGAACTTCGGCCGCTCCGACAGATAGAGCAGCGCGTTGAAGAACGCGTTCCAGTGGCCCACCGCATAGAACAGCACGGTCACGGCGAGGATCGGCAGCGACAGCGGCAGCACGACGCGCAGCAGCGTGCCGAAGTTCGAGCAGCCGTCGATGACGGCCGCCTCCTGCATCTCCGGCGGGATCGACTGCTGGAAGTAGGTGCGCATGATGATGATGTTCCAGATCGACACCGCTCCCGGCAGGATCATGACCCAGAACGTGTCGAGCAGGCCGAGGTTCTTGATGAGCAGATACGACGGGATGAGGCCGCCGCCGAAAAACATCGTGAACACCATCAGGCCCATGAACAGGTTGCGGCCGACGAAGTCGGAGCGCGACAGCGGATAGGCGCCGAGCACCGTCATCGTCAGGTTGAGGGCGGTTCCGGCCACGGTGTAGAGCACCGTGTTGAGGAAGCCGCGCAGGATCGCGTCGTTCTCCAGAATGTTCAGATACGAATCGCCGGTGAGGCCCTTGGGCCAGAGCCAGACCTCGCCGTTCATGATCGCGAGCGGATCGCTGAACGAAGCGATGAGCACGTAGTACAACGGGTACAGGACGGCGAGCGTCACGAGGCCGAGCACGGCATAAACGGCGATTCCGAACGCTTTGTCTTCGCGGGTAGCGGGCATGGTCGTCTCCTCCTTACCACAGGCTGCTGCCGCCGGCGCGGCGGGCGATGGAATTGACCGTCACGAGCAGGACGAAGTTGATGACGGCGCTGAACAGACCGATCGCCGCCGAGAAGCTGTAGTTCGCGTCCAGGATGCCGCTGCGGTACACGTAGGTGTCGATGATGTCCGAGCTGGCGAGGTTCAGGTTGTTCTGCATGAGCAGCACCTTTTCGAAGCCGATCGACATGATGCTGCCGACGTTCAGGATGAGCAGGATGAGGATCGTCGGGCGGATGCCCGGCAGGTTGATGTGCCAGATGCGCCGCAGCCGGCTCGCCCCGTCGACGCGGGCCGCTTCGTGCAGCGCGGGATCGATGCCGCCGAGCGCGGCGAGGTAGATGATCGAGCTCCAGCCCATCGTCTGCCAGACGTCGGAGAGCACGTACAGCGTCTTGAACCAGGCCGGGTCGGCCATGAAGTTGACGGCTTCGCCTCCCAGCGAGACGAGCATCGTATTGACGAGGCCGTAGCGGGGGTTGAGGAAGATCATGAGCATGCCGACGACGACGACCGTCGAGAGGAAGTGCGGCGCGTACGTGACCGTCTGCACGAACTTCTTGAACCTCTCGGAGCCGGCTTCGTTCAGCAGCAGGGCGAGCAGGATCGGGATCGGAAAGCCGACCGCCAGCAGATAGGCGCCGAGCTCGAGCGTGTTCGTCAGCAGCCGCTCGAAGAAGTAGCTGTCGAAAAAGCGCTCGAAATGCTTGAAGCCGGCCCATGGGCTGTCCCAGATGCCCTTGTTGATGCGGAAGTCCTTGAACGCGATCTGGATGCCGTACATCGGGGCGTAGTGGAACACGAAGTAATAGGCGAGGACCGGCGCGATCATCGCGTACAGCTGCCAGTTGCGGGCGATCCGGCGCGCGAGCGGCGATCCGCCGGCAGGGCGGCCTCGCTTGGCGAGAGGCCGGAGCGGCGCAGACGCCCCGCCGCCTGCGGGCGGCGTCGGCGAAGGCGATGAGGCGGACTCCGCGAGCAGGGCGGGGGCGCCGACGGGCGATGCGGGCGCCCCACCGCCTGCGGGCGGCGTCGGCGAGGGCGATGAGGCGGACGCCGCGAGCAGGGCGGAGGCGCCGACGGGCGATGCGGACGCCCCGCCGCCTGCGGGCGGCGTCGGTGAGGGCGATGAGGCGGACGCCGCGAGCAGGGCGGGGGCGCCGACGGGCGATGCGGGCTTCGCGCCGACTTTGTTCTGCTTCTGAAGCTTGGGCACGACTCTTCTCCCCCTTGCACATTGGTTTGGCGAAGGAATTGTCAGCTTTTCTAACACAGCTCGATCTTAGCAGGCCTCAATCCAAAACGTCAATCAAAAATCCAAATATCTAATCAATTTTGGATCAAATCCGAGCTGTTCGCTCCCTCTGAAGCACCCTTTTCGTTTTGCAAATCTCATTTATGCGATAAAAATAACGCTTTCATCGATTCGGAGCTTAGATTAGCAGATTTACTCAGGATCGGCAAGGTGGGATTTTGGAATTTTTAATCCAAATTATTTGGATTATGCCCATCAGGAATGACAAGAGACGAAGCCAGCTGCGCAGGCTTCGTCTCTTGTTCGATTTATTCCACGCGCGAATTTACGTGCAAATTTATCGCCCCTAGGCGCCATTAGCGCTTAGCGTGCCGGGCCGCTCTGCATGGAAATAGCCGACTCGGCTTGAGGCAAGACGCACGAAGGTAGTCCGAACCCCTTCAGCCCACGATCTACTCTCCCACACGACGCACGAAGGTAGTCCGGACCCCTTCAGCCCACGATCCACTCTCCCATACGCCGCACGAAGGTAGTCCGGACCCCTTCAGCGCATGATTCACTCTCCCATACGCCGCATGAAAGTAGTCCCAACCCCTTCAGCCCACGATCTACTCTCCCATACGCCGCATGAAGGTAGTCCGGACCCCTTCAGCCCACGATCCACACTCCCATACGCCGCATGAAGGTAGTCCGAACCCCTTCAGCGCACGATCTACTCTCCCATACGCCGCATGAAAGTAGTCCGGACCCCTTCTACCCACGATCTACTCTCCCATACGACGCACGAAGGTAGTCCGGACCCCTTCAGCCCACGATCCACTCTCCCATACGACGCACGAAGGTAGTCCGGACCCCTTCAGCCCACGATCTACTCTCCCATACGCCGCATGAAGGTAGTCCGGACCCCTTCAGCGCATGATTCACTCTCACATACGCCGCATGAAGGTAGTCCGAACCCCTTCAGCCCACGATCTACTCTCCCATACGCCGCATGAAGGTAGTCCGGACCCCTTCAGCCCACGATCTACTCTCCCATACGCCGCATGAAGGTAGTCCGGACCCCTTCTACCCACGATCTACTCTCCCATACGACGCACGAAGGTAGTCCGGACCCCCTCTACGCAACCCGCCCCGCCGTCAAGGCCCTGCCGCCAGCTCTCGCGGCTACTTCCCCGCCGGCTCGCGCGGCTGCTCCTCCGCCAACACCGCTCCGGCCGGTGCGGCGCCGGACGACTCCCGCACGATGAGCTCGCAAGGGAGCAGCAGCTTCCGAGCGCCCTGATGCCCGCCCAGCGCATAGTCCAGCAGGAACGTGCAGGCGGCCGCGCCGATCTCCTCCCGAGGCACGTGGACCGAAGTCAGCGGCGGCGACGTGTACTGGGCGAACTCGATATTGTCCATGCCGACGAAGGCGACATCCTCCGGAATGCGCAGACCCGAGTCGATGACGGCCCGCATCGCCGGGATCGCCAGCGAGTCGCTCGCGCAGAAGATGGCATCGGGCCGCTCGAAAGGCTCGAGTCGTCTCAGCATCTCGAGCGTCTCGCTGTAGCTTTTCTCGATGATCCACTCGGAGTTGACGATCCAGCGCGGATCGGGATGCCGGTCCGCCTCCAGCATCGCGAACTTGTAGCCGATGTACCGCTCGTCCCGCTCCAAGGTGCGGTCGAACGCCGGCCCGCCGACGAAGCCGATCCGCTCATGTCCCCTCTCCTGCAAATGGCGGACCGCCATCCGGGCGGCAGCCAGCCGGTCGCAATCGACGATCGGGATGCCGACGACCGACTCGTCGTTGAGACTGACGCCGATGACCGGCACGGCTGCCTCCGCCAGCTGCGCGTACAGCCGAGAATCATACCAGCTGAGCGCCAGCACGCCTCGGGTGCCGCTTTCCTCCAGCATGGACTGCAGCCGTCCCGGCTCCCGCAGCTCCTCGCTCGCGCGCATCAGCGCCGGCGGCTGGCCGAGCTCCTCCAGCTTGCGGTGGAAGCCTTCGAGCACGGCGGTGAAATACGGGTGATGCCCCATCAGGCTGCCCGGCAGGATGCAGGTCAGCTGGACGCGGTCCGTTCCTGCCGCATGAGCCAGCCCCCCTTGCAGCGGATAGCCCAGCTCCCGCGCCGCCTCCAGCACCTTGCGCTTCGTCTCCTCGCTGACCGGGCGCGTCCGGTCTCCGCTGATCGCGCGGGATACGGTCGATATCGATACGCCGAGCCGCTCGGCGATGTCTTTGAGCTTAGCCAATGCCCTCTTCCTTCCCGGCGTCGCGCCTGAATTGCTCTCATCTTAGCACAACAGCCGAAGCGAGTTACAGCGCTCCGAATCTGCCGATAGCGCGCTGACGCTTCATCGTGCTAGAATAAGGGATCATGTTCCTTAACGCACGGAGGTGTCTCATGGATACGATGGTGCTGCGCGTCGCCCGCAACCTCAAACGAATCCGCAAGTCCAGGGGCCATAGCCTGGACAAGCTGTCCGAGCTGACCGGCGTCAGCAAGACGATGCTCGCCCAGATCGAGCGCGCGGACTCCAATCCGACGATCACGATCCTGTGGAAGATCGCCAGCGGCCTGCGCATCTCGGTATCCGACCTGATCGAGGAGGACCGCAAGAGCGTGACCCTCGTCCCCGCCTCGGCCGTCGTGCCGATCACGGCCGACGACGGACGCTACGCGAGCTACCCGCTGTTTCCGTACAGCGACGAATCCCGCTTCGAGATTTACCGCGTCGTCATGCAGCCCGGCTGCGCCTACGAGTCCGAGCCCCATCACGAGGGCGTCGAGGAATACGTCGTCGTCACGCGCGGCGCGCTGCGCCTGCGCATCGGCGAGGAGTGGCACGCGGCATCCGCGGGCGACGCCATCCGCTTCAGCGCGGACCAGCCCCATGCCTACCACAACGAATCCGCCGAGGAGACCGAGCTGCAGAGCATCATCCGCTATCCGTTTTGAACGCTCTCCCTTCCGAAGCCGGCCCTGCGCCGGCTTTTTTTGTTGTTTACAAAAAGCCGCCGCCTAATATACTATTACATACACGGTTGTTCTTTATAGTGAACATATGTACTTTATCAAGCGCTTCCATAACGGAGAAAAGCGTTCAAGCGGCATCCCTTCCCCATCCCGCCGCGCGCAAAGGAGAATGCCCCATGCCAACGACGATGACCGGCCTCGTGAAGGCCGAACGCAAGCCCGGAGCCGTGCTCCGGGAGCTGCCGATCCCGGACATCGGACCGGACGAGGTCCGCATCCGCGTGAAGGCCAGCTCCATCTGCGGCACGGACATGCATATCTACCGCTGGGACGACTGGGCGGAGCAGAACGTCGTCACGCCCAATGTGTTCGGCCATGAGTTCGCCGGCATCGTCGACGAGATCGGCAGCGCGGTGCGCGGCATCGCCCCCGGCGACCGCGTGTCCGCCGAGGGCCACATCGTCTGCGGCGCCTGCAAGCAGTGCCGTTCCGGCAACGCCCATGTCTGCCCGCACACGCGCAGCTTCGGCATCAGCGCGCCGGGCTGCTTCGCGGATTATGCCGTCACCAAGGCGGTCAACGTCATTCCGAACGATCCTTCGCTGCCGCATGAGCTGGCGTGCCTGCAGGACCCGCTCGGCAACGCCGTGCACACGGTGCTGTCCGGCGACATCGTCGGCCGCTCCGTGGCCGTCGTCGGCTGCGGCCCGATCGGCCTGATGGCGATCCAGGTCGCCAAGGCGGTCGGAGCCGGACGCATCGTCGCGGTCGACCTCCATGACTACCGGCTCGGCATGGCGGCGCAGCTCGGGGCGGACGCATGCGTAAAGCCCGGCCCTGGCGTAGACACGGCAAAGGAGCTGCGGCGCTTGACGGACGGCGCCGGCATCGAGGTCGGCCTGGAGATGTCCGGCAGCGGCGCGGCGATCACGAGCCTGCTGGAGGCGATGGCCCCCGCCGGCCGCGTGTCGCTGCTCGGCATCCCGCCCAAGGCGGTGCCGATCGATCTGGGGCGGCATGTCATTTTCAAAGGGCTCGAGGTGCATGGCATCACGGGGCGGCGGATGTACCGGACGTGGCATCAGCTCAAGGGGCTGCTCGACTCGAAGCGGATCGACCTGCAGCCGCTCGTCGACCATACGTTCACGCTGGACCGCTTCGAGGAAGCGTTCGAGCGGATGGGCTCGGGGCAGTGCGCCAAGATCGTGTTCAAGCACTGAAAGCGAAAGCGCCGGTCCAGGCGACCGGCTCTGGATAGGACATGGAACGACGGACATGAGGTGCAGAACGGGCAGCCCGCTGGCTGCGGAAGGAGAGGAAAGCGATGGCAGGATTGGACTTTCTGAACGGCGAGCTGGAGGAGCTGAAGCGGCAGGGGAAATACCGGCTGCCCTCCGTCTGGGAAAGCGGCTCGGGCGCCTGGATGGACATCGGCGGCCGGCGCGTGCTGCAGATGGCGTCCAACAACTACCTCGGCCTGACGGACCACCCGCGGCTCAAGCGGGCGGCGGTCGAGGCGACGGAAAAGTACGGCGTCGGCGCCGGCTCCGTCCGCACGATCTCCGGCACGCTGGACATCCATGAGCAGCTCGAGCTGGAGCTGGCCCGGTTCAAGGACACGGAAGCCGCGCTGGTGTTCCAGTCCGGCTTCACGACGAACCAGGGCGTGTTCGGCACGCTGCTGCAGGAGGGCGACGTCGTCATCAGCGACGAGCTCAACCACGCCAGCATCATCGACGGCATCCGCCTGACCAAGGCGGCGCGCCGCATCTACAAGCACAAGGACATGGACAGCCTGGAGCAGGCGCTGCGGGAATCGTCCGGCTATCGGACGCGCTTCGTCGTGACCGACGGCGTGTTCAGCATGGACGGCGACATCGCGCCGCTGCCGCAGATCGTGGAGCTGGCGGAGCGCTACGACGCGGTCGTCTGCGTCGACGACGCGCATGCGAGCGGCGTGCTGGGACGCTTCGGCAAAGGCTCGACGGATCATTTCGGCCTCCACGGCCGGGTCCATATCCAGATCGGCACGCTGTCCAAGGCGGTCGGCGTCGTCGGCGGCTACGCCGCCGGCAGCCAGGCGCTCAAGGAGTACCTCATCCACAAGGCGCGGCCGTTCCTGTTCAGCACATCGCAGACGCCGGCCGTGGCGGCCGCCTGCCTGGAAGCGATCCGCGTGCTGCAGGACAGCCCCGAGCTGGGCGAGCGCCTGCACGCCTCCGCCTCTTCGTTCCGCACGCGGCTGCAGGCCGACGGCTTCGACACCGGCGTCAGCGAGACGCCGATCATGCCGATCGTCATCGGCGACTCGGCGCGCACGATGCGCTTTTCGGCGCGGCTGCTGGAGCTCGGCGTGTTCGCGCCCGGTATCGTCTATCCGACGGTCGGCGAGGGCAAGGGCCGCGTCCGCTTCATCGTCACCGCGATGCACAGCGACGAGGACCTCGCCTTCGCGCGCGACGCGCTGCTGCAGGCCGGACGGGAGTTCGGACTGGTGTAGCATGTAGCAGCCTGGAGCCTGAGCGGCTGGGCCGCAGGCCGGGCTGCACCGGGCTTCCCGGGCTTCCCGGGCGTCGGTTGTGGTCGGCGAGCGCCGGCACGGCAAAGCAGGGTTCGTCGGCAGCCAGCTTGTGGTCGGAGAGCGCGGCACGACAAGGCAGGGTTCGCCGGCAGCCAGCATAAGCATGCCGCCAAGGAACCCTGCTTTTCTCCTTTTATCGCTCCTGAACTGGAATCAGGTGCAGGAGGCGAGTTCTGTGCCGAAGAGTGTTCTTACAATCATCGAGGCCAAACGATCCGACCGGTATCGCCGCCAACCGCTCGATCGCGACCGGCCTGCCGGTGCGGACGGACAGCTTGGTGCGCTACGCGCGGCAAGGGCGGACGTAGGAGCTGGGGGGAAGGAATCGGCACGCGACGAGCGCGGAGGTGTGGAGCAACGCGGGCGCGGCGGGCGACGGGGAACGTACAACCACAAAATCGTGTTTCTCGCAGTTCCCCCTCCCGCCTTGCTGCAACGAACCAGAATCCAAGGCACTTTTCTGCCTTGGTTCGGGCCGGCTTCGCCAGGGAATTAACATCCAAGGAACTCTTCTTCCTTGGTTCGGGCCGGCTTCGCCAGGAAATTAACATCCAAGGCACTCTTCCTTGGTTCGGGCCGACTTCGCCCGGAAATTAACATCCAAGGCACTTTTCTGCCTTGGGTGGACCCGACCCGGCAGGCCCGACATCTAAAAAGCTGTCCCCTAAGTCCGTTCCCGGCTCCGGAGACAGCTTTTTTCGCGTAATCCGCATCCCTCGCGAGCCGCAGCCAGACGACGGACAATATCGTACGCCCCCGCACGGAGCAAACACTCAGCCGCGCGGGGTGAACGGCTCCGACTCGAACGGCTCCGACCACGCTCCGGCCGCTCCGTCCGGCGCGAGCGCCCGCACGCGATACCAGGTGCGCGTGCCGTGCGCGCGGGTCGGGTCCTGCCATGGCATGTCGTGGTCCGCCGGTCGAGCGTCGAAGACAGCCGTCCACGGTCCGGCCGCTCCGCGCGTGCTCTTTTCAACCGTGTAGCGGGCCGCTCCGACGACGCCGCGGAACGCGACGCGCTCGGCCGCCGAGGAAATCGCCGGCGCCTCCGGGACGAGGCATGCGGGCACGTCCCGCCCGCTCATCCGATAGGCATGGCTTCTCAGAGCCAGGCAGCGCCGCTCGTAATCGGGGCTTACGCCCGTGCCGGGATAGTGCAGCGAGAAGCCGTCGTAGTGGGGCACATACCCAGCATCGTCCGCATGCGGAAACAACGACCAGAACAGCGTTCCGGCGACGTTGCCGTCCTTCTCCGCCCGCTCCAGGAACGCCTCCAGTCCGTCCTCCGTCCAGCCGTACTCTCCGCAGAGGTAGACCTTGCCGGCAGCGGCCGTGTCGGCCGCGTCCCTCGCCAGCGCATCCGCGTCGGCCGGATAATAATGCACGTCGAGGATGTCCAGCTCCTCGATGCCGAGCTTGTCGCGATCGAGCTCGAACTGCTTGCCGTGCGCGACGAGATGGTTCCGATCGAGATCCTTGATATGAACGGCCATTTCCCGGACCCACTCGGCGGGCGCGTCGTTCAGCTCGTTCCCGAGCTCCCAGGCCAGGATCGTCGGATCATCGCGGTAAGCCCTTCCTGTAAGCGTATTCATTCGAGTCAGCAGCATGGCGATGTACCGCTTGAACGTCTCCTTGATCTCCGGATCGGCATAAAAGGACAGCGGATCCTCCAGTCCTCTCCAGCTCGCGAACGTAGAACGTCCGCCGTGGTAATACGACCAGTTACAGACAAGCGGCACGATCAGCCGCAGTCCTCTCGCCGCAGCCTCGCGGATCGCGAAGTCCACCCGGCGCAGCGCTTCTTCGTTGTAGCGATCCGGCTCCGGCATGATGGAGAGCGGATGCCCCTGAGACGCGCCCAGCGTATGCGAGCGGACGACGGTCGCCCCCATCTCCAGCGCCGTATCCAGCGCGTCGCGGACGCGGAATTCCGTCGGCCAGGCGATTCCGTCCACATTCTCGTCGAGCCCGAGCCAGTAGACATTCGGCCCAGCGAACCGGAACGGCTTGCCCTCCAGCTCCAGACGGCTGCCTGCGCGGGCAACAAACCCTTTGCTCCTCATGATCGATCCCCGCCCTTACCTGGTTGGTTTCATGGTGTTGCCATGACAAGAATAACATTTGACGAGCTTTTCTTCAACTTATTTTAACTTATTACGTTTATGTTTCATTAGTTGAATTGCATGAGAGGAGCAGGTGAATCGAGGCGAGTGGATGCTTAGCGGCGCATCCTCCGTAGAAAACGCCGATTCCTGCGCTAGGCAACAGGGCGGCGCTGATGCCGGGACAACCGGTCGGCGGAGTGAAAGAGAATACTAGCAGGCGGTTAATCGGGAAACGGAAGCGCTTGGACGGGCAGTCGGTAGGTCAAAGAAAGTGGTCCCTAGACTCGGATTCAATGGATCGAGGAGCGAAAGCGCCGGACTGGTGGTCGGGGGGCGGGCGCTGAATGGAAGCTCATGGACTAGGAATAGGTGGGGCGATACCGCTTAGACCGGCAGTCGGGTCGATGATCGTTGCCACTTGGACTAGCGGCCGGCGGGTCGACGATCGTTGGCGTGTAGACTGGCGGTTGATGGATCGAGGGACATGGCGCTTGGACTGCCGATGGGGAAATTGAGCCGCAGGCCCTTGAGGGCAGCGGCGCTAACGAAACTACAGCACGCTATTTGGGCAAAAAGAGAGCATTTCAAATTCTAACGAAACTGTAAAGCGCTATTCGGTCCAAAGCGGGGGATTAGACCGTCATTCAAGCCAGATAGCGACTGTGAGTTTCGTTAGCCGTAGTAAAGAGGCTTTATGGACGAAATAGCGCCTCTGAGTTGCGTTAGAGCTCCAATGCCGCAGGTACGAAGCTGCCAACGGGGGATGTTGAAGAAAAATCCGACAGTGGCGCGGGGTTAAGCTGGGAGCCGTCAAGAGCAGCCCTAGGTGAGCGGCGGACAGGCGGGGGCGAAACCGGCTCCACCGCATCAACAAGGGCGTTTCTTCCCTTGATTTGAAGCGATGCAGCTCCGGCGCTCCAAACAAGCGTGCCCTCAGCTCGCCTCTCGCCTCACGCGCTCGCCGTGGCCGCTCTCCATCAAGGGCGTTTTTGCCCTTGGGGCCAGCCTCAGCCGCGCGTCCCCCGCAGCCGCATTTTGCCGACTGGCTGCGCTGCCGCTCCAAGCCTAGCCTCCCGATACCGCTTCGCTGCCGCCTCAAGCTCCGGCCGTGGCCGCTCTCTCCGCCTCCGGCTCCGCATCCCCGTCCGCGCCCGCAGCAGCAGCGGCGGAAGCCCGCTTCACCAGCGTCGTCGACAGCATGACGAGCTCCGGGAGCTTCTCCGGCTCGGCGATGCGGCCGAGCACGATCTGCACCGCGCGCGAGCCCATTTCTTCCTTGGGCACCTTGACCGTCGTCAGGCCCGGCTGGTTCAGCTCCGCCAGCGACAGGTCGTCGAAGCCGACGATCGACACGTCCGTCGGGCATTCCAGTCCGAGCGGCTGCAGCAGCTTGAGCGCGTCGAAGGCGATCAGGTCGTTGGCGCAGAACATCGCCGTAACCGGACGCTCCGCCCGCAGTTCCCGCTCCAGCGTCGCCGCGAACTCCGGCTTGGTGTACATCCCGCTGCCGCTTACGCCCATGCCTTCGATGAGGGCCAGCTCCGCCCCGTCCTCGGCCTGCTTGCGGTTGTGGGCGGCGATGGCGTCCTCGAAGCCGCGCCGACGCTCCGAGAAGCTCCACGTCGTATGGGCGTCGCCGACAAACGCCAGGCGGCGATGGCCTTGGCGAAGCAGCAGCTGCGCCGCCTGGCTCGCGCCGAGGTAGTTGTTCGCCAGCACGAGGTCGAGCTCCGGATGCTGCGCGTCGGGATCGACGAGCACGAACGGCAGCTTGCGCTTCGTCAACTGGTCCGTGTAAGCCTCCGGCAGCTGGCCGAGCACGATGACGCCGTCCACCTTGCGTTCCGTGATGCCCAGCGGCATGCCGTCCTTCACCTTCATCGACACGTCGATGCTCGACAGGAGCATGCTGTAGCCCTGCTTGGCGAGCTCGGCGTCGATGCCCTTGATGATCTTGCCCCAATACTCGGGATCGTCGAGGTATGCCCGCGGCATGAGCACCGCCAGATTGCCCGTGCCCGGAGCGGAGCCCGGCTTGCGGCCCTTGATCCGGTAGCCTTCCTCCTCGGCGGTTTTCCAGATGATTTCCCGCGTCACCTCGTTCACCGCGCTGTCCCCGGACAGAGCTTTGGATACGAGCGCTTTGGATACGTTCAATTTATCGGCGATCATTTGCAGCGTCACTTTTTTCATGAAGCCCATCCCTTCGGCATCGGAGCAAGAGTTTGCTCTTTTCAGCATAACGTTTGGGAGTCTCATTTTCAACTTTTTTCAATTCTTTATCTCGCAGGAGGAGCTTCTCATCGTCCTCTCGATCCCTTACGATAAGGAAAGGTTAAAATGCCGCTCAAGGAGGAATCGGAATGCACGTCTGGTTCAAGTACAACTGGATCGTCCGGGATCAATGGTACGAATGGTGCGCTCAGCTGCCGGAGGAGGAGCTGGCTCGGGAACGGGTCGGCGGCATGGGAAGCATCCTCAAGACGTTCCAGCATATCATCGATGTAGAGTGGAGCTGGATTCAGCAGCTGCAGGAGGCAGCCTTCCCTTCCAAGCCGGTTCCATGGCTCGCCACGCTCGCCGAGGTGCGGGAGCTGGACCGTCAATACCGGTCCGACATCGAGCCGTTCATCCTCGGCTGGGACGACTCCATGGAGACGCGGCTGATGGAGGACGTCACCGGCGATGGAGACGTCGAGCAGCACGCCTGGGGAGAGGTCATGCGGCATGTGCTCGCCCATGAGATCCACCATGTCGGCCAGCTGTCCATCTGGGCGCGGGAGATGGGGCTGAAGCCGGTGTCGGCCAACTTCATCGGCAAGGGCTTGATTCCGATCCGATGAAGCAGGTCAAGCTGCGTGTAGGACTGCGAAGAGAGCTATGCCGAAGCGATTCGCTTCATCGGCGAGGAGCCGGAAACAGGCGGCCTGTTCCGGCGTTTCCAGTCCTTTCTCTTGAAGGAAAAGCCCGAGATCGTCGAGGAGCACGATCGGCTGGCTCAGGAAATCGTCGTCCAGAAGACGCGACAAATCAAAATAGCGGGACGAGGCCGAGCGCTGCTCGGCTTCGTCCCGCTTTTGTCTTGTAATCTTCTACTCGAACTTCACGAGGTAGTAGTTCTTCTTGCCGCGGCGCAGCACGAGGTAGCGGCCATGCAGGCGATGCTCCGCCGTCAGCGCGGTGTCGATGCCGGTCTGCTTGACGCCGTTCACCGCTACCGCTCCGCTCTCGATGTCCTGCTTGGCCTGACGGCGCGACGGTGCGGCCTTCGTCTCGACCAGCAGGTCGATGAGGCCGGTCGATTCGGCATCCGCGAGCACAGTCGTCGGCATGTCCGACAGCGCCTCGACGAGCTCGTCCTCGCTCAGCTGCGTGACGTCGCCGGAGAACAGCGCGGCCGTGATCTTCTCGGCGCTCTCCACCGCCTGCTCGCCGTGCACGATGCGGGTCACCTGGCGGGCCAGCTCGCGCTGGGCCTCGCGCTTCTCCGGCTGCGAGGCGACGAGCGCCTCCAAGCTCGCGATCTCCTCGCGCGTCAGGAACGTGAAGTACTTCAGGAACCGGACGACGTCCGCGTCGTCGGTGTTGATCCAAAACTGGTAGAACGCGTACGCGCTCGTCTTGGAGCGGTCGAGCCAGACGGCGCCCGACTCGGACTTGCCGAACTTCTTGCCGTCGCTTTTGGTCACGAGCGGCATCGTGATGCCGTATGCGCCGCTGCCGCCGGTCTTGCCGATCAGGTCGAGGCCCGCCGTGATGTTGCCCCACTGGTCGCTGCCGCCGAGCTGCAGCCGCACGCCGTGGTCCTGGTTCAGCTTCAAGAAATCATACGCCTGCAGGATCATGTAGCTGAACTCCGTGAACGAGATGCCGTTGGCCAGCCGCGAGTCGACCGAGTCCTTGGCGAGCATGTAGTTGACGGTGAAGTTCTTGCCGATGTCGCGCAGGAACGTGATGATGTCGAGCGGCGCCAGCCAGTCGTAGTTGCTGACGAGGCGGGCGGGGTTCTGCGGCGTCTCGAAGTCGAGGAAGCGCGACAGCTGCTTGCCGAGCGCCTGCGTCCAGCCGGCGACCGTCTCGTCCGTGTTGAGCGAGCGCTCCGTGGAGCGGCCGCTCGGATCGCCGATCAGGCCGGTGCCGCCGCCGACGAGCGCGATCGAGTTGTGGCCCGCCAGCTGAAAGCGGCGCAGCATCAGGATCGGCAGCAGGCTGCCGATGTGCAGGCTGTCCGCCGTCGGGTCGAAGCCGCAGTACAGCGTGATCGGCCCTTCGGCCAGCGCTTTTTCCAGCTCCTCGCGGTTCGTGACCTGGTAGACCAGGCCCCGGTACTCCAGATCGTCGAGCAGCGCCGCGTTCACGGCCGCTTGGTTCTTCGTCATCTCGTATCCCTCCATATGGTCGTTCGTTCGTGGAAAAGCGGAAAAAGAAAAGACCCCTCCCTGTCCAAAGACAGGGACGAGTCATCGCGGTACCACCCTGAGTTGAGCCTCTGCGCAGGCTGCCTCAGAAGGCAAGCCCAGAGCAAGGCTCCGCTCTGCCGGATAACGGCCGGCTGCCGTCCGCGTCCTTCTGCCGAGGAGGCAGGTTCGGACGCGCAAGCTCCAGGATGTATTTCGCGGGCGGCTGTCGCTCCGGCTCGCACCAACCGCCGGCTCTCTGATCCGCAGATTCGCTCCGCTACTGCTTCCCTTCCACGCTTCTATGCTTGTTCGCTCTCACTTTAGCGAATGGCGCGGCGCTTGTCAATCGGCGGCCGGAACGGTCCCCGAAGGAGGCCTCGCCCTGCCGTCTATACCTCGCCGCTGAACACTTCCGTCTCGTAGTCGAAATCAATCGTGCCGTCCTGCTGCGTCTCGTCGAAGATGCGGCGCAGCTCCGCCAGCATCGGCTCATGCCGCGGATCGCCGGCCTGCGGCGCGTAGGAGGAGGAGAGCAGCCGCCCCTTGACGCCCTCGTAGTCGAACCGCTGGCGGTTCGGGAACGCCCGGCGCGTCAGCGTGCCCTCGCGGAAGAACGCCTGCAGCCGCTCCGGCGAGATGTTGCGGTGGTTGACGCTGGCGTAGTCGGTGCCGTATTCGTGCAGCAGCGCCTCGTAGCGCTCGAGGAACGGCGTGCCGGCCGTGAGCCGCGAATTCCACACGAGGAAAGCGCGCTTGTCCGGCTTCAGGATGCGCGCGAACTCCGCCTTGGCCGCCTCCTGGTCGAACCAGTGGAACGACTGCGCGCAGACGATCGCGTCGAGCGATTCGCTCGCCAGCCCCGTATCCTCCGCCGGCGCCAGCATGATGCCGAACAGCTCGTTCGGACCATGCGCCGTCCAGGCCGCGCGCGCCATGTCGGCGTTCGGCTCGATCGCCATGACGCGCAGCCCCCTTTCCATCAGGAGGCCCGAAAAGATGCCCGTGCCCGCCCCGATGTCAGCGACCGCCGACTCCGGCGCGAGCCCTCCCTGCTCCAGGATGGCGTCGATCGCCTCCGCCGGATAGCCCGGCCGGAACTTGACGTAGTCCTCCACTCGGCTGGAGAAGCGTTCCTTGCTGTCCATGTCCATTCCTCCCGATCCCGCTTCCCTTTCGCGGAAGCGCTTGTGCATCCCTTACCGTATCAGACCGGATCGTCCGAGGCAACCGCCACGCTGAAAACGAGCTCCGGATCGCCTTCGTCCAGATGGTCGACGATGCCGCTCGCCTCGAAGCCCGCCGCCTCCAGCAGCGCCCGCATCGGTTCGTTGGAGCGGTTCGTCGAGGTGAAGGCGCGCTCGCCGGAGCAGCGCTCCAGCCAGCCCAGCAGCAGCGTGCGGCCGATGCCGGCGCGCCGCTCGGCGGGGTGCACGATCAAGAGCTGCAGGAACTCCCGGCCGAAAAAGCCGCGGTCCCATGCCGCATAGCCGGCCAGCCGGCCCTCCCGCTCGGCGAGGAGGCAGCAGCTCGCCGCCGCATGGGCGGCGAGCGCTTCTCGGCGGCCGCCGTGGCCGACGACGAGCGCGTCGAGCTCCGCGAGCGCGTCCAGGTCGGCATCAGCCGCCGCGAGGCGCAGCGTGATGCCGGAGGAGAGCGGCGAGGCTGCGGGCTCGGCAGGCGGCGACGCCGCTGGGCGGCCCAGCGGGGAGCCGCCGGGCGCTGCGTTGCTTGGCGCTGCTCTGCCGGGCGCTGCGCTTCCGGGCGCTGCGCTGTCGGGCGCTGCGCTGTCGGGTCCTGCGCTGCCTGGCGTGGCGCTGTCGGGCGCTGCTCTGCCGGGCGCTGCGCTTCCGGGCGCTGCGTTGCTTGGCGCTGCATTGCCTGGCGCTGCGCTGCCGGGCGCTGCGTTGCCGGGCGCTGCGCCCGCCCCTTCGACGCTGCGGAATCGGAACAGCTTGCCGAAGCCATAGTACTCCATGTCTTCGTCCTTTTCCTCGTATGCGCCTTCCGGGGCCGCCGCCCGCAGCGTCCTGCGCCAGAACGAGATCGCCCCCGCGTTGGACTCCGACGCCGTCGTGAACAGCGCCCAGCGACCCGGATGGCGGCAGAACAGCTCTCGGGCCGCGCGCTCGGCCCGGCCTTGTCCCCGGTAGGGCCGCAGCAGGAAAAACTCCTGCAGCGTGAACTCGCTGCCGTCGACCGCGTAAGGGCCCGAGGCGACGAGCGCGAAGCCCGCCGGCAGGCCGTCCTCGACGAGAAGATAAGGGAACAGCAGCCCCTCCTTTTCCCACCAGATCGCGAACTCCGCCTGCTGCTCTTGCAGCGTGGCGATGCCGTCATCTTCCTCGAAGACGCCGTGCCGGTTCGGCAGCACGCCGCGGATGCCCGCCAGATCATGGAGATAGAGCGGGTACAGGTTCAGCAGGACTTGCTTGCGGTCGAGGCCGCAAGGTTCGATGATGAGCGTCATGCGATATCGTTCTCCCGTCCTAAGTGGTTTCCTCCAGCCTAGCAAGCGCATCGGCAAAAAGACAGGCCCGATCCGGCTATAGCCGTTCTTGCCTGCCCTTCCGTCCCGGCAAGGATGTCCTGTCTTCTCTTGCTTCACGGTGGAGCGTACCTGCTTGATTCGGCCGTCCCGCTCTGCGCCTCGGCCCGCTCCCGGCTTCTGCCGTTCGGCTAACTCTACCGCTCGTAGAACGTAAGCCGGTTGCCGGCCGGATCCTGCACCGTCATCTCCAGCCCGCCCCAGGGCGGCTTTTCGAGGCCCGGCCTTGCATGCCGATAGGCTTTGGCCAGCAGGGCCTGCTGGAAGGCCTGCACGCCGGCCGTCTCGATGCGCAGATTGGCCCCCGGCATCCCGTCTCCGAAATGCTCCGACAGATGCAGCTCGCACCCGCCCAGCGATACGAACAGGTAAAGAGGCATTGACGGCTCGAACGGAGGCTCGCCGAGCAGCTCCCCTCCCAGGAAGTCCAGGTAGAACTCCCGGGTCTTATCAAGGTCGAACATTCTCAGCACGGGCACGATGCGACTGCATTCCATCGCTCATTCCCCTTTCATGCTCTCGATGAGGCGATCGAACTTCTCCAGGTCGAAGCCTCCGGTGATCGTGTAGCTGTCGCTGGCTTTGCGGTTGCTGATGGAGACGGTTCCGGATTTCAGGGACACCATCGTTGGATCGTCCAGCCTTCCTTTTTCATAGATGGAGACGGAGTAGCTGTTCGAAATTCCGCCGATTGCCGGCTCGGGGCTGAACGGCCCGCGGGCCAGCTTCATCGGAGCGAGCGCCTCGAGCAGCGCGGTCATGTGAGCCAAGCTGTCCGCCTTGATCGAAGTCTCCTTTAATTGCCCGTCCTCCATCCTAAAGATGTGGATCCGATCGATTTCGCCGGCTCCGCCCGGACTGATTCCCTGCTTTTCCAGCGTCGTCCGCCAAGGAAGATCCGCGTTCGCCAGGTAGCCGAGCACCAGGAACGCCGCCAATCCGAGCCCAATGGCGACTCTTCGCCAGCTCCACTCCTTGCTTGCCTTCCACGTTCTGCTGCTCATCCGCAGCCCCCTCTTCTTTCGTTTAGCTTTACTCTAGCAGAGGCTAGGCTATTTTGGAAGTCTTTTCCAGAGCTTCGGGCCTGCTCGCTCGGCATGTAGACGGGGAGCACATGGCTGACCGGCTCGTACGGCAAGTGGCCGGACAGCACACTTGTGAAGCTTAGGGCCGGACAGCAAACAGCCCGCCTATCCTCTTTGGAATAGACGGGCTGCAGGTAGGATGGCGAGGGTACAGGGTACGGAAATCAGGATTGCCGAGGCCTTCCTTCTTCATCGCAACAGACGTGCCGCTCTTGCCGCTCACGTCGCAGCACCGGATACAGAAACCCGGACGAGCCCTGGGCTTCAGCATGCCTGACTTTTCAGCCCGATGAGCACAGAATCGGCATCCAAAAACGAGACGGGGTCTTGACAACGTTTGCTAACGACGAAACAGCTCGTTACGCTGGCAGAATTTCGCCCAGCAAAAACGTAACGACTCGTGGGAAGCTTAGCGTTGGAAAAAGGCGTCTAGTTGGTCGAAAAGACGAGTCGATCGACGTCTAAGCGTCTGTTGCATCGTTAGCGAAACAGAAAGCGGAAAAACAGGCTTCTAAGCGTCTGGCGCGTCGTTGGCATATAAAGTCGCATCGAGGCAATCGGTCCTCTGGCTCGCCTAGCTGATGGCATATCGCATGACGGTAGTCCGGACCCCTTCCGGGCACCTTCGTAGGACTGGCACATCGCATGAAGGTAGTTTGGACCCCTTCCTCGCACCTTCGCACGCCTGGCACGTCGAATGAAGGTAGTTTGGACCCCTTCCGCGCATCCTCGCACGACTGGCGCGTCGCATGAAGGTAGTCCCGACCCCTTCCGCGTACCCTCTCATGCCGGGCACGTGCATGAAGGTAGTTTGGACCCCTTCCTCGCATCCTCGCACGACTGGCACGTCGAATGAAGGTAGTCCAGACCCCCTCCGCGTACCCTCTCATGCCGGGCACGTGCATGAAGGTAGTTTGGACCCCTTTCTTCGCATCCCCGCACGACTGGCACGTCACATGAAGGTAGTTTGGACCCCTTCCTCGCATCCTCGCACGACTGGCACGTCGAATGAAGGTAGTCCGGACCCCTTCCTCGCATCCTCGCACGACTGGCACGTCGAATGAAGGTAGTCCGGACCCCTTTAGCTAATCCCCGCACGACTCGCACGTCGCATGATGGTAGTTTGGACCCCTTTCGCGCAACCGCGAGCGAATGCAGCGTAAAGGTGCGTTCCGCTGCGGCCCTCCTTGAGGGGAGGAGGAGCCGGCTTACGGCAGCAGCTTCAGCAGCCGCTGCAGGATGACCGCGGCCTGGGCGCGGGTCGCCGGGCCTTTCGGCTGCAGCTTGTTCGCGCCGGTGCCGTTCATGACGCCGGCGGAAACGAGCTCCGCCAGCGCCTCGCGGGCGTACGATGCCGCCTGGCCGGCGTCCCGGAAGGCGCTCAGCGCGGCAGCATCGCTAGCCGGGGAAGCCCCGGCATGACGCAGATAGCGCGCCGCCAGGACGGCCATCTCCTCGCGGGTAATGTCGCGTCCCGGCTCAAAGCGTCCACCGCCGGAGCCGCTGACGAGGCCGAGCTCGGCCGCCGCTGCGACCGCTTCCACGTACCACGAGTCCGCCTTCACGTCGCGGAATTTGCTGCCCGTACCCGCAGCCGCCAAGCCGAAGACGCGATGCAGCATCGTGATGAACTCGGCGCGCGTGACTGGCTTGCCGGGCTCGAAGACGCCTGGCTCGGTGCCGCGCAGGATGCCTTTGGCCGTCAGCTCCGCGATCGCGTCGCGCGCCCATGGAGCACGGTCCAGATCGCGGAAGGCCGGAATCGGGCTCGTTGTCGGAGACGCCGTCGGACCGTCCGTCGGCTGCGGCGCGACGCTCGGCGACGCGCTCGGCGTCGACGTCGGCTCTCCGCTCGGACTTGGCGTCGGCGTCGGCTCTTCGCTCGGCTTCGGCGTCGGACTCGGCGTTGGCATTGGACTCGGCGTCGGCTCTCCGCTCGGACTTGGCGTCGACGTCGGCTCTCCGCTCGGCTTCGGCGTCGGCGTCGGTTCTCCGCTCGGCCTCGGCGTCGACGTCGGCTCTCCGCTCGGCTTCGGCGTCGACGTCGGCTCTCCGCTCGGCTTCGGCGTCGGCTCTCCGCTCGGACTTGGCGTCGACGTCGGCTCTCCGCTCGGACTCGGCGTCGACGTCGGCTCTCCGCTCGGACTCGGCGTCGGATCTCCGCTCGGACTTGGCATCGACGTCGGCTCTTCGCTCGGACTCGGCGTCGACGTCGGCTCTCCGCTTGGCTGCGGCGTCGGCGTCGCGCCGCCGCCTTCAAGCTCGCCTGTCCTGACCAGGGTCAGGTCATCGACCTTGATCCAGTTGCCGCCGAGGTCCTTGGAATGGATCGCGACGGTCAGCTTGCCCTCGCGCACCTCCAGGCCGCTCAGCCGGACGCTCGCCCAGCTCGCCTCGCCCTTCGGGATGGCGGCGCTCTTGACGGCGCCGCCGTCCCCCGCGGCGATCACTTCCGCCGCCTGCTGGCCGCCCTTGGACTTCGTCCAGGCGCGGACCTCGTAGACGCCCGGCTCCAGCCCGGACACCTCCTGCGAGGTCGTGACCTCGTACGCCGTGTCGTTCCAGTGGACGAGCGAATACTTGTCCGTGCGCGCGCCGCCCTCTAACTTGACGATGCCGCCCGCGACGTCGGCCCCGGCCGCGTCCTTGCTGCTCCAATGCTTCGGCAGCACCGGCCAGGCCGCCTCGTCCACCGCTTCCTCGAAGCCCGGGTTGAGCAGCAGGTTCTTCACGACCGGCTCGGCTCCGTCGTCATACGTGTTGCCCGGCACGTCGACCTTCAGGACGAGCCTGTCCGTGGCCACCGCCGTGCCGTCGAAGCGCTCCGCCGCCGCGACGACTTCCTTGTCGCCGTTGGCGATGCGCGAGGTCGCGTACGACCAGCGGCCGTCCGCTCCGACCGGCGCGTGGAACCGGTCCTTGCCGATGCTCAGGCGGACGTCCTTCACGCCGCTCGCCGTGCCGCGCAGCGTCGCCGGCAGCGTCCTCACCTCGGCGGCGGACTTGTCGATCGTCACCTGCGCCTGCTCCAGCTCGGCCGCGAAGCTCGCGCCTTGGATGTCGTCGATGTAGATCGTGCCCGCGCTCGACCGCGAGTCCGGCGTTCCTCCGAGATAGAGGGAGAACGTCTGGATGAGCCGGCTCGAATCCGGCCGCGCGTCGGGGCTGCCGCCGTACCAGCCCGGATGGCGGAACGCCTCGAACGGCACCTGGACGAGCCTTGAATCGCTCCCGCGCATGACCATCTTCGTTTCCCAGAACTTGCCGTCCTCATCTGAAAACTGGATCGCCAGCTCGTTGCCCGCGCCGTCCGGCTGCAGCCAGAAGCTGAAGCCGTCATACCCGCTCAGGCGCAGGTAGTCCGGCGTGAAGCTGCCTCCGGCATAGCCCGGGCCGCTGAAGTCGTAGTCCATGCGCAGGCCGTAGCCGCCTTCGGACTTGCGCGAGGCGTCGAGCGACACGTCGAGCAGGCCGCCGCCGGCGTTGCGGGCGAATGCCTTCTGCACGAGCGCGTTGTAGCCGCCGTAGCCCTCGAAGCTGTCCAGCTTGGACGCGTTCGCCAGCTTCACGTCGTCGACGACGATCGAGCCCGACGATGCCGCGACCGACTCGCTCCCGCTGACGATCAGCGCGAAGCGCTGGACCGAGCTCAGGTCCATCGTCCCTTCGCCGGCGGTGTCCTTGTTCCACTGCGGCTGGACGAAGTCCGCCAGCTTGATCTCCACGACACGCGCCGCCGTGCCGGACAGCGCGACCGGCGCTTCCCAGACGCGGCCATCGCCGGCCGTCAGCTGGAAGCTCAGCTTGTTGCCGCTGCCGTCCGGCTTCACCCAGGCATGCAGCGCGTCGAAGCCGTCGAGGTCCGCTCCGCCAAGCGGGCGGGACAAGCCGGCGTAGCCCGCCGAGCCGAGCTCGTAGCCGAGCCGGACGCCGTAGCTGCCCTTGAAGCGGACCTGGCCGTCCAGCGAGATCGAGATGCCGTCTCCGTTGCCGTCGCGTTCGTACCGAGCGGCGATCGAGTCGTCGCGGCCGAAGTCATACTCGCCGTCCTCCATCACGTTCGCCGGAGGAGCCTCGGTCAGCGGCACGAGGCTGCTGCCGTAGCCGAGCTCGACGCGGGCCAGTCCGACTCCGTCCGCCCCGTCCGGGAACGCCGCGCGGACGTAGCGCGTCGACGCCGGCAGATCGAAGCTCGAATAGGCGAGCTTGCTCCAGCCCTCCGCCGTCGCTTCCTTCGCCAGGGCGGGCTGGAGCGGACGGTACGAGATGCCGTCGATGGACGCCTCCAGCCTCAGGCCCGCGCTTCCTTCCGGCGCATAGGCGACGAACCGGTAGGAGCTCAGGTCAGCCGGCACCGAATAGACGAGCTCAGCCTCGGCCGCTCCCGCATTCGCCAGCACCGCCTGTCCGCCGGTCTGCTGACGGCCGTCCCGCAGCTCCAGCTCGTCCGGCTTGGACGCGGGCAGCTCCGTGAACTCCCGGTCCACGACGAAGCCTTTGCGGCTGCGCTCCGGCAACGGCTGCCAGCCGGTGCCGTCGTAGTCGTACTCCAGCTCCACGCGGTCGACTTTCACCCTGGCGCCGCCTTCCAGCAGCAGCTTGACGAAACGGGTGTCCGCCGGCAGGCTGCCGGCGGTCGACCAGCCGTCCTTCGCGTCGGCTTCGACCTCGACATAGCCCGCGTACGGCTCGCTCGACGCGAACCAGCGGACCGAGCCGGCGCCTTCGACCTTCGCCGCGGCGCGCTTCAGCGCGACCGGGGAAGCATAGGTGACCGTGCCGCCGGACTCCGTGCCGACTTGGGCCTTGAAGCCGATGCCGAGCTCGTTCCAGCTGTCCGCCGCGTTCGTGACGTTGGACGTATGGTCGAACGCATAGGTGCTGCGGGCTTCAAGCGGGCTCTGCAGCAGGCTCATCTCGTCGGCGACGAGATGGCGCGCCGCCTCCACGCGCACGACGTTCGACCAGGCGGACTCGCCGCTTTCATTGACGCCGCGCACCCGATACTCGTAGCTCTTGCCCGTGATGGCCCGCTCGTCATGGAACGCCTTCGTCCCGGCGCGTCCGCCGTCCGAGACGCCGTCGCCGACCGTGACCCAGTCTTGGCCGTCCTCGGAGCGCTGCACCTCGTAGCCGGCCGCCCCGACCGAGCCCTGCCAGCGGATGTCCGCCACCGACGCGATCGGCAGCAGCCTCGGCGCGCCGTCCGGAGCCGGAATCGGCGGCACCGCGGTCGTCTTGGCGGCATCCAGCTTGTCCATATAATGGGCGTACTTGTACACCGTGCGGATGATGCCGGTCTCGCCGTAATAATCGCCGGCCGAGAAGCCCGGCCAGTGGTAGGACGCCCAGTTGCCCGGGTTCTCGTCATGCCAGTAGAAGCCGCCGTCCTCCTTGTGCGGGCGCAGCGACCAGATGAGCGCGCCGGAGGTGCCGTTCTGCAGCGCCGCGTCGAACAGCGCGTCGACCGGCTCCTGGTCCGTGTAGAGGCCGAACTCCCCGAGGATGTACGGCTTCTTGCCCTTGGATGCGGCCCGGTCCCCGTTCACCTTGTCGATGAAGTTGCCCGTGTAGAAATGGTTGCCGACGACGTCGATGTTCGGGTCCGTCAGCGAGCCCGAGTCGATCGCGAACCGTCCGTCCAGCAGCAGCTGCTGCGGCTGCAGCTCCTCCTTGATGTAGCGGGCGATCTCCGTCGTCCACGCCTGCGGGAACTTGTCCTGGTTGTAGCCGCCGAGCTCGTTGCCCGTCTCCCAGGCGAGGACCGCCATGTCGTCCTTGTATTTCACGCCGGTGATCGTGTTCGTGCGGTTCAGCATGTAGGCGACCGTCTGCTTGAACAGGCCGATGACCTTCTCGTCCGTATAGAACTTCCAGCCGTCCGGGTCCGTCGCCGCATCGCCGGTAATCGTGCCGGGATACACGAAGTTCACGAAGCTCTCGATGCCGCCGACCCACTGCCACTGGTCGACGAACGGCACGATGACCCGCACGCCGGTGCGGTTCGCCAGGGCGAGCATCCGGTCCATCTTGCGGAAGCCCTCCTCGCTGAACTGCATGACGCCGTCCGCGTCCGGCCCGAGGATGAACGCCGAATCGGCGTTCGCGCCGTCGTAGCGCAGCACGGACGGCACATAGGAGCGCGTGACCTTGCCGCCCATCGCGCGGATCGAGCGCAGCGCGTCGTCCTGCGCGAACTCGGGGTCTCCGAGCGCGCCGGGGTAATTGAGCGAGGCGAAGCGGAACTCCTGATCGCCGTCCATCAGCCGGTCGCCGTCTGCCGTGATGAAGGTCTGGAATGCCGACGGCTCGGCCAGCCCGTAGACGGTCTGGGCGGCTGTCGGCTCGTCCGGCTGTCCGCCCGACGGAGCCGCCGCAGCCGTTCCGGCGCCCCCTGCCGGAGCGGCCAGGGCCAGGATGAGAAGCCAACTTAAAAACGCTTTCAGAAGCGGTTGCGGATGATGCTTGTTCATGAAGCTCATGCCTCCCGAAAAGTGGTTTGTTTGCCCGGACCGCAGCCGGGCGGCCCGTCTGCGCCCTCCCTTCCGACCTTGTTAGGCGAACCTGATTGGCAGCGCTTTCTATAATTCAACGAAAGTATAGATTTCCCGAAACTTTATGTCAACAAATTTTAATTAAAATCAACTTTCTTATACAGCCGTCGTTCCGCATAAGATGAAAGCGGAGGCATCCGATCGCCTCAGCCGGAAGGAAAGGAGGACTGCCGATGCCTTCCCGCCCCAGACGCCTGGCGCGTCTCGTCTGCCGCCATCAGATTCGGGTCCGCCTGGAAGCCTCGGCCCGATCCGCTCCCGCCTCGCCGGACGGACCGAACGAAAAGCGCAAAAACGCCTCCGCTCCGAAGAGCGAAGGCGTCGCGATGGAAGTTGCTGCCGGAGGCGTCTATCTGATCCGGGTGTCGGCCGGAGGCTTCTCCGGCGCGGCGCCGCTGCCGTGCCTGTCCGTCGGCGGCAGCCCGCTCGGGGGCATGCTGTACGATCCGCCTGCGGCCGGGCGCGTGTCCGGCTGGCTGCTCGCGCGGCTGCCCGCCGGCTGCCGGCTGGAGCTCGAGGACCGTTCCTTCGCCCTGTCCGCCGAGCCTCCCCCGCCTGCCGACACCAGGCTGTGGGAGCTGTCTATCGAGCGGGTTGGGGGATAACCGGCTCGTCGTCCTTCTGGATCGGCAGATGCACCTCGCAGATCGTGCCCTGGCCGGGCTTGCTGCGGAAGTGCAGCTTGCCGCCCATCGCCTGGATCAAATTCGTGACGACCATGAGGCCGAGTCCAGTTCCTTTTTCCTTGGTCGTATAGAACGGCATGCCGATCCGCTGGAGCTGCTGCTCGTTCATTCCGATGCCGGTATCCCGGATGAAGATGAGCACTTTGCCGTTCTCCTTGCGGGAGCTGACCGTCAGCACGCCCCCTTCGGGCATCGACTCGATGGCGTTTTTCATGACGTTGAGGAGGCATTGCTGCAGCTTCTTGGAGTCCCCCACGACGAGCAGCTCCTCCTGGACGTTATGCCTCGAGACGAGCTCCACCCCGGTCATGACGCAAAGCGGCTTGACCCATTGCTCGACGCTCGCCAGCTCCTGGCGGACGTCGAGCAGCCGAGGCTCGTCCACCGACGGCTTGCTGTAGTTGAGGTAGTCGGTGATGATGGCGTTGGCTCCGTCGATGCCCTCCAGCGCGTTGGTCCGGTAGCGCTCCAGCGTCTCGGCATCGAGGCCGGAGCGGCCCATCAGCTGCAGGAACCCGCGCGCCGTCGTCAGCGGGTTGCGGATCTCATGCGAGATCGAAGCGGTTAGCTGTCCGATCAGATGGTATTTCTCCGCGTTGAACAGCTCCTCCGTCAGCCTTTCCTGGTGCTTGACCAGATAGTAGGTGTAGGCGACGAGCGGAGAGGAGAGCAGCGTGCCGATCCCGGTCACCAGCATCCGCTCGTAGTCGAGCGGCTCGCGCGTCGCGATCGACACGCCGATGAACAGCGCCATGTAGCCGACGACCAGCAGGAAGTGCGTCGTCAGCATCCGCTTCAGCGTCTCGGGGGAAGGCATCCGGTAATGGTAGGCGATGCCCGCGGCCGCGACGAGCGACGAAGCGATCGTGGCGGGCATCCATTCGTTGCCCGCGATGAAGATATTGCCCCAGATGAATGCGGCCGCCGTCGCCACTCCCGGAATCCAGCCTTCGTAGATCGCGATCAGCGCGACGCATACGGGCACCAGATGGAACGCGTAGACGAGCGGGTCGATCTCCTCGTACCCCAGATAGAAGTAGGACATCGCCGCCAGGATGCCGACGAACAGCAGCTTGCGGCCGAAGCGCATGAAGGACACTCGCGGAGTGATGATGAGGAACAGCAGGCAGGCGGTCAGATAATACATCAGCCCCTGGAATTCGCGCGCAAGAATGTATTCAATCACGGCAAGGCTTTCCTTCCGATCAGCTAGCCGACAATCTTGCCGTTCCAGGGAAGGCCGTCTTCCCACCGGGACTTGTCGTTGCGCTGCCACAGTGCGAGCAGATCGAACGCGTACATGTCCCAGATCCGGCATTTGTCAGCCTTGATCTCATAATGATCGATAATGGCGTTGACGGCTCGCCTGGCCGCCTCGTTGGCGCCTTCCATCGTCGCCAGATCCGTATTGGTGCGGACGTAGTCGGAGGCGAGGTAGAAGTTCGGGATCGCGGTGTAGGCGTTCGGCCGCAGGTCCCAGGTGTGGACGCGGTTGACGAGCAGCGGCTCCATGTTGGTCGCCTCGTGCGGGTTGGGGAACTGGATGTCCTCGTCGAGGAACCAGGCCTCCAGCAGCCCGTCATGGAGCACGTCCGCGCCGTGGTTGAAATGATCCTTGAGCTGCTGCCAGACCTCCTGCTTGATCTCCTCGGCCGAGCACTTCATCGCCGGCTTGCCGAACAGGACGCCCTCGGACTCCCAGTCCGACACGTCGACCGAAAGCACGCCGCGGACGTTGCCGTTGCCGTATTCGGACAAGTCGATGCCCGGCCAGAACTGCTTCTGCGAGACGAGCGTCAGCGCCCAAGGGCTGTCCATGCAGATGATATGGCCGTGGATCAGCTCGACGTCCTCGTTCAGATAGAACTGGACGCCGTTCATCCACTCGACCGACTCGCTCAGCGGCCGGATGCTCCCGAGCAGCGGATCGGCCTGCACCAGCTCCTCGGTGAGCAGGCCCGCCATCACTTCGACCGGCAGCGCCGCGATGTAGCAGTCGCCGACGACGAGCTGCTCCTGTCCGTCCAGCAGCACGGTTCCGCCGGTGACGACGCCCTTCTCGCAATGGATCGCCTTCAGCGGAGCGTCGCGGTAGAACTTGACGCCCATCGACTCCAGATGCTCGTACCAGGGGAACAGCCAGGCTTCGTTGGTCGGGCCGTTCAGCAGCCGGTCGGCGCTGCCGCCGGGCGTCACCATGTCGAGCATGAGCGTCGCTCCGACCGTGCCGATCGTGCAGGCGTTGGCCTCCTGGGCCTTGGCGGCGACGAGGATGCGGGAGAGGCCGACGAAGATCCGCTTGTACTGCTCGGACTGCTTGTCCGCTTCGATGAAGTCCCACCACGACACCCGCTGGTAGTCGAGGTAGCGGCGCAGCTTGCTGCTGGAGGCCAGCTCGAACAGCTTCGTGCCGTACAGCGACGCCTCCTCCGCCGTCAGGCCGAGATGGTTCTCGAACAGCGAGGTGAACAGCACCTTGAGGTCGGAGATCGATTCGGGGAATTCCGTAAGGAAAGGCAGCATGCTCCGGTCGTCGAACGCGAGGCCGAGCCTCGTCCCTTCGACCAGATTGTCGAACACGCTTGTGCGGCCGTAGCCGAGCAGATGGTCCAGCCTGCCGCTCCCGGGGCCGCTGGCCAGCGGGATGCGCTTCATCGTATCGGTCACATGCCGGTAGAACTTCGGGAAGAAGCGGAAGCCATGCTCGCCCGGCAGGTCCTTGCGGCCATCCGTGCCGGTGCCCTTGGCTTCCATGCTGCGGGCCTTGCCGCCGGGCACGCTTCGGGCCTCGTAGACGGACACCTCGAAGCCCCGCTCGGCCAGCTCGTGCGCAGCGCTCATTCCGGCGACTCCTCCACCCCATATGACAACTTTCGGCAACCTTTTCTCCAAGCTCCCATCTCCTCCTCTAGCATCCCTGATTTGAGCGGCTCTACCAATAGGCCCCGACTCATATAATCGCTCTTCACATAGTACCATCGAACTAATGTCACTTGCTGTCGATTATTATCGGTTATTGAAATATTTCTCGTTAATGGTCGCTCTATGAAAAGGAAATCCGGCCTTTCCTCTTCGCAGCGCGTTGATGGCGCGGCGTCGGATTTCGGCCTCCGAATCGCGCGATAATAGGCGCCGCAGCGCGGAAACGCGGCGACGCGCCGTTCCCGACGGCGCGGCGCGCCGGGACAAAGCAAAAAGAGAGACGAGCGGCCGCGAAGGCCGCTCGTCTCTCTTATCATCCTATAGTCCTAGTAAAGCGTGCGCCAAAGATAAAAGGTCGCATAGGCCTCCCAGCCTGCCCACGCCCGCGCCTGCTCCCTCACCTCGGCGGCGGTAGGCTTGCGGTCCATCCCCGCCGCGATCCGGATCGCATGCTGCAATCCGACATCGGCGGCAGGCAGCGCCTCCGCCATGCGCAGACAGCGCATCATGACGTAGTGGGCGGTCCACGGCCCGATGCCGCGGATCGCCGTCAGCCTTTTTTCCGCCTCCGCCCAGTCCGCGGCCTCCAGCTCCCGCTTGTCCAGCGTGCCGTCCGCGACGCGGCCGGCGACGCCGATCAAGTATTCCGACTTGCGCGTCGTCATCTGCAGCGCCGCGATGTCGGGCGGCTCCAGCGCGGCGACCGCCTCGGGCTTCGGGAAGCTCCAGTACGTCTCGCCCTCATGCTGGACGGAGCTGCCGAACGTCTCCGTGAAGCGCTTCTTGAGCGCATAGGCGAACGGCAGGTTGATCTGCTGGCCGATGATGCCCCAGCACGCGGCCTCGAACAGGTCGGGGATGCCGACCATCCGCAAGCCTCGCAGCGTCTGCCCCACCTCTCGCAGGAGCGGGTCCGCGTCCGTCAGCCGGTAAAAGGGCGCCAGGTCGCGGTCCAGGTCGAACCACTCCTCGGCGTAGCGGCGCACATGCGCCAGCATCGCGGCGGAAGGAGGGCTTGCGCCGAGCGCGGCAGCCGATCCGTCTGCCAGGAGGCCGCTGTCCGGCCGGGCGGCCGGCTCATCGGGCTCGGCGGGCGAAGGCGCGGGCGAAGGCGCGGACGCCTCGCGGGCGGCGAAGGCCGGGCCGGCAGGCGCGCGGACGCTCGCAGCCGGGCCGATCGGCAGGAACGCCGCCTCGAGCGCATGAGCCCCCTCCCGATAGCGGAATCGGACCAGCGCCAGCTCGCCTTCGCGCTCGAACAGCTTGGTCACCTCGCTGCCGTCGACCCGGTACAGCGCCTCGTCGCTCGACCTCGTCAAGTAGCCCAGCACCGCCGGCCAGCTGAACAGCTCCGGCAAGGGAATCTGCAGCAGGCTTGCCTTTTCCCGCGAGCTGCCGCTTCTGTCCTTCGTTTCCATGCGTCTGCCTCCCTTCTCGTCATTCCATGACTTTACCCTCCGGAGCCCGGGCTGTCCATAGCCGGATCTTGCGCTTGCATCGAGTTCTCCAAAGTTGAGGCGTCATGGCGAAACGAGAGAGTCCAACAGAGCCTTGGATGGCGGAAGCCGGGGGAACCGGCCCGACGGGGAGTCGACCGTCCTTTGCATCGCGGCAGGGCAGCACAGGTCCCCAGCGGCTGGAGGCTGCCCCCTAGAGCCACTAGAGAAAAGCAAGCCGCTCCGAGCGTCCCGACGGACGTTCGGAGCGGCTTGCTTGAACCTTCTAAGCTCGTGGACCATACGCGCGCCGCGTGTCGGCGCTTCCCGCTTGCGTATGGACCGCACGCGCCTCCGTGGCCTGCGCTACCCGCGCTGGCGGATGATCCGCACGCCGCGCGCCGGCACGCGCACCCGTCCGGCCGCCACGCTCGCGCCGCCGCCGAGCAGGTCGTCGCCGCCCGTGCTCAGCTCGGCCCATCCTTCCTCGGCCGCATGGTTGAGCAGGAACAGGAAGCGCTGCCCGTCCTTCACGCGCGCCGCCGCCTCCAGCTCCGCGGACGCCCCGGCGACGAGCGGCTCGATGCCGGCCTCCGCGCGTACTTCACGCAGGAAGTCGCCGAGGAACGCCTCGTCCGGGCTCGTCGCCACGTACCACGCCCGCCCGTTGCCGAACCGGTTGACGGTCAGCGCCGGCATGCCCGCATAGAAGTCGTCGCCGTAAACGGCCTTCACCTCGGCGCCCTCGCTATGGATGAGGTCGCACAGCAGGCCGCACTCGTACTCGGCGAGCCCCGACCCGCCGCCAGGCCGGCGCGCGGCCGCCCGTTCCGCTGCCGTGCCGGCAAGCTCCGTGCCTGCCGCAGTCTGCCGCCGCGCCTCGGCAGCCGCCTCCGCCGCGCCCCGGTCCGCGCTCGGACGGCCGCTTTCGCCCGCTCCCGTCCACGGCGTGCTCAGCACGATGCGGTTCCGTCGCTCCGGCAGCAGCGCGTCGATCTCCTCGGACCAGATGCCGAGCACCCGGCGCAGCTCGCCCGGATAGCCGCCCGTGCGCACGATGTCGCGCTCGTCGACGATGCCGCTGAAGAACGTCGTGATGAACGTGCCCCCGGCCTCGACGAACCGCTCGACCGCCGCGGCGAAGCCCGGCTTCACCATGTACATCACCGGCGCGATGACGACGCGGTAGCGCGAGAAGTCCGCGTCCACGCCGATCATGTCGGCGGCGACATGCTGCTTGCTGAGCGCGTCGTAGTACTTGTGCGCTTCCTTCACGTAGTCGAGCGCGACTGTCGGCCCGCTGCTGAGGTCGATCGCCCAGCGGTTCTCCCAGTCGAACACGATGCCGACCGCGGCGTCGCCGCGCGCGTCCAGCAGCTCGCCGCCGATCGCCTGCAGCTCGCGGCCCAGCTCCGCCACCTCGCGGAAGACGCGCGTATGCTCATGCCCGGCATGCTCGATGACGGCTCCGTGGTACTTCTCGCAGGCGCCGACCGAGCGGCGCAGCTGGAAGAACATGACCGTGTCCGCGCCGTGCGCGACCGCCTGCCAGCTCCACAGCCGCATGACGCCGGGCCGCTTGAGCGAGTTGTACGCCTGCCAGTTCTGCTGGCTCGGCGTCTGCTCCATAAGCATGAACGGCTGGCCCGCCTTGAGGCCGCGCATGAGGTCATGGGCCATGGCGGTCAGGCTGTGCGGGGTGTCGAGCGCCGGGTAGTTGTCCCAGGAGACGACATCCATTTCCTTGGCCCATTTGAAATAGTCGAGTTCGGGGTAAAATCCCATCAGGTTCGTCGTCACCGGAATGTCCGGCGTGAGCGCCTTCACCGCGTCGCGCTCCAGCTTGAAGCAGTCCAGCAGGCTGTCCGACTGGAAGCGCCGGTAGTCGAGCGAGATGCCCTGGAAGTTCGTGCGCCGGCCTCCCCACTCCTCGCTCAGCGCGTTCGGCGGCACGACCTCTTCCCAATCATAGAACGTATGCCCCCAGAAGCGGGTGTTCCAGGAGCGGTTCAGCTCCTCGAGCGAGCCGTAGCGGCCCTGCAGCCAGGCGCGGAAGCCCGCCGCGCAGCTGTCGCAGTAGCAGTAGCCGCCGTACTCGTTGCTCACATGCCAGATGAGCAGCGCCGGATGGCTGCCGTACCGCTCGGCCAGCTTCGTCGCCAGCGCGGCGCTGAATGCGCGGTAGGACGGGCTGTTCGGGCAGGAATTGTGCCGGCCGCCGAAGCGCCGCTTGCGCCCGTCGTAGTCGACGCGCAGCACGTCGGGGTGGCGGCGCGCCATCCACGCCGGATGCGCGCCGGTGCCGGTCGCCAGGCAGATGCCGATGCCTTGGCCGTGCAGCAGCTCGAACTGCTCGTCGAGCCAGGCGAAGTCGTACGTGTCCTCGTCCGGCTGGTCGAGCGCCCACGAGAAGACGTTGATCGTCGCCACGTCGATGCCGGCGAGCTTGAACATCCGATGGTCCTCGGACCATGTCGCGGCATCCCACTGCTCGGGGTTGTAATCGCCTCCATACCAAATCTTAGGCAGCTTGTTCGAGATCATCAGAAGCCCCTCTTTCGGATGGGATATAAGGATATCACCATTGTATCCCTTCCTCCATCCCCTTGATATCCAAGGATATGGACGTATGATAGAACAATATGGAACCGTCGAAAGGAGGAACGCGCATGCAGCAGCCCGGACCGCGCCATCGCCGCATCGTCGCCGTCGAGCTCAAGGAAAGGCCGCTTCCGCTCCGGCTGGAGAGCCTCGGGTACAACCCGGATCAGGAGCCTTTCCATCGTCCGGACGGCTATACGGTGTACCACTGGCTGCAGACCGTCTCCGGCGCAGGCCGGATCGAGTGGGCCGGACGCTCGGAGACGCTGCGCTCCGGGAGCGGCCTGCTGCTGCCGCCCGGAGCGCCCCACCGGTACCGGAGCGCGGATGCCACGGTCTGGAAAACGGTCTACATGACGTTCAGCGGCGGCGAGGCTGCTCCGCTGCTCGCCTCGCTCGGCCTCGCCGCGCCCGGGCTGTACCGCTGGGAGGAGGAAGCCCCGCTCGGCTCGCTGCTGCTCGATTCGCTCGGCCGGCTGGAGCAGGCGGCCGATCCGCTCGGCTTGGAGGCGTCGCAGCAGGCGTACCGCTTCCTGCTCGCGCTCGGCACGTACGCGAGCGCCGACGCCGGCACCGCCGTCATGCAGCAGCTGCGCCAGCTGGAGCCGCTGCTCGCCTGGCTCGAGGCGAACCTGCACCGGCCGACGGTCAGCCTCGACGACATGGCGGCCCGGGCGGGCGTATCCGGCCGCCGGCTGAACACGCTGTTCCGCAGCCTGTTCGGCCTTTCGCCTTACGCCTACCTGCTGCGGCTGCGCATCCGGCGGGCGCGGGAGCTGCTGCTCAGCCGGCCGGATGCTCCGCTGCGGCTCATCGCCAAGGACAGCGGCTTCCGCGACGTCAGCCATTTCATCGCCACGTTCCGCCGGCTGACCGGCGACACGCCGGACCGGTTCCGCAGCGGCCGGCCTTGAGCCGCGAGCGGCGAGAGCAGCCGATTCGGACCGCGCTTGCCGAGTCGGCTCGCGCCGATGCGCCCTTGACGGTGCACGTTGACCGTCCGCCTCATTGATATTAGGGTACAATCATCCACGATTGGAGCAGCTGCTTGGATGCCGTCGAGACCGCTCTTGACCTACGGTTTCTTAAAAAGGAAGGGGATTCGTCATGAAGCACTCTGACGCATTTAAGGTTGTCCGGGCCGACCGCGCAGGCGTAGAGGCCAGAAACCAGATGGCGGAGATTTTCGCCGACGGCTTCTCGCAGTGGCTCACGTTTTTTTCTAAAGACCGGGATGTCACCGCAAAGGCGTTCGCCCATATGTTTGTGCTGGATCAATATTATGTGGCGCTCGCTGGCGATCGCGTGGCGGCCTTCGGCGCCTGTACGGACTGTCGCCGCTTCTCCGTCAACCTTCAGAGCGCGCCGCTCCGCCGGCATCTGGGCTGGTTCAAGGGCTCGATGGCCGCTCTCATTCTGAAGAGGGAGTTCCAAAAGCCGTTTGTCGATCCGCCGGCTGAAACGGGGTCGATCGAGTTCGTCGGCACTGCCTTGTCCTTCCGCGGTCAAGGAGCGGCTTCGGCTGTGATCCGACATATGCTGGATCATCTGCCGTACCGCACCTATCTGATCGAAGAGGTCGCGGAGACCAATGTTCCGGCCATCCGCCTGTATGAGAAGCTGGGGTTCACGGAATACAAGCGCAAGTCCCTGTCCCCCAAGCAGGCCCGCAGAGCCGGGTTCCATCACATGGTCTCCCTGCGTCTGGAGAAGACGTGAGACGTGGCGAAGCCTGCCCTATACACGGGCAGGCTTCGTTCGACTCTCCGTCATGGGACAATTCCTCGCCGGCATACACTGAGGCGCAGGCAGCTCATCCCGAAGGAGGCGAACCGCCGTGCTCCAGCGCTTGCTCCGCAAGCGGATGATTCTCGTCATCGTGCCGAAATATTCCATCCACCAGTTCCTTTGGTGCGACTTCGGAGCCAGCTCGCTCTGCGGATGGGCGATGGAGGAGAGCGACTTCACCCGTGTCGCCGTCTTCGTCGGCAGCTCGGCGGTGCCGGTGCTGCTCCGCCGCACCGTCAACTCCCCTCGCAGCCCGCTGCGGCCGCGCCTGCTCCAGACGCATGACCGGCTCTGGTCGAAGCGCGCCCGCTCCCGTGCCGTGCCGCTTGCGCTGGCCGCCGCGGCCGCTCCTTCATGACGTTGACGGTTCCTGCCGTTGACGGTTCACGGGATGAAAAGTCCACACCAAGGTCCTGATCGGGACCAGGGTGTAGTTTAGGCTGCGCCATGCGCGGCAGCGTGTCGGCGGCTCCCACCGCCGACGCGCCTCAGCCGCCTCGATCCTGCGCGCGGATAACACTGTTGCGGTCGGGAAACACTAGCGGCATCAACCGATCGGGGAGGCCGCCATGACCGTCATCTGGAGCTTGATCCTGCTGGCTGCGGGACTCGGCGCAATCAACGCCGTCTTCGCCTATCAAGGGAAGCATGTCGACCCTGCGTTCTGGAGCGCGCTGAAGTACCAGCTGCTGCTGCTGCCCGTCATGCTCGGCGCGAACCTCAGCATCGGCTCGGGAATCAAGCTCGGCCTGAAGGCCGTTCCGAGCCTGAGCTTCGTGCTCGTCGCCGCCAAATGCCTGGAGATTCTCCTGTCCGTCGGCATGGGCTATCTGTTCTTCCGCGAAGTGCCCGGCTGGAAAACCTGGGCCGGACTCGCCGTCATCGCAAGCGGCCTCCTGCTCATGAAGCAGGACTAGCCCCGCAAGCTAGCCCCGCAAGCTAGCCCCGCAAGCCGAAACGCCAAAACACGCCCAAGGTCCTGATTCGGACCGGGCGTGTTTTGAATTGCGCTCTGCCTGGCAGCCTAACGACTCCTGAGATGCTTAGAAGCCTATTTTCGAAGCCTTTCCAACGCCAACGACTCGTGGGGAGCTTAGACTCCTTGCAGAGAGCCGAACGGCGATAAAGGAGACTCATTTTTCTCGCTAAGCGTCTGAGCAGTCGTTAGCGTTCCCAAGCGGTCGATTTCGCGTGTCTAAGCGTCTGAGCAGTCGTTCGCATTCTCAAACTGTCGATGCCGCGTGTCCAAGCGTTGAGGAGCCGTTGGAGACGCGACGCTCGGCCAAGCCGCAGCGAAGTCGTCCGCGTATCGCCCTTTTCGTCCCGCCGAGCCGGCCCTTCGCAAGCTGCTCCTGCAAGCCACGCCGACCGAGCGCGAGCTCAGCCGGGCCGCCGCTCCTACTGGATGCCCTTCTCGTCGAAGCAGGCGTTCGCCCGCTCCTGCCGCCCCGTCAGCCCGCCGCTCCTACTGGATGCCCTTCTCGTCGAAGCAGGCGTTCGCCTGCTCCTGCCGCACCGTCGCCCGCCGCTCCTATTGGATGCCCTTCTCGTCGAAGCAGGCGTTCGCCTGCTCCTGCCGCCCCGTCAGCCCGCCGCTCCTACTGGATGCCCTTCTCGTCGAAGTAGGCGTTGGCCTGCTCCTGCACGTAGGCGAGCACCTGCTCGACGCCGGCCGCCTTGAGCTGCTTGCGGTACGTCTCGAGCGCCTTGTCGACGTCCGGCACGAGGCCCATCATCAGCGGCATGCCGTACTGCTGGATGACCTGGTTGACGGCCGCCTGCTGCGACTTGACCGGCTTGTAGTCCATGATGATCGGCGCGAAGATATTCGGCTTGCTCTCGGCCTTGAACTCGTCCATGAGCGCCGGGAACTCCGTCCAGCCGCCCGCCTGCTGCTCCTTGGCGAGGCTCGTGACGCGCCAGCCCCAGCTCGTGATGGAGTAGGCCTTGAAGTTCTTGTCGCCCTCCTTGCCCTTCGGCGGCGAGATGGCGATCTTGCCGTCGTCGCTGAGCGTGTAGTGCGTGTCCTGGATGCCGTACGTCAGCAGGTCGAAGTAGCGGGAGTCCGTGCGGATCTTCTCCAGCGCCATGAGCGAGCGCTCGGCGTTCTTGGAGCTTTTCGGCACGGCCATCGCGTTGTTGACCGACAGCGTCGGCATCGCGTAGCCTTGGAAGCGCGTGAACGGGAAGTAGGCATAGTCGGTGCCCTTGTTCGCCTTCTCGGCGTCGACGATGAAGCCGCCCGCGCCCGGCGCGTTGCGCCAGTAGGCGCCGCCTGTTCCGGCCTTCAGGGCGTCGCCGGCCTCCTTCTGCGAGCTCAGCGTGTCGGAGGTCCAGAAGCCTTTTTGCGACCAGGTCTTCATCCGCTTCACGAACTGCTCGAACTCCGGCGTCTCCGCGTAGTTGATGATGTCGCGCGGCGTATCGTACGACTTGGCGACGATGACGCCGCTGTCTCCGCCGATCTGCTCGTAGCCGTGGTACGCCTTGAACAGCGTGAACACCTCGTTCCACGCCTTGCCGTTGATCGGCGTCACCTTCTTCTGCGTCTTGACCGCGTCCAGGTACGCCTCGATCGAGTCGAGATCCTTGATCTCCGGCACGTTCAGCTCCTTGCGCCAGTCCTCGCGGTAGACGAGGCCGTCCGGCGTGTACTCGGGGTATGTGCTCGGCACGGCGTAAATCTTGCCGCCCACCGTCGCCTCCTCCCAGTCCTGCTTGGGCACCGCTTTCCACGTCTCGGGCATGTAGGTCGGGAGCAGCCCGTCGAGCTCCTTGAACGCTCCCTGGTCGGCGAACTTGTAGTAGTCGGCCCACGTCGAGGCGAACACCATGTCGACCTTCTCGCCGGACGTCAGCAGCAGATTGTACTTCGTCTGCCAGTCGTTCCACGTCGTGAAGTTCAGCTTGATCGTCGCGTTGATGTCCTTCTCCAGCATCGCGTTGATCTGGTCCTGGATCTTCGGGCTGTCGGCGTGGCCGTCCCCGAGCACGTACCAGACGAGCTCGACCTTCTTGGACGTGTCGATCGCCTTCGCCTCGCCGGATGCGCCGCTGTTCGCCGCCGCTCCGCCTTCCACCGTCCCCGCGTTCGCCGTACCGCCTCCATTGCCGTTTCCGTTGCCGCTGCACCCGGCCAGCGCACTCGCCAGCAGCGCCGTCGTCATGAGCATGCCCGCTGTCTTTCGGTTCACGTCGACTCCTCCTCTAGGTTCTACTCTATGGTTGGATTGAAAAAGTCCTCCGCCGTCCGGTCGAGCCCGGCGAACCGGCTGCCTCGGCAGAGGCAGGCGCTTCGCCGGACTCGCCGGCCAGCCGTTTCTTCCCATCCGGGCGGCCGATCCGGCCGCCCCGCCTGCCCTAAGGGCGCTTTCGTCAGCCTTTCACCGCCCCGATCGTCAGGCCCTTCACGAAGAAGCGCTGGACGAACGGATACAGGAAGACGATCGGCCCGGTCACGATGATCGCCGCGGCCATCTTGAGCGTCTCGGCCGGCGGCTTGAAGTCCGGCGACAGGTTGCCGGCGATGCTCGTCTTGAGCACGGCGGCGCTGGCGAGAATCTTGTACAGCAGGAACTGCAGCGGATACTTGGACTCGGTCGTGATGAACAGATTGGCCATGAACCAGTCGTTCCAGAAGCCGAGCGCCATGAACAGGCCGATCGTCGCCAGGCTCGGCGCGGACAGCGGCAGGATGAGCTTCAGGTAGATCGTGAACTCGCCGGCGCCGTCGATCTTGGCCGATTCCGGGATCGACTCGGGGATCGACTTCATGAAGTTCTTCATCAGGATGATGTTCCACGCGCTCACCAGCACCGGCACGAGCAGCGCCAGGTAGCTGTCCTTGAGCTGCAGGTAGTTGACGATGAGGATGTACCACGGGATGAGGCCGCCGCTGAACAGCGTCGTGAAGTAGATGAAGAAGCTCAGCCCGTTGCGGTACTTGAACTCCTGGCGGCTGAGCACGTAGCCCGCCATCGAGGTGAGGAACAGGCCGAGCGCGGTTCCGACGAGCGTCAGCAGGATCGTGACGCGGTAGGCGTCGAAAATCTGCTCGGGATTGCTGAAGACGGCGCGGTAGGCGTCGAGCGACCATTGCTCCGGGATGAGCTTGAAGCCCTCGGCGATGATTTCCTGCTCGGCCGAGAACGAGCCGGACAGGATGAGCAGGAACGGCAGCAGGCAGAGCAGCGCGAACAGGCTGATGAGGACATAGCCGATCGTATTGAAGACGACGGTCGAGCGTTCGGTACGGATCTTCACCTTTTCATTCCTCCTAGAACAGGGCGTAATCTTCGCGCGTCTTGCGGATGACGTAGTTGACGGCCAGGACGAGGATGAGGCCGAAGAAGCTCTGGTACAGCCCCGCCGCGGTGCCCATGCCGATGTCGAAGTTGACCGCCAGCGACCGGTACACGTACGTGTCGATGATGTCCGTCGAGTTGAACAGCACGCCGTTGTTGCCGATGATCTGGTAGAACAGGTCGAACTGGCCCTTGAGGATGCCCCCGAGGCTGAGCAGGATGAGCAGGATGAACGTCGGCACGAGCAGCGGCAGCGTGATGTGGCGGATGCGCTGGAAGATGTTCGCGCCGTCGATCTTGGCCGCCTCGTGGTACTCGTCGCTGATGCTCATGATCGCCGCCAGGTAGATGATCGTGCCGTAGCCGAGCCCTTTCCACAGGTTGAAGAACACGATGATGTACTTCCACGGCGCGGTGTGCAGGTAGAAGTCGTACGGCTGGAAGCCGAGCTGCACGAGCACCGTGTTGACGAGGCCGTTGCTGGAGTTGAACAGGTTGAACACGAACGCGCCGACGAGCACGAACGAGACGAAGAACGGCAGGAACATGACCGACTGCGTGATCTTGCGGAACCACTTGCCGGGCAGCTCGCTGAGGAAGATGGCGCAGATCAGCTGCAGCGCGTTGCCGAGCAGGATGAACGCCAGGTTGTAGAGCACCGTGTTCTTGGTCAGCGTCCACAGCACGCCCGACTCGTAGAGGAAGCGAAAGTTCTGCATGCCGACGAACTCGCTGCCGAACAGCCCTCCGTCGAAGCTGAAATTGGTGAACGCGTAGTAGACGCCGATCATCGGCAGGTACGAGAAGACGATGAAGAACAGCAGCGTCGGCGCGATCATGAGGAACAGCATCTTGTTGCGCGACCATTCCTTCCGAAAGCCTTGCATCGGGAGCACCTCCGAATTGGTGAAATCGATTACGTCAATCCGCTGGCCGAAGAGCCCCGCACGAGCAGCCTTGAGCTTACCTCGAAGCAGCGGGTGGCGGCGTGGCGGCCTTCGCCGAGCTGGTCGATGAGCTTCTCCGCGAGCAGCGCGCCCATCGCATGCTTGGGCGGGTCGATCGTGCTGAGCGCCGGAGCGACGTACTTGCCGACGCGGTTGTTGTCGACGCCGACGACGGCCATGCCGGCCGGTATCGGGATGCCGAGCTCCGCGCAGGCGCGGTAGATGCCGAGCGCCATCTCGTCGTTGGCGGCGAAGACGGCCGTGAAGCTCTGCGAGCGCTCGCGCAGCCGCAGGAACGCCTCGTAGCCGCCGCTTTCGCTGAAGCCGCCGCTGTCGATCAGCTCCGGGCGGAACGGCAGCGATGCCTGGCGCAGCGCTTTCATATAGCCCTCCAGCCGCTCGTAGCTGTCGGTCGCGTCGGCGAAGCCGCTCAGGAACGCGATCTGCTCATGGCCTTGCCCGATCAGATGGGCGACCGCCTCTGTCGCCGCTCCGACGTTGTCGGTATAGACGCACGGAATGGCCGGATGGTCGATCCGCCGGCCGATCAGGCCGAGCGCGTAGCCGCGGTCGGCATAGGCCGCCAGCTCCGCGTCGCCGAGCATCGGCGCGATCAGGATGATGCCGTCGACGGTGCGGTCCATCGCCAGCGTCATGTAGTCGGCTTCCTTCTCCCGCTGGTTCTGCGCGTCGCAGATGAGGATCTTGTAGCGCAGCGCGCCGGCGGTGTTCTCGATGCCCTTGACGATCTCGGCATAATAGGAGACCAGGATGTCGGAGACGATGACGGCCAAGGTCGACGTCTTCAGGTGGCGCAGGCTTTTGGCCGAGGCGTTGGGCATATAGCGGAGGCGCTCGACGGCCTCCTCGACCCTGCCGCGCGCCGACGGGCTGACCGGACCGCTGCCGTTCAGCACCCGCGACACCGTCGCCGCCGACACGCCGGCCGTCCGCGCCACGTCGAGGATCGTGGCATCCGGCTTGCGTGGTGGCACTAAGCATCCCTTTCTCTCCCGAACCATGATGGTATCGATTACATTTGGACGAAGCCAAGCGGCTCCGAAAGCGTTCCTGCGGTCCGAGCCGGCTCGCTTCCGGCGCTCTTTCGTCCGGTAAGCCGATGATAGCAGCAACCTGTAATCGATTTCAACACCTTTTTTTCCGGTTGCTTCCGGCGTCGGTTGTGGGCTAGAATGAAAGGTGGCTTGAAAACGATTACTCCGCAAAGAAGGTCGAATCTACGATGGATGTGAAAATCATCGACGTCGCCCGCGCCGCCGGCGTCTCCACCGCGACCGTGTCGCGCGTGCTGAACGGCAGTCCCGGCGTCACGCCAAAGACGCGCAGCCGCGTCGAGGCCGCCGTGCAGGAGCTCGGCTATCATCCCAATGCGGTCGCCAAAAACCTGCGCGTGCAGAAGACGAAGACGATCGCCGTCATCGTCCAGGACATCAACGTCTCCTACTTCACCGAAATCGTGAAGGGGATCGAGAATATGGCTTACGTCAAGCATTACAAGGTGCTCATCTGCGACTCCGAGAACCAGGCGGTCAAGGAGCTGGAGTACCTCAACCTGCTCATGAACCGCACGGTCGACGCGGCCATCCTCGTCTCGCCGCTGGTCGGCGACGGGCAGCTGACGGAGATCGCGGAGCGCGGCTACTCGATCGCCGTCATCGGCCGGCATATCGGGCATGAGCAGATTCCGTGCATCTACACGGACAACGTCAAGTTCTCGCTCGAGGTCGTCCGCCATCTGGCCGAGATGGGCCACCGCGACATCGCGTTCCTGAGCGGCTTCTCCGACTCCATCGACAGCTACGAGCGGCTCGAGGGCTACATGAAGGCGCTCAAGGAGCAGCGGCTGCCGTTCCGGCCCGAGCTGATCGACAGCGGCGGCTTCAGCGAGAGCGGCGGCTACGAGGCGATGGGCCGGCTGCTCGACCGGGCCGGCGGCGCCCTGACGGCCGTCTATGCGGCCAACGACGAGATGGCGCTCGGCGTCTACAAATGCTGCCGCGAGCGCGGCCTGCGCATCCCGGAGGATATCGCCGTCGTCGGCGTCGACAACAACCGGATCAGCAAGTACATCTCGCCGTCGCTCAGTACGGTCAACCAGCCGAAATACACGATGGGCGCGCTGCTCGTCGAGAAGCTGATCGACTCCATGAACGAGGACCAGTTCGGCGACAAGCGCGTGTTCAAGGTCGACTCCGAGCTGCTCGTGCGCGGCAGCTCCTCCTTCCGCCGGGAAGGCTGACTCCGGTCACGGGTGGTGGGGCGGACACCCGAAAAAAAGAGGGTTGATTTCTTGGCCCGCCATCGAGTACGATAATTCCACTCCGAAGGAAACGCTTCCAGAAGCTGCATCGAGGCAAGCTGTTTTCGGGCGAGTTTTTTTCAACAGATGTTTGTAATCGATTACAAATTGGAAGAAACGAGGTGATGCGCTTCTCTGCGGCCGGCTGCGAGGCCGTCCATGACTGCCCGCATCCTGCCATTCCATCCCCACCCCATCCCCGAAAGGAGAATCCGTTCATGTCCGACTGGAAGAAAAAAACCGCCGCCGTCGCGCTCGTCGCCGCCCTCGTCTCCGCTGGAGGCACCTACTCCGCCCCGCCCGCCAAAGCAGCCGGCGAGCAAGTGGAGGTGTGGATCTCCACCTCCGATCCGAACTCGGAGCCTGCCGTCGGCCTCAGCCCGAGCGCCCGCCTGTCGCGCATCGGCGACAAGAGCTTCAGCACGAGCGCCGGAAGCGCCGACTTCACGATCAGCGTCGATGAGAATACGACGTTCCAGCAGATGGACGGCTTCGGCGTCTCCATGACCGACTCGTCGGCGTGGCTGATGAACTACAAGCTGGACGCGAACAAGCGCGCCGAGGTGATGGAGCGGCTGTTCGGCCAGAGCGGCATCGGCCTGAGCGTGCTGCGCCAGCCGATCGGCAGCTCCGACTTCGCCTGGGCGGCCTATACCTACGCCGATACGGCGAACGACACGGCGCTGAACCAGTTCACGATCGGGCGCGACCAGGCCTACATCATCCCGATGGTCAAGCAGGCGATCGCCAAGAACCCGAGCATCAAGGTGTTCGGCTCCCCATGGAGCGCGCCCGCGTGGATGAAGTATTCGAACACGCTGAACGGCGGCAAGCTGAAGGCGGAGCATTACGGCACGTACGCGAACTATTTCAAAAAATACATCCAAGCCTATCAGGCCCAAGGAATCCCGATCTACGCCGTCACCGTGCAGAACGAGCCGCTGTACGAGCCGACGCACTACCCGTCCATGGGCATGAACACGCAGGACGAGATCGGCTTCATCGGCGACTATCTCGGTCCGACGCTGCGCGGCGCCGGCATCAACACGAAGATCATCGCGTTCGACCACAACTTCCTCGACTGGAACTTCCCGAACACCGTCATCACCAGCCTGAAGAACGCGGGCAAGGGCGGATATGTCGACGGCAGCGCGTTCCACCACTACGACAGCGGCGACGGCTCGACGATGACGCAGCTGCGGAACAATCACCCAGACAAGGGCATCTGGTTCACCGAGGGCGGCTTCGGCAACTGGAATGATCCGCAGAACGGCACGTCCCAGGGCTTCGACAACATGATGAACGAGTTCATCAACATCACCCGCAACTGGTCCAAGACGATCGTCCTCTGGAACGCGGCGCTGGATCAGAAGGACGGCCCGGCGCTGCTCGCGGCCAACAACAGCAACAAGGGCATGGTCACGATCCGCAACTCCGACAACCGCAACGACGCGCCGGAGAACGTCGTGACGTACAACAAGCAGTTCTACTTGCTCGGCCACTTCAGCAAGTTCGTCGTGCCGGGCGCCTACCGGGTGCAGAGCAATACCGGAAGCGAGATCAAGAGCGTCGCGTTCCGCAACCCGGACGGCTCCAAGGTGGTCGTCGCTTACAACTCATCCAGCGCGGCCCGCAACGTCAAGGTCCAGTGGGGCAGCCAGTCGTTCAACGTGAGCGTGCCCGGCAAGTCCGCCATGACATACAAATGGTACGGCAACCGCTCGTAAGACGCCGCAGGGAAAGGAAGCTGCGGGCGGAGGGGCTGGCCGCCTAGCGGCAGACCGGCGATGGCGATGGCGGAACACGAGCTGTCGGCCGACGCCAGATAAGCCCTGGCACGCCTTATGACAGCGGCCCGATCCGCCAGCTCGACTTTGCCTCCGGCTTCCCGCTCGTTCAAGCGGCCTTGCTCCAGATCCTCGGACCTGAAGCAAGGCCGCTTTTTGCCTTCTATCTATTGCTCGCGCTCGCAAGCAAGGGAGAGAGTTCCTTGTCTTGGAAACGCTGCAGCTGGGCAACCGGCCCAAGGCAGACAAGTGCCTTGGTTCCTCCTCCCTTGGTCCGGATCGGCGGATCCACGGCAGATTTATGCCTTGGTTGCTCCTTCCTCGATTCGAATCGGCGGATCCAAGGCAGATTTATGCCTTGGTTCCACCTTCCTCTGTCCAACACGACGAATCCAAGGCAGATTTGTGCCTTGGCTGGCATGCGTCTGTGAATTCAAGGACGAAATGCCTTGCCCTGGCTTGTCTTGCCTTTGAGCGAGCATTTTCGCATAAAAAATCGGCCCCGTCGCCTGGGCCGATCCGAACAAGCAGGAGGCCCGCCGGGGCCTCCTGCTTCGCTTTTCTTATTTGGACAGGATGTCCGTCAGAACCGGCACGACCTGCGACTTGCGGGACACGATGCCCTTGAGCGTCGCCTTGTTGTCGTCGAGCTTGACGCCGAACGCTTCCTCGAACGCAGCGGTGTCGGCGCCGAGAGCGATGGCGACCGAGTCGTTGTTGAGGATGTCCGTCGTCACGAACACGAACAGGTTCAGCCCTTTGGACGCGATGATGGCGTTCAGCGCCGCTTCGATCTCGGCCTGGCGGGAGAACACGTCGTTCAGGTCGACCGTGTTCACTTGCGCGATCTCGACCTTGGCGGTGCCCATCGTGAACTCCTTGGAGTCGAGGCTGATCAGCTGGGCAATGGTCTTGTCGCTCAGATCGGCGCCGGCCTTGAGCATGTTGAGGCCGTACTCCTCGGCGTTCACGCCGGCGATGTCAGCCAGCTCGCGAGCCGCTGCCACGTCCTGCTCCGTGCAGGTCGGGGACTTGAACAGCAGGGAGTCGGAGATGATGGCCGACAGCATGAGTCCCGCGATTTCCTTTTTGACCGGCACGCCGTGCTCCTTGTACAGCTTGAGCAGGATCGTCGCCGTGCAGCCGACCGGCTCGGCGCGGTAGTACAGCGGCGCCTTGGTCTCGAAGTTGGCGATGCGGTGATGGTCGATGACCTCGATGACCGTCACTTCGTCGATGTCGGCCGCGCTCTGCTGGCGCTCGTTGTGGTCGACGAGGATGACTTGCTTCGCTTCGGTTGCTACGGCTTCGACGAGGCGGGGCGCCGCGACGCCGAATTGGTCGAGCGCATATTGCGTCTCGCTGCCGACCTCGCCAAGGCGGATCGCTTCCGCTTCTACGCCGATCTGATTTTTGAGCTCTGCATAGGCGATTGCCGAGCAGATCGTGTCCGTATCCGGATTCTTATGGCCGAAAACCAGTACTTTGCTCATGTGAGTGTTCTCCTTCGCTAACTGGAATAGGGATTCGAAAAAGACCTGTCCCCGATTATACCTTAAATCCGCCCCGAGAACCATCCCTTTCGCCGTCAAGCCGAGCTCGCCGGGCGCGTTTTTTGCAAAGGCGTCAAGCTCGCCCGCCCGAGCCTTTTCGTACGAGCTTTCATATGCTGGATACGGGTTAAGGTCAAGTAAAGACCCGTGCCGGACCGAGCGAAGCGCCCGAGAAAAGGGAGGACAAGCGAATGTACGAGATCGGTCAGAAATACCGCCATCTGATTACGAAAGAGGTCGTGCAGATTTACTTCGTCTACCGGCATGCCCGGACCAAGCAGGAAACGAAGCTCGATCTCGTCAGCGCGATGACGGACAGCTCGCCTCCGACCGCAGCGGACGCGAGCCTCGCGGATACGGGAGGAGGCGGAGCGCTGGAGCTCCATCGCCGGCTGCGGGCGCTCAAGCGGCAGGATGTCCGTGTCTGGCACATGCCGGTGGATAAGTTCCGCTGCTATTACGACCGAGCCTGAGCGGATCAGGCCGCAGCTCCAAACCGGCTCGCGGCTTGTCCTTCTCGAATGTCGCTGAAGCTCGCCTACGCCTCGCTACGTCAGCCGTTCGCCGCGGCAGGCCCGTCTTCCCCGCTTCGTTCGCCGCGCCTGCGGGACAGCGTCAGGCCGAGCAGCAGCCCGAGCAGGGACAGGCCCGACATATACAGATACATCGTCTGCCCGCCGAACCGGTCGAACAGCCAGCCGCCGGCGTAGGAGGCGACGATGCCGGACACGCCGAAGAACAGCAGCGCCAGCACCGTCTGTCCGGTCGCCCGCCACTCCTGCGGCACGATCCGGTACAGGTACTGGATCGCCGCCGAGTAGAACACCGGGAACGTGACGATCTGCAGCAGCTGCAGCAGGACGAGCCCGAACGGCTCGGTGATCCAAGCGCTCAGGAAAAAGCGGATGAAATAGAAGAAGCCGGCGATGGAGATGAGCAGCAGCTCCCGGCCGCGCCGCAGCCACCAGAAGCTGAGCGCGAATACCGCGATCTCGCTGCCCGCCGCAAGGAACCAGGCTTGGCCGAGCAGCTCCGGCCCGCCTCCGAGCGAGCCGATGTAGACGCCGAGGAAGGTGTCGTTGACACGCTGCGGAACGGCGCTGATGAAGATCAGCAGCAGGAACAGGCCCGTCTGGCGGTTCCGCAGGAATCCGGCCAGGCTGGCCAGCCGCACCGGCTCTCCGGAAGCGGCGGCATCCGGCATGAGGAAGCCGGCAAGCAGGCAGGCCGCGCCGACGGCGGCGAACGTCAGGCCGAGGCTGGATGCGCCGAAGCCGGACATGATGTAGCCGACGGCCAGCGACATGACGGCATAGCCGAATGCGCCGTAGGTGCGGATCGAGCCGTAGCTGAGGCCGCGGTCTTCCGCCGTGCGGAAGTTCAGGCTTTCGAGCAGGGGGTCGACCGGCATGAGGCAGAAGTACAGCAGCATCGCCAGGCCGAGCAGCAACGGGAAGCTGGCGGCTCCGTATAGGAAATAGCCGACGACGGCCGAGCAGGCGGTGAGCAGCAGCATGATCTTGCGCACCGTGCGCAACCGGTCGCTGATCATGCCCCACAGCGGCTGGGCGACGATCGTGACGAAGCCGCCGGTGCCGGTGATGAGCCCGATCTGCATCGGGGTCAGGCCTTTTTGATCCAGATAGACGGGCATGAACGACACGAACACGGCCAGCAGGGAGAAGTAAAGAAAGTTGTACGCCTTGAGCGCCGAGGTGCGCGGCTGCGCATGCGGCTGCGGCTGTTGGTGCAGATGCATGGGATGGTCAAGCCTCTTTCAGGGAAAAATTCGCGTGCTCATGCGGCGGCTCGGGCCCGCCGATTCGGGCCGGGCGAGCACATGCGGGCTCGTGCGGCGGATGGGAAGCGCGTCCTCCCAGCATACCACAGCGGCCCGCTCGCCCCAACGAAAAAACCGGGCACGGCAGGAAGCATCCTGCCGTGCCCGGTCCGGAATCGGCCCGAATGCGCGAGCCGCGAGCAAGCCGTCAATGCGCCGAAGCGTATTCGCGCTCCTGCTCGGCGACGGCTTGAGGGTCCATCTTGCCGTTGCCCATGAAGAAGGCGCACAGCAGCGCAAGCGCCGCCGGCACGATCGCCCACGCGAACGTCTGCACGATCGACGAGGACAGGCCGTCCGTGATCCGCTCGAGCAGATCCGGCGGAATCTGGGCGCGCAGGGCCGGGTCCATCAGCTCGCGCGGATCATGCAGCGAGAAGCCGGGCAGGCCCGCTCCATCGGCCGCGCCAGCGACCGCTCCGCCGGCGGTGCCCGCCGCTCCGGCCGCATCCGCGCCGGCCGCCGCTCCCGGCTGGCCGCCGCCGGCCGCGCCGCCGAGCGCCGTTTCCAGCTTGCGCGTGAACAGGTGGCTCTGGATGATGCCGAACACCGTGATGCCGAGCGCCATGCCGAGCGTGCGCAGGAAGCTCAGCGTCGAGCTCGCCGAGCCGCGGTCCTGGACCGGCACCGAGAACATGCAGGCGTTGCTCAGCACGGAGAACGACGCGCCGATGCCGAGGCCGACGAGCACCATGAACAGGCGCAGCACCCAGATGTTCGTGCCGCTGCCGATCGTCGTCAGCAGCGCGAGGCCGACCACGAGCAGCGCCAGCGTCGGAATCATCAGCGTGCGGTATTTGAACTTCGTCATCAAGAAGCCGCCCAGCGTCGCCGTGACGACGGAGCCGACCATCATCGGCAGCAGCACGAGGCCCGAATTGGTCGCTTTGCCGCCCATGACGCCGGAGATGAAGATCGGGATGTACATCGAGGCGGAGATGAACGCCGCGCCGGCGAAGATGCCGACGAGATTGCTCGAGGCGTAGACGCGGCTGCGGAACATGCGGAACGTGATGATCGGCTCCTTGGCCCGCAGCTCGAACAGCACGAACAGCACCGTCAGCACGGCGAAGCCGCCGAACAGCCCGAGGATCGGCGCGGAATCCCAGCCGTACGTCGTGCCGCCGATCGTCTTGCCGCCGAGCTCGAGCGCGAAGATGAGGCAGACGACCGCCCCGATGAGCGTCGCCGCCCCGCCCCAGTCGATGCTCTGGCGGCTGTGCTTCTGCGATTCGCGGTAGAAGCCCCAGACGAAGATCAGGGAGATCAGGCCGAGCGGCAGGTTGATGTAGAAGATCCAGTTCCAGTGGATGTAGTCCGTGATATACGCTCCGAGCAGCGGCCCGAAGATGCTGGACAATCCGAATACGGCCCCGAACAGGCCGCCGAGCTTGCCGCGCTGCTCCGCCGGCACCGCGTCGAACATGATGGTGAAGGCGACCGGAATCATCGCGCCCCCGCCGATGCCCTGGATGGCCCGGTACAGCGCCAGCTGCTCGATCGAGGCGGCCGTGCCGCAGAGGGCCGATCCGATCATGAAGACGATGAGTCCGAATACGAAAAACCGCTTGCGTCCGTACATATCCGACAGCTTGCCGAAGATCGGCATGCCCGCCATCTCGGCCACCATGTACGCGGAGGTGACCCAGACGAACTTGTCGAGGCCGCCGAGCTCGCCTACAATCGTTCCCATGGCGGTCGAGACGATCGTCTGGTCCATCGAGGCCATGAGCATGCCGAGCAGCAGCCCGGCGATGACGAGCCCGACGGGCTTGCCGGTCGCTTGTTGCTTCATCCGTTGATCCTCTCCCTTTCCTGCTTGCGTCCCGCTCGCGGGACGCGTCCTTCATCATTATAGCCACGACCCCCGCCTGCAAAATCAGCCCGCAGACGGATGTCTTCGGTAATAGTTTTATACTAAAGCAAATCCCCTGACAGCTGTCTGTCAGGGGATGGAAACGGATGTCAGCTCCTCGCCTTCCTCCGCCGGCTTCATGAATTTCTTTTCGATCGCCTTGCAGGCCGCCCAGGAGAGGAACAGGAACAGCGCGACGAAGGCGAGCTGCAGCGGGTCGCGGTAGAAGCGGCCGACGTCGTGGCCGACATAGGAGACGACCAGCGCCATGATGCCCTTGCCGACGGCGACCGCCGCGAAAAAGCGGCCGATCGCCATGCGGGATACCGCCGCCGCCATGTTGACGAGCACGAACGGCCCGACCGGGAACAGGCTGAGGACGAACACGTAGCTGAAGGCGTTGCGCCGGATCCAGCTCATGCTGGCCCTCACCTTGGGCTTGTCGGCCCAGCGCCGGGCGATGCGGTGGCCGGAGGCGGCCCGCACGGCCAGGAACGTCGCCATGCAGCCGGCGACGAGTCCGATCCAGGAGTAAAGGAAGCCGGCCCACAGGCCGTAAGCCGCCGCGTTCGTGCCGATGAGCAGCAGCGTCGGCAGCGGGGGCACGAACGATTTGAGGAAGGGGAGCAGGATGCCGGGGAGCGGCCCATAGGACCGGTACTGCTCGAGCAGCTCCAGCAGCCGTTCTTCCGTCATGTAGGACATCAGTTGATCGAGCATCGGGCATGGACTCCTTTCGGAGGGTCCGGCGCGGCCGGAAGCTCCTCGGGCTATGGCCTTCATTGTACTCCGAGCCGGGCGGGGAAGGAAGCCTCGGCCTCGGCATATTATTCCCCTATCGGCATATCCTACAAAACGACCTAACCGGCCGATCGGCCGGAGCGAAGGAGCGTCTATGAACCCTATTCTGCTCGGCAGCCTCGCGACCGCGGTGTGCACGGTCATCGGCGCGCTGCCTGCTCTATTCATCACGAACATCACCCATCGGGGCAAAGACATCCTGCTCGCCTTCACGGCCGGCATCATGGTCGCCGCCTCGACGTACGGGCTCATCCCGAGCGCGCTCAAGCTGTCGAACCTGGGAACGCTGACGATCGGCATCCTGCTCGGCACGACCGTGCTCCTGCTGCTGGAGCTCATCCTGCCCCATACCGATCCGTCCCATGAATCCGATCTGGACCTGTCGCCCGGCACGACCGCGGCGCGGCGCGGGTGGCTCGGCATGGACCGCAGCTCGATGCTGTTCCTGACGGCGATGGCGCTGCACAACCTGCCGGAGGGCCTGTCCGTCGGCGTAAGCTACGGGAGCAGCGAATCCCAGCTCGGTCCGATCGTCGCGATCAGCATCGGGCTGCAGAACATCCCCGAGGGCTTCCTGACGGCGCTGTTCCTCATCACCCAAGGCATGCGACGCGGCTACGCCGTGCTCATGGCCATCGGCACCGGCGTGCTGGAGCTGATCGCCGCGCTTGTCGGCGTCAGCTTCGTAGCGGCGATCGAGACGGTCGTCCCGTACGGACTCGCCTTCGCGGCCGGAGCGATGCTGTTCGTCGTGTACAAGGAGCTCATTCCCGAGAGCCACGGCGACGGCAACGAGCGCGTAGCGACGTTCTCGTTCATCGTCGGCCTGCTGACGATGATCGCGATGACGCATGCGCTCGGCTGAGGCCCAGCCGGTCCGTCCTCCTCGCGCGTGCCGAAAAAAGCCTTGCGCTCCGCCCCCTTCCGGGCTCTCAAGCGCAAGGCTTTTCAGGGTGCAGCGGCGCCCGAGGGGAGCTTGGCCCCTCCTCTCCCTCTCTTCCGTCTTCAAGACGCAGCCGCGCGCCAAAAAAGCGGGCTCGAACCGTCCCTCTTCATGGACGTGTCGAGCCCGCTTTCATTCTTCCGCCTTCCGATCGCTGCTGACGTCCCGGCCCGGCTAGCTCCGCTCCGGAAGCTCGCACGCCTCGTCGCCCGGAGCGCAAGCCGCGCCCGCATCGCCTGCCGACTCGGGGGCCGCGCCCGCGGCTTCCGCCTCGCGCTCCTCCCAGGCCTGGCGAAGCACCTGCAGGAAGGCGTCGGGATGCTGCGCGCCCGAGACGCCGTACTTGCGGTCGAGCACGTAGAACGGCACGCCCTGGATGCCCAGCTGCGCCGCGTCCTGCTCCTCCGCCCTCACCTGCTCGAAGTAGCGGTCCGATGCCAGCACCGCGGACGCATCCGCGGCGGACAGGCCGGCCTCCTGCGCCAGCGCCTCCAGCGCCTTGCGGTCCTCGAGCAGCAGTCCGTCCGTGAAGTAAGCTTTGAACAGCCGCTCGGCCATCGCGTCGCCCTTGCCTTGATCCTTGGCCCAAGCCATGAGGCGATGCGCATCGAACGTATTGCCCGGCTTCATCGACTCGAAGTCGAAGTCGAGTCCGAGCTGCGCCGCCTGCCCTCCGAGACTCTCGTTGCTCTGACGGGCCTTTTCGGCCGTCATGCCGTACTTGGCGGCGAGCAGCTCGTGGATGCTGCGGCCCGGCTCGTGGACGGCGGACGGATCGAGCTCGAAGCTGCGGTAGACGACCTCGACGCCGTCCTTGTGCTCGAAGGCGTCGAGCGCCTCCTGGAATCTTCTTTTGCCGATAAAGCAGAACGGACAAGCATAGTCCGACCAAATCTCAACCTTCATCGTCATGACCCGCTTTCCGGCGGCTGCGGCCGCCTTTTGAACTGTAACCATATTGGTTACATGGTATCATATCCGGCGGCTCTCCGGCAAACCGGACGGGGCGCCTGACGGCTGCGCGCCTTGCCGTTCCCCGCCGAGCACCTCCCTCGCCGTTTCGATGAAGGCGGCGAGCGCAGGCGAGAGCCACTTGTCCTTGTGCCAGGCCATCTGGGTATGGACATTCAGATCCGGAATCCGGCGCGGAAGGGCGACGAGCTCGCCTCGCTCCGCCTCGGTCTGGACCGCTAGATCCGGCAGGAACGCGACTCCAATGCCAGCGATCGCGCATTGCTTGATCGCTTCGGCACTCTGGAACTCCAGGTAGGTGACCCTGTCGACGCCTTCGGCTCCAAGAGCACGATCAAACAGCGTCCGGTAGATGCAGCCTCTTTCGTTCGTGAGGAACGTCTCCCCTTGAAAGTCATCCAGCCGCAGGCCGGTCCGGGTCGCGAGCGGGTGGTCCGGGGAAGCATAGAATCGGAACGGCTCCCCCAGGAGCGACTCGACTGCGAGCGCCGACGAGCGGATGGGCTCCTCCAGAAGGAAAACGACATCCGCGCTCCCATCGAAGAGCGTCTGCCTGAGCTCCTGGTTGGGCACGGAGCGGAAGAGGAGGCGAGCGCCGGGACAGCGCGCGCGGAACCGGCGGAACACGTCGGGAAGCCGGTAGGCGCAAAGGACTTCGTTGGCGCTGATCGTCACCGTGCCGCCGATCTGTCCCTCTCCTTCTTCGTGGACGACTCCGCGAGCTTCCTCCACGGTGTCCAGAATGTCCTGAGCGCGGGCCAGGAATCGCTTGCCCGCGGAGGTGAGCGCGAGCTGCTTGCCGAGACGGTCGAAGAGGCGGACGCCGAGCTCCTCTTCCAGCGCCTTGATCTGCATCGTGACGTTTGACGGGACATAGTTCAGCGCTTCCGCGGCGCGGGTGAAATTAAGCGTCGTCGCGACCGTTCGGAACGTGGACAGCTGCCGCAGCTCCATTGCTCCCCCTCCTTCCCGCTTTCAGTAGAATTGATGTCTGCGTTGAATTTCATTCGCTTTTCTTGAGTATAGCATGGACCTATACTACGGGACAGGCGCCTCGCAGCAGGCCCGAATGAAAGGAGCGGACGACATGGATTACGAAACATTTGAGCTTGGGGACTACAGCTTGCAATCGGGAGAGACGCTTCCAGACGCGTTTCTCGCCTATAAGACCTATGGAACGCTGTCGGAACAGAAGGACAACGCCATCCTCTATCCGACTGCTTTCGGCGATCGGCATACGGACAACGAATGGCTGATCGGAACCGGCATGGCGCTGGACCCCCAGAAGTACTACATCATCGTGCCGAATCTGCTGGGCAACGGGCTGTCCTCTTCTCCGAGCAATACGCCGGCTCCGTTCGACAAGTCCCGCTTCCCGCGTGCAACCGTCTATGACAACGTGCAGGCGCAGCATCGGCTCGTGACAGAAGCGCTCGGCATCCGCAAGATCGCCCTCGTCGTCGGATGGTCGATGGGAGGCATCCAGGCTTTCCAGTGGGGGGCAAGCTATCCGGATCTCGTGGAGCGTATCGCCCCGTTTGCCGGAGCCGCCAAGACGTGGCCTCAGACCCGCGTCGTGCTGGAAGGCCTCCAAGCCGCGCTGCTGTCCGCCATCCGCTTCGATCCGAGCCGTCTGGACGAGCTGACCTCGTCGGATATGCGCGCCGTCGGCCGTGTCTATGCGGGATGGGGCTTGTCCGAAGCCTTCTACCGGGACCGTCTGTACACCGGGCTGGGCTTCGGCTCGCTGGAGGCGTTCATGGCCGGCGTTTGGGAAAGCAGCTTCATGAAGATGGATCCGCATGATTTTCTCGCTATGGCCTGGACCGGACAGCATGCCGACATCAGCGGCGATCCGGCCTACGGCGGAGATTTCGAAAAGGCGCTCCGAAGCATCCGGGCTCTGGCCTGCATCATGCCGGGGAGCACGGATCGGTTCTGCACGGCGGACGACAGCCGTTACGAAGCCAGCCTCATCCATCAGGCCGACTTCCAGCCGATCCCGTCGATCTGGGGCCACTTCGCCGGACGCGGCATCCATCCCCCTGACAACAGCCATATCGACGGCAACCTGAAGCGGCTGCTGGCGCGTGATCCGGCCGGGAATCCGCCGTCCGACGACGCAGCCAGCAGCAGCGCAACTCGCTCCTGATTCGGAAACGCCATCAGTCGTTCCCTTCGCTGTCCTTTCCTTTCCCGGCGCCGTCCTCCGCTTCAAGAGCCTCCACATGAAGGCGCAGCGCCTGCAGCTTGTTTTCCCAGTAGCGGTCGAAGTAAGCCAGCCAGCGCTTCAGCTCGCGCAGCGGATCGGCGTCCAGGCGGTAGCGGGTCTCGCGGCCGGACTTGCGCTCATGGACGAGCCCGGCGTCGGCAAGGACGCGCAGATGCTTGGAGACGGCGGCTCGCGTCATGCCGAAATGCGGGGTCACCTCCTTGAGCGGAAGCTCTCCGGCATCCTGCAGCAGCTGGAGCATGCGGCGGCGGTTCGGATCGACGATCGCCTGGTACACGTCCGCCTTGGGCTCCCGCGCTTCCATCCGCTCAGGCCTCCAGCACGGCGGCGAGCTTCTTCACGATGCCCGCCCAGCCTCCGTTCATCCGCTCGCGCACCTCGCGGTGGGCTTGGCCGAACTCGGTCACGCCCTCCTTCGACCAGCCGCCGTGGACGAGGGTGAATTCGGTGACGCCGGGCTCCAGCTCCTTGAGCTCGAACGCGACGCTCCACTGCTCGCCCCAGTCGAAGCGGAGGCGATGAGGCGGGGACAGCTCGGTGACGCGGCAGCGCGAGTCGCCGAACGGCCCGGCATGCAGGATGAACTCCGCGCCTTCCTCGGCGACGAACGTATTCGGCATGAACCAGGCCTCGATGCCTTGCGAGGTGGCTGCGGCTTCCCATACTTTTTCGATCGGCGCGCGCAGCACCTGCACTTGTCGAATCTCCGGCAGCGGACGGCCGGACGCCTTGCTTGACGGATCGAACGGTTCGGATCGGGACATGATGATTCCTCCTTGGATTTCAATAATCACGAAAAAAGGATACCACAGGGTATCCTTTTGACGCAACGCTTCCGCTCGCTCCAAATTCCGGCTGCTCCAGCGCGGCCGCTTCCGACAGATGGCCGGCTATGCAGCGTTAGCGGTAGGTCCGCTTGTCCATCGCGTCCAGGCTCTTGAACTCGTAGCCCTGGGCGCGCGCGCCGTCGATGATCCGGCCCAATGCGCGCGCGTTGTCGCTCGACACCGCATGCAGCAGCAGCACCGCGCCCGGATGGAGCTGCGCCATGACGCTGCGGTAGGCATGCTCCGCTCCGCGCTGGGCGGACGTGTCCCAGTCCTTGTAGGCGACCGACCAGAAGACGTTGCGGTAGCCCTCGGCTCCGCTCGCCGCGAGCATCGTCTCCGAGAAGATGCCGCGCGGCGCGCGCAGGTAGTCCATCTTCTGGACGCCGGTCACCTCGGCGACCGCTTGTTTCACGTCGGCCAGCTCCTGCTTGATCTTCTGAGGCGGCAGCGTGCTCATGTCCGGATGGCTCCAGGAATGGTTGCCGATCAGATGGCCTTCCGCCGCCATCCGCTTGACGAGCTCCGGCTCCGACTTGACGTAGTGCCCGGTGATGAAGAAGATCGCCGGCACCTGCTTTTCCTGGAGCACGTCGAGGATGTCCCCGGTCAGGCCGTCCTTCTCGTAGCCGTTGTCGAACGTCAGGTACAGCTCCTTGCGGGACGTATCGCCAAGGAATATGGCGCCGTGCTTCTCCAGCAGCGGCTGGAAGCCTTCCTCCGCGATGGACGGAAGCTCGCCGTTTTTGCTTTTTTTGAAGCCGAAATGGTACGCCTTGCTCCAGCCGGCAGCCGGAGCCGCATCCGCCCTTGGCAAAGCCGGCTCCGCCGCGGCCCGGCCGTGCGGCAGTCCCGCGCTTGCGAGCGTTCCCGCGATCAGCGCCGCCGCTCCGGCGGCTTGCCACCTTCGTATCGCCATCGTTTTCGCCTCCCGCATTTGTGATTCTCGCGCTCTGCCTTGTTTTTCCGCAAAAGGCTGCCGCTTATGCATAAACGGCATGAATCGGTCGCGGCCTTGAATTTACATGTGCATAACTTTTCTTGTGGATAAGTGTGCAACCTTTTCATTTTCTTTGCTATTCTGGGGGGATTGCCTGTTCATAATGGGGACAAGTCTGTGCATAAAGCAAAAAGCCGGCTCCGCGAGAGGATGCGGATGCCGGCTTGTGGATGGGGGGACATGCAGGGATCGTGCCGTTCCGACGGCGGGCCCGACGTCAAAAACCGCGATCTGCGGCCCCAGGCCGACTTTCGAACGGCCTCGTCAGCTTCCCTTTTTCGTCAGCGATATCAGCGTCAGCAGCTTCGCCCCGTCCTGATCCTGTTCCGTATAGTCGAACGAGACCTCGTCTCCGGACTCCAGCTGGTTCGCCGTCTCGGCCGTGCCTTCTCCGAGCTGGAACGACTCGTATTTGCCGTCCATCTCAATTTCGACCGTATGCGAATCGGCCAAGCCGCTGAACTTGCCTTCGCCTTTTTTCGTCTCGGGAGCGGATGGAGCGGCGGATGGAGCCGGCTCCTCCGAAGGCGAGGCCGTCGGCGACGCCGATGGGGAAGGCGATGGCGACGGCAAAGCGGAGGGAGAAGGGCTCGCGCTCGGCGGCGGAGACGGCGACGCTCCCTGCAGCGGCTCGTTCGAGCCGGAGCAGCCCGCCAGGGCCAGCAGCAGCACCGCCCCGGATAGAGACAGCAGCCTCGTTTTCGCCTGTGATGTTCGTTTATTCATATGAAGTGACACCTCCACTCATACGACGAGCGTCATCTTGGATTAGTTGCCGACCGGCTCAAATCCCGACTAAAGTCCAGTGAAGGCGTATCTCGGGCAGGAGCCGGGCAGCGTTGGTTACCGCCCGCCGTCCAGCGCCAAAAAGCTCCCGCCGCCTCGGATGGGCGGCGGGAGCTTCCCGCAGGGCGATGGATCAAGCGTGCCTTACTTCATCTGCGTCAGCGTGATGGAGCCGTCCTTGGCGGCGAAAGCGACGTTCCAGTCCAGCAGCTCGGCGATGAAGCGCAGCGGCACGAGCGTGCGGCCGTTCTTGTCGATGACCGGCACGGCTGGAGCCGTCATGCTTTTGCCGTTGACCGAATACGTCTTCTTGTTCACCCAGAAGCCGAGCTTGTCGGAGCCGGCGCCGATCCAGACCGCCTTGGCCTTGCCGTCGAAGCTGACGGTGGCGCCGATGCCCTCGCTCAGGAAGCGAAGCGGGATGTACGTCATGCCGTTCCACATCACCGGCATCGTATCCATCTCGGTCGTGCTGCCGTTGATCCGGAGCTGCTTGCCGTTCAGCTTCATCCAGACGGTCGTCATGGAAGGCTCGACCGGAGCTGGCGTCGGCGTCGGTGTCGGCATCGGAGCCGGCGTCGCTTCCGCGAACATCGACGGCTTCTGCTTGACGATGGCGTCGCCGAGCGCTTGGCCGACGCCGAACACGAACTTGAAGCCTTCGCGGTCGGCCGCATAGGCCGCGTCATAGTTGCCGGCCGCATAGCTGTCGAACGCCATCTGGATCTGGCCTTCGTGCTTCATGAGCGCTTCCGTGGCGGCTGCTCCCGGCAGCTTGCCTTCGGTCGCCGTGCCGAGGAATGCGCCGAAATCCTTCGTGAAGGTGCTGATGCGGGCCTGAACGGCCTGCTTGGCGTTCATGTCGCCGGCCTTCACGGCGTTCACGTAGTCGGACTGGGCGTTGATGTGGTCGCCGGTCCACAGCTTCTCGAACGCATCTCCGCCGGCGTTGCCGTACAGGGAGGAGATCGCCGCCTTCCAGTCGGCCGTATTCATCGCTTCGGCGCCGACAAGCGCAGCGCTGTCCTTGGCTCCGTCGAACTGCTTCTGCATCTGAAGCACGGAGAGCGCCACATGCTCGGACACGAGCATGTTCAGCGTCGAACGCAGGTCAGACGCCTTCGTATCGACAGCGGAGCCGCCGAACTTATCCGGCATCTGCTTGACGATCGCGCCGGAGAGCGCCTTGCTGACCGCGAACATCGTCTTGTAGCCTTCGCGGTACGCCTTGTACGCGTCGGCGTAGTCGCCTTGCACGTACTCGTCGAATACGGTCTGCACCTGCGCCTCATGGAGCTTCAGCGCGTCCATGGCGGCTGCCTTCGGCAGGTTGTTCGCGGTCGCTTTGGAAAGGAAGGTGGAGAATTCGTCGACGAAGCCCTGTACTTTCGCTTCAGCGGCCTTCACCGCATCGGCGTTGTTCATCTTCTTGGCCTTGGCCAGCTCGTCGGTAGCGGCGTTGTGGGCGCGGAAGATGCGGCCGAACTCATCCGCTCCGGCCTTGCCGTACAGCATCTCGATCGCCGGCAGCATGTCGAGCGCGTTCTGGTCGAGCGCCTTGAGGGCGGCTGCGGCGTCCTTGGAGCCGTCATACGCCTTGGTCATCGCCACGACGGCGAGCGCGAAGTGCTCCGCGAGCAGGTGGTCGAGGCTGGCGCGCAGGTCGGCGGCCGGCGTCACCGCTGTCGGCGCGGAAGCGGCTTGGGCGGGAGCGGCCGCTGCCAGTCCGGCAGGGACGGCGAGGGCAAGCGTCAGGACAGGGGCGAGAGCTTTGGTCATCTTCATGTTCATGAACAAGTCACTCCTTCGGGTATGGGGTCATTGCGCATTGCCGTTCGATTCCGAGCAGCCGAGGCGATCGCCTGCTTCCGTTCGGGGTTGATCCCGGCGGGCGGTCGGCTTGAGCTGCTTTCATGGAGGGAAACGCAGGCCCGATCGGTTTGGATGACTCTTTTTCGCTTTATTTTTTATTTCTTTTGAATGGTTTCAAAGCGGTTTTTGCCGGGTAAATTGAATGTTTTTCCCTTGAATTTTATAATTACTTGAATTGTATTTACATAATATTACAACGAAACCAAAGAAACGAGACGAAGCTCCGCTTCGTCTCGTTTGCCTTCCTATAGGTTCGCCTTTGCAAAACGCGGGCTGGAAGCTCGCGGCCCAGGATGGAGCCGCTGCCGATATGGAGCGCGCCCTTCACAGCGTGCCGTACGAGTCGAGCCCCATCTTTTCGATCAGCCGGCCGCTCTCCTCGTTGAGTCCGACGACAGCGCAGCTCTTGCCGGCCTCGAGGTACTTGCCGCGGATGCGGGCGATCGCGTTGACGCCGGAGTGGTCCCACACATGGGAGTCGGAGAAGTCGATCGTCACGCGCCCGGGATCGCCGGCCGGGTCGAAGGCGTCGCCGAAATCGGTCGCGGTCGCGAAGAACAGCTGGCCGCGGACCGCGTAGCGCAGGCTGCCGTCCGGCTGGGGCTGCGCCGTCACGCGGATGCGCGAGATGCGCCGGGCGAAGATGACCGTGCTCAGCAGCACGCCGACGATGACGCCAAGGCCGAGGTTGTGCGTGTACAGGACGACGCCGACGGTCGCCAGCATGACGAGCGTGTCGCCGATCGGGGCTCGCCTCATCTCGCCGAGCGACTTCCAGTTGAACGAGCCGATCGCGACCATGAACATGACGCCGACGAGCGCCGCCATCGGGATCTGCTTGACGACCGGACTGAAGAACAGGACCAGCAGCAGCAGGACGACGCCCGCCGTCAGCGTCGACAGCCGCGTCCGTCCGCCGGAGCGGACGTTGATGACGGACTGGCCGATCATCGCGCAGCCCGCCATGCCGCCGAAGAAGCCGGCGGCGAAGTTGGCGATGCCCTGGCCCCGGGCCTCGCGGTTCTTGTCGCTCGGCGTGTCGGTGATCTCGTCGAGGATATTGGACGTCAGCAGCGACTCCAGCAGTCCGACGAGCGCCATCGAGGCCGAGTAAGGCAGAATGATGAGCAGGTTGTCCAGGTTCGGCACGAAGTCCGGCAGATGCAGCATCGGCAGCGTGGCGCTGAAGTCGGCGATGTCGCCGACGGTCAGCGCGTCGACCTTGAAGATCAGGACGACGGCGGACACGACGAGGATCGCCGCGAGCGCCGACGGGAACGCGCGGGTCAGCTTGGGCAGTCCGAACACGATGGCGAGCGCGAGGCCGACGAGCGCGTACATCGTCCAGCCCTGGCCCTGGAAGTGCACGAGCTGGGCCATGAAGATCATGATCGCCAGCGCGTTCACGAAGCCGTTCATGACCGAATGCGGCACGAAGCGGATCAGGCTGCCGAGCTTCAGCCAGCCGATGACGAGCTGGATGACGCCGGTCAGGATCGTCGCGGCGAACAAGTACTCGACGCCGTGGTCGCGGACGAGCCCGACCATGAGCAGCGCGAGCGCGCCCGTGGCTGCGGAGATCATCGCCGGACGGCCGCCGGCGAAGGAGATGATGATAGCGATCAGGCATGACGTGATGAGCCCGACCATCGGGCTGACGCCTGCGATGATCGAGAAAGCCAGCGTCTCCGGAATGAGCGCCAGCGCGACGGTGATGCCGGACAGGAGATTGGTTCCCGGATTGGGGAGCCATTCCTGCTTCCAGCGGGATTTGCGAGTCAAGACGGATGGACCTCCCGATGAGCGAAATTTTCCGATGCACCTCTTCTACCGAAGCATTATAAGGCTTTCGGGAGCCCATGACGACGGAAGCGACCTCCGAAGAAAGCGCGATCATGAAAACCGATCGGCCTATTTCTCCGCTTATCTCCTTTTTTCTCCTCTGCTGCGGCGACGGGCGCCTCCGCCTGCCTCGCATCGGCAAGCGGACATGCCGCCGCGTCCGCAAGGCAAAAAAAAGACGAGCCCGGAAGCCGGTCCCGTCGTCTGGACGCCGCCGCAGGAACGTCCCTCTTTTGCCCGTCATGGGCGGGCGCTTGCTACGTCTGCACGATATTCCGTTTGTATGCGCGCATCGCGAACAGATAGGCGACGAGCATGATGCCGAGGCACCAGGCCAGAGCGATCCAGATTTCTCGACCTGCCGGCTGGTTGGACAACAAGGCGCGAATGGAATCGACGATCGAGGTGACGGGCTGGTTTTCGGCGAACGCCCGAACGACTTTGGGCATGGATTCGGTCGGCACGAAGGCGGAGCTGATGAACGGCAGGAAGATCAGCGGGTAGGAAAAGGCGCTCGCACCTTCCATCGTTTTTCCCGCCAGTCCGGCAATGGCCGCGATCCAGGTCAACGCCAGCGTAAACAGCACGAGGATGCCGGCGACGGCCAGCCAGGGCATGATCCCCGCCGAGGAGCGGAAGCCCATCAAGAGCGCGACAAGCACGATGACGAGGATCGAAATGAGGTTGGAGACGACCGAAGTCAGCACATGCGCCCACAGCACCGTCGAGCGCGCGATCGGCATGGAATGGAATCGCTGCATGATTCCGCGCTGCTTATCCATGAACAGGCGGTACGCGACGTAAGCCACGCCGCTGGCGATCGCCATGAGCCATATGCCGGGCAGCAGGTAGTTGACGTAGTTGTCCGTGCCGGTCCGGATCGCCCCGCCGAAGACGTAGACGAACAGCAGCATCATGGCGATCGGCGTGATGCAGACCGTCAGGATCGTATCCGGGCTTCGGAAAATATGGCGCAACGACCGCCCGAGCATCGTGCTCATGTCGCGGAAAAAATACCCTTTGGACGCATTCATTCAGACGACCTCCTTTTTGCCGATGATGGCAAGGAAAATTTCTTCCAGCGTCGGCTCTTTGGTCACATACTCGACCTTGGCCTCGGGGAACAGCCCCCTCAGGTCGGCGAGCGTTCCGTTCGCGATGATCCGGCCCTGGTGCAGGATCGCGATCCGGTCGGCGAGCTGCTCGGCTTCCTCCAGAACCTGCGTCGTCAGAAAGACCGTCGTGCCGCCGTCGGCCAGCTCTTTGACGATGCTCCATACCTCGAGGCGCGCTTCCGGATCGAGTCCGGTCGTCGGCTCGTCGAGGAAAAGAACCTGCGGATGGCCGACGAGGCTCAGGGCGATGTCCAGCCTGCGCCTCATGCCGCCGGAATAGGTGGAAGGCTTGCGTCCGCCCGCTTCCGTCAATCCGAACCGCCGCAGCAAGTCGTCCGCAACCTGGCGAGGATGCTCCAGATGCCTCAGCTTCGCGATCAGGATCAAATTTTCCCTTCCGCTCAACAGCTCGTCGACAGCGGCGAATTGCCCGGTCAGGCTGATCGCCTGCCGCACCCGCTTCGGCTCGGCCGCCACGTCGAAGCCGCAGACGGCAGCGAAGCCGCCGTCCTGCCCGAGCAGCGTGGACAAAATGCGGACGATCGTCGTCTTGCCCGCGCCGTTGGAGCCGAGCAAGGCGAAAATCTCGCCCCGCTTCACCTCCAGGTCGACGCCTCGGAGCACTTCCGTTCCTTGGAACGATTTTCGGAGCCCTCTCAACTCAATGGCAGGTTGCATCGCAGCCGCCTCCTTCATCGGATCTTATCCGTACCCTTCTTGCCGTTCGCGTTCTTTTTTTGCGCGACGGACTCCTGGTAGAGGTCCGCATACGTCTTGGCATCCTGGATCAGACCGTCGCAAAAAGCCGCGACGTCGCTGCCCGTCACCTCCAGCACGCCTTTTCCCGATGCCGCGCCTTGTTCGAAAAGGTCGACGATTCCGGACAGCAGGCCGTTCTCCTCGGCGAGCCCGACCGGACCTACCTTGAAGTAGTAGGCTTGCATTTCCTTGTAGACGATCCGATAGTCCGGCGGGAGCGCTTTGACGCGCGCGGCATGTGCCCGCCACTGTTTTTTGCCCTCGATGATATCGCGGATGTTCATCCTCTTCTCCTCCTACTTTCCTAATTTTCGGGCGATCGACCGGTTGAGCTGCTCGCGCCATTTATCGCGAGTGGACTTCGCTCCCTCCTCGCCGGCCAGCGCGGAGCAGAATCCCTCCACGTCGTCGCCCAGCACCTCCTGCACGCTCTGCCCGTCCGCCGCCGCCTCTTCCAGCAGGCCGAGCACGCCGTCCAGGATCGGCATCAGGTTGCGGCCCGAAAAATCCGAGTACGACCAGAGGTGGCCGTTGATTTCGTTCCATTTCGCCTGGTAGTCCGCCGGCAGCCTTCCGGCCCGGACCTCAAACGCCTTGAATTCCCGGCTCATGTCGCTGCCGGTGATCTTCTCCCAAAACTTCATGGACTCTCCTCCTTCAGTTCGTTCAATTTGGATGAGACGAAGCTCCATTTCTCCCAGAACCTGCGCAGCTCCTCGCGCCCGGCATCGTTGATCGAAAAGAACTTCCGCGGCGGACCGATGTCGGAAGGCTTGCGGACCACCTCCACCAGCTTGTTTTTTTCAAGCCGAATCAAAATCGTATACACGGTCCCCTCCACGACGTCCTGGAAGCCGAGCGCGTTCAGCCGCCGCGTAATTTCATAGCCGTACGTCTCTTCGCGGCGAATGATTTCCAGGACACAGCCCTCGAGCACGCCTTTGAGCATTTCCGTCAAGTTATCCAGCATGACCACTCCTTGCTATTCTGTACGACTGGTATCCAGTATCACTTACTACTGCTACATCGTAACACCGAGTAGCGGGTCTGTCAACGGCTTCCTGCGCCTAAAAAAAAAGAGGGGGCAGCAGATCGCAAGGCAGAAAAAAGACGACACCGGTTCTCCGGTCTCGTCTTTGAGAAGGGATGATACGCGCCGCGCAAGGCCGTACGCTCTAAAAGGGGGTTCGGGCGGCCAGCTGGACCAGCAGCTCATGGCTCGACACCGGCTTGCGCCCCCGTCCCCAGCCGACCTGCTCGCGATAGCCGCCAAGCGCTCCCCGCGCCTCCAGCTCCTGCTCCGTCACGCCGACGATCTCTTCCGCGTCCGGCGCGACGTACAGCGCGTCCACCGGGCAATAGAGCTCGCACATGAAGCAGGTCTGGCAGTCGGACTGCCGGGCGATGGCCGGCACGCCGCTGTCCGTCGGCGCGAACACATTGGTCGGGCATACGTGGATGCAGCGGCTGCAGCCTACGCAGCGCGTCTGGCTGACGATCTCGATCATGGCAGCGGCGCCTCCTTCTGCGGCGCGGCGCTGCGGCCGAAGCCGTCGCCCGCCGCTCCCGGAGCGGCGGCGCCGGCAGCCCCGGACGCAGCCGGGACGGGACGCCTCTCTCCGCCCTCGGCTCCCGGCGCGTCCGCCACTTGCTCGCGCGCGATGCGGATGTCGTCCAGCCCGCTCGCGACGATCCGATGACGCTGGGCCGGATCGGTGCCCGGATGATCCTCGCGCTTGTGCATGCCGCGCGTCTCGGGACGCGCGAGCGCGGAGGCGTACATCCAGCGCGCCGTCGCCGTCATCGCCGCCGCTTCCCGGGCGCGGACGCCGCTCTCCGCGAAGCCGGAGGCCGCCTCCCTCTGCTCGCGCCAAAGTCCGTCCAGCCGCCCGAGCGATTCCGTCAAGCCGCGCTCCGTGCGGAACAGGTTGCGGTCATACGGCGCGACCTCCGCCTGCACGGCGCGGATGCGCTCCTCCGTGCGGCGGGCCGACGCCGCCTCGTCCGGCCCCCCGTCCGAGGCGAGCGGAGTGCTGGACCGGCCGCGAAGCGCGCGCTTCGCTGCGGCCGCTCCAAGCCGCAGCGCGAAGCGCGCCGCTCCCTCGCCGGCGAAGGAGCCGGAGCTCATCGCCCAGGCCGCGTTGTGGCTGCCGCCGCCGGTGAAGCCGCCGCAGATCAGCTCGCGCGTCGCCGCGTCCCCGGCCGCGTACAGGCCCGGCACCGCCGTGCCGCAGCTCTCGTCGGCGATGCGGATGCCGCCCGTGCCGCGCACCGTGCCTTCAAGCCGCAGCGTGACCGGGAACTTTTCCCGGAACGGATCGATGCCGCGGCGGTCGAACGGCAGGAAGAAGTTCGTCTGGCCGACCCGCAGCAGCGGCCGCAGCTCCTCCGGCGCGCGGTCGAGCCTCGCGAATACCTGCCGGCCTTGGAGCAGGCTGCGGGCGATGACCGAGCGGCCCTTTTTCGAGCCCGCGCCCTCGAGCTCCGCGCCGTCTTCGTCATAGAAGCTCGCGTAGCTGTAGTAGGCGGTTTTCGTTACGGAGGAAAAGGTCGGGCTGATCGCATAAGCGTTGGAGAACTCCATGCCGGACAGCTGCGCGCCGGCTTCGACGGCGAGCAGGTAGCCGTCGCCGGTGAGCACGTTGCAGCCGAGCGCCTTGCTCAGGAAGGCGCAGCCGCCGGTCGCGACGACGACCGCTCCGGCCCGCACGGTCCAGCTGCCGCCGGCCTGCAGCCGCGTCCCCCTCGCCCCGCCGACGCCGTGCTCGTCCGCCAGCAGCTCCATCGCCGGACTATGATCGAGAATCGTCACTCCGGCCTTGCGCACGAGCCTGCGCATGAGGCGCATGTACTCCGGTCCTTGCAGGCTGCGCCGCAGCGGCTCTCCCCGCTCGTCGCGCGGATACGGATAGCCGGCCTCCCCGAGCCGGTCCATGCTCGCATACGTGCGGTCAAGCACCCGGTCCATCCACCGATGCTCCGCCAGCCGCCCGCCCAGCTCGTAGCGGCTCGACTTGGCCTGCTCGCGCAGCTCCCGCTCCGGCTGCACGTACCAGACGCCCGTGCCGGATGGAGCGGTCGCTCCGCTCGTGCCGCAGTAGCCCTTGTCGGCGAGCACCACCTTGGCGCCCTTCGCCGCCGCCGTCAGAGCGGCCCACGTCCCGGCCGGTCCCCCTCCGAGCACCAGCACGTCCGCCGCCAGCTCCAGCTCGCTGTTCCTGAGATCGATCGCCATGTCCTACTCCTCCTTGGTATGGTCCAGCCCGATTCCGCCGCCGAGCGCGCAAAAGCCCTCCTTTCGGCTGAAAGGAGGGCTCCACAGGAATGGTTGCCTTGAACGCATATATTCCTACCTGATTACTTGCGTTTAATGTACCCGCTGCCGCCGGATCTGTCAACCGTCGATTCGCTCCTGCTTCCGTGCGATCCGCTGCGGAGACAAGTCCGAAGCCGCCGCTTTTCGGTTCAAATCGTATAGACCTGCTCGCGCCGCCGCTCCGCCTCCGCATCCCGCTCCAGGATGCGGTCCAGGATGAGCCGCTCGTAATGGGCGAACGAGCTGTCATGCCCGCGCGGACGGTCGAGCCGGATGTCGAGGTCGAGCCCGATGCGGCCCTCCTCGATCAGGATGACCCGGTCGGCCAGCGCCACCGCCTCGCTCACGTCATGCGTGACGAGCACGGCGGTGAAGCCCTGCTCGCGCCACAGCCGCTCGATCAGCTGCTGCATCTCGATGCGCGTCAGCGCATCCAGCGCGCCGAGCGGCTCGTCGAGCAGCAGCAGGCCCGGCTGCCCGCCGAGCGCGCGGGCCAGCGCGACCCGCTGCCGCTGTCCGCCGGACAGCACGCCCGGCCACTCGCCCGCCCGGTCGCCGAGCCCGACCTGCTCCAGCGCGCGCAGCGCCTGGGCACGATCGCTCCCGCCGCTGGCGACGCGCACGTTGTCGAGGGCGCTTTTCCACGGCAGCAGCCGCGCGTCCTGGAACAGCATCCGCGTCCGGTCGCCGATGCCCGCTACCGGCTCGCCGTCCAGGCTGACGCTGCCCGAGCTCGGGGCGTCCAGACCCGCGATCAGCCGCAGCAGCGTGCTCTTGCCGCAGCCGCTGCGTCCGACGATGGCGACGAACTGGCCTGCCGGCACGTCGAGCTCCACGTCATGGAGCACCTGCTTATCCCCGAACCGCTTCGCCGCCTGCCGGATCTGCAGCCTCGCTCCGGCTGCCCGCCTCTGCTCTGCGCCCACGCCGCCCGCCTCCTTTCCTGTCGACCGCATAATGGGGATTCCACTGCAGCAGCCGCTCCTCCAGCGCCTTCGCCGCGAGGTCGGACAGCTTGCCGAGCGCCGCATAGAGCAGGATCGCCAGCACGACGACGTCGAGCCGCATGAACTCGCGGGCGTTCATCGCCATGTAGCCGATGCCGCTGTTGGCGCTGATCGTCTCCGAGACGATGAGCGTCAGCCACATGAGGCCGAGCGCGTAGCGCACGCCGACGAGGATTGAGGCGAGCGCCCCCGGCAGGATGACATGCCGGTACAGCGCCGCGCCGCGGATCTTGTACACGCGCGCCATCTCGAGCAGGCCGGGATCGATCGAGCGGATGCCGTGCAGCGTGTTGAGGTAGATCGGGAAGAAGACGCCCAGCACGACGAGGAACACCTTGGCCGTCTCGCCGATGCCGAACCAGAGGATGACGAGCGGAATCAGCGCCAGATGGGGCACGTTGCGGACCATCTGGATCGTGCTGTCGAGCAGCCGGTCGGCGCTGCGGGACACGCCGTTCAGCAGCCCCAGCGCGAAGCCGATGCCGCCCCCGATGACAAAGCCGAGCAGCGCCCGCTGCGCGCTGCTCCAGATGTACTGGACCAGCTCGCCGGTGCGGGCGAGCCGGATGCCCGCTTCCGCCACCTGCAGCGGCGTAGGAAGCGTGCGCGAGGACACGGCGCCGTAGTGCCCGAGCAGCTGCCAGGCGATCAGAATCGCCGCCGGCACCAGAAACGGGGTCAGGCGGCTGTCCGTCCAGGAACGTTTGGATGCGGACCTTTCGATGGGTACCTCCTCCTTCCGGCCCGCATGGCGGGCCTAGCGTCCGCCGGAAGCGATCGTATCCGGCAGCAGGTCGTTCGCGACGATCTCGCCGGACGCCCTCAGCCGCGTGCGGATCGGCTCGGCCTGCGGCTTGAGGTCGAGCAGCGGGAACAGCAGCTCGGCCGTGCGATAGGCTTCCTCCAGATGCGGATAGCCGGACAGGATGAACGTGTCGATGCCGAGCGACTCGTACTCGCGGATGCGCTCCGCGACCGTCTGCGGATCGCCGACGAGCGCCGTGCCGGCGCCGCCGCGCACGAGGCCGACGCCGGCCCACAGGTTCGGCGAGATTTCGAGCTTGGTGCGGTCGCCGCCGTGCAGCCGGGCCATCCGCTGCTGGCCGACCGAGTCGTAGCGGGCGAACACCTTTTGCGCCTCGGCGATCGTGCGGTCGTCCACGTGGCGGATGAGCTCGCCCGCCGCCTGCCACGCCTGCTCGCTCGTCTCGCGCACGATGACATGCAGCCGGATGCCGAAGCGCAGCTTGCGCCCGCGGGCGGCCGCCGCCTCGCGCACCTGGTCGAGCTTGGCGGCGACGTCGGCCGGAGGCTCGCCCCAGGTCAGGTAGACGTCGGCATGGTCAGCCGCGATCTGCTGCCCCGCCGGCGAGGAGCCGCCGAAGTAGAGCGGCGGATACGGCTGCTGCAGCGGCGGATAGAGCAGCTGTCCGCCTTCATTGCGCAGATGCTTGCCGTGGACATGCACCTTATCGCCCGACAGCAGCTGCCGGTAGATGCTCAGGAACTCGTCGGTCAGCTCGTAGCGCTCGCCATGCGGCAGGAACAGGCCGTCTCCCGCCAGCTCCTCGGGGTCGCCGCCGGTCACGACGTTCACGAGCAGCCGTCCGCCGGACAGCCGGTCGAACGTGGACGCCATGCGCGCCGCCGTCGCCGGAGCCATCATGCCGGGGCGGATCGCCACCAGATACTTGAGCCGCTGCGTCGCCGGGATGAGCGCCGAGGCGGCCACCCAGGCATCCTCGCAGGAGCGGCCCGTCGGCAGCAGCACGCCCCCGTAGCCGAGCCGGTCGGCCGCCACGGCGATCTGCTTCATGTAATCGTAGTCGACGGCGCGGGCGCCGTCGCTCGTGCCGAGATAGCGGCCGTCTCCATGCAGCGGGATGAACCAGAACAGATCCATTTTTTCATTCCTCCTTGGACGATGGATGTGCGGGTCGGGCGCGGGTCAGGGCTTCTTCCAGGCCGCTTCCTTCACGTCGAGCTTCTCCGGGATGAGCTTCAGCTCGTGGAAGGCGTCGGCGACGCGCTGCTGCTGGGCCAGCGTATCGTCGTCGATCTCCTCGATGCCGAAGGCGCGATGGCCCATCGCCTGCTCCAAGGCCGGCACGTCGATGCCGAGCTCCGGCGACAGCAGCTCCGCCGCGCGCTTCGGATCCTCCTCGGCCCATACGTCGGCTTCCTTCAAGGCGTCCAGCACGACCTCTACCGCCTCGGCATGCCGATCCGCGAACGAGCGCGAGGATAGGACGAATTCATAGTTCTGGACGAGGCCCTCTCCGTCGGCGAGCACCCTCGCCTTGGTCGCGAGCTGCGCCGCCGAGTAGAACGGCTCCCAGATGACCCAGGCGTCGACGCTGCCGCTCTCGAACGCGGCTCTCGCGTCCGCCGGCGGCAGGAACACCGTCTCGATGTCGCCGTACGGCACGCCAGCCTGCTCCAGCGCCTTCACGAGCAGGTAATGCACGTTCGAGCCTTTGTTGAGCGCGACCTTCTTGCCTTTCAGGTCCGCGACGGACTGGATCGCGGAGTTCTCCGGCACGAGGATCGCCTCTGCCTTGGGGCTCGCGGGCGAGCGGGCCAGGTAGACGAGCGGCGTGCCGGCCGCCTGCGCGAAGATCGGCGGCGCTTCGCCGGTGTGGCCGATGTCCACGCTGCCGACGTTCATCGCCTCCAGCAGCTGCGGGCCTCCGGGGAACAGCGTCCATTCCGCCTTGTAGCCGATCTCCGCCAGCTTCTCGTCGAGTCCGCCTTTTCCTTTGAGCAAATTGACGCTGCCGTACTTCTGGTAGCCGATATGGATGACTCCCCCGTTTTGAGTCGAGGCCGAACCGCTTCCAGCCTCCGGCTCGTTGCCCGAGCTGCCGCAAGCCGCAGCGGCCAGCAGGAGCGCCCCGCCGAGCAGCAGGCCGGCCGCTTTGCTCCAGAATCGTTCTCTCATCTTCATCCACTCCATCCCCTGTCAATTCCAACTAATCAACTTTGAATAATCGAAAATTATCACCGCCATAAGAAGATGTCAATAAAAGGAGGAAAAAGGAGGAGGGTTGAGGACGAATGAGGAGAACCGGAGAGCATCGAGGATGCAGCGGCGCGGCGGGGGTTGATCTTGGAGCCGTCGTCCGCTAAAGTGAATCCTATACAATTCCCACCTGTTAACTCGGGTAAGAGGAAAGACTCGCACGATCGGCTATCCAAGGAGGAGACCTGCTCATGCAAGCGTTCAACTTGATCCGCCTCCAGGAGGCGATGCAGCTGCTCGGCGTCAGCCGGGCGACGATCGACCGCTGGCGCAAGGAGCGGCAGCTGCCTGTCGTCAAGCTGGGCAAGGAAGTATGGGTCGACCGCTCCCAGCTGGAGCAGTGGGTCCGCGTCCGGGGCGGGCTGCCTCGGCCGGACGGCAGCGGCCTTGCCGGATCGGAGCCCCTTCATGCCGCCGATCGGGCCTCCGGTCCGGCCCGGTCCAAGCTGCCTCCTGCAGCCGCCGCATCTACGCTCTCCTCGGCCTATGAGGGGGCGGCGCGGACAGAGCGCTCCATCACGGTCGGCTATCAGAGCGGCGCCGCCCTGCTCTGGAGCGCGCTCATCGTCAAGCGCCGCGGCTGGTTCGAGGAGGAGCTGGCGCTGCTGGAGCCGCATGCGCGGTGGCGCGTCCGCTGGCGGCATGCCGACAGCGGCATGGAGCTGGTGGAGGAGCTGATCGCCGGGCGGGTGCAGATCGCCTCCGTCGGCGACTATCCGATCGCCGCGAGCCGCGAGCTCGGGCGGCTGCTGCCGCGCTTCCGGCCGCAGATGCTCGCCTTCGACGGCAAGAGCGAGGGCGGCTCCGGCATCTCGCTCGTCGTCCGCGCCGGCAGCGGCATCCGCCGGGAGGAGCAGCTTGGCTCCTCGTTCATCTCGACGGTCGGACGCTCCAGCGCCTCTCGTCGGCTGCAGGAGGTGCTGCGGCGCGGCCGCCTCGACGGCATGCCGGTGCTGCATCACGGACGCATGGCCGACTGCCTCGGCGGGCTGCTGGAGGGACGGAACGAGGCGGCGATGCTATGGGAGCCATATCTGACTTGGGTGCGCAGGATCGGAGCCGGCGTACCTTTGGAGGGGGAGAGCGGCGGCAGCGACTATCTGACCGGCATCATGGCGGATGCCGGCTGGGCCGAGGCCCATGAGTCCGCTGCGGTCGCCTATCTCAAGGCGCATCTGCGCGCGCATGCACTCATGCGGCTCGATCCCGGAGCCGCCGCCATGCTGATCGGGGAAGAAAGCGGCTTTCCGCTCGAGGTCGTCGCCTCCGTCCTCGGCTCCATCCGCTGGGATGCCAGCGTGTCGAGCCGCGACCTCGCGACGCTCGACCGGCTCGAGCCGGCGGCTCGGCCGGCCGGCGCGAGCGCTGCCGATGCCGGCGAGGCGTTCCGCAGCGCCGCCCGGGAGGCGGCGTCCCCGCCGGCTTTCCGCCCGGCGTACCTGCAGGAGGCGGTGCGGGCGCTCCGCCTGCCGAGCCTGCCGGACATCCCTCTGCCCCACGAATGGGCGGAGGACGGCATTTATTGAGGCCATGGCTGTTCGCTCGGCCATGACGATGACGCGATCCGCCTGCTCGCGGAGCGAATGCATGCCTTTCGAGCTTTTATTCCAAGATTCTTGATTTGATTCATGTCGGAATAGTAAAATGAATGGGCTTGAAGGAATCATGCCGAATGAAGCTGGAAGTGGAGGAGCCAAGCCCCTATGCTGGACATCACCATCAATGAGCCCGATCGGCTCGTGCAGATCGCGCATGCGTTGTCGACCCGGGCGCGGGTCGACATCCTCCGGCTGCTGAACGCGAAGAGCCTGAACGTCATCGAGATCGCCGAGGCGCTGGAGCTCCCGGTATCGACCGTGGCCAACCACGTCAAGCTGCTGGAAGCCGCCAAGCTCATCCACACCGAGCTGCTGCCGGCGACGCGCGGGGCGATGAAGGTATGCAGCCGCAGCTACGACGACATCCTCATCACGCTCAACACATCCGTCCACTGGTCCAAGGACGACGTATCCGTCTACGAGGTGGAGCTGCCGATCGGCCAGTACAGCACCTGCGAGGTGCATCCGACCTGCGGCCAGGCGAGCGCCGAGGGCATGCTCATCCGCGAGGACGAGCCGGCCAGCTTCTATCACCCGAACCACGTCGGCGCGCAGCTCATCTGGTTCCGCAAAGGATACCTCGACTATCTGCTGCCGCTCGAGCTCCCGAAGAACGCCCGCCCCGAGGCGATCGAATTCTCCATGGAGCTGTGCTCGGAAGCGCCGAACTTCGACAACGACTGGCCGTCGGACATCACGCTCTGGATCAACGACGTCGAGATCGGCACGTGGACGAGTCCCGGAGACTTCGGCGACCGGCGCGGCAAGCTGAACCCCGACTGGTGGATCGACTGGGCGACGCAGTACGGCCTGCTCAAGACGTGGAGGGTCGACAAGGAACGGACGACGATCGACATGGACAAGGTGTCCGACGTCTCGCTCGCCGATCTGGCGCTGGAGGGCCGCCATCATCTCAAGCTGCGGATCGGCATCAAGCCGGACGCGCTGCACAAGGGCGGCATCAACCTGTTCGGCCGCCATTTCGGCGACCACCCGCAGGACATCGTCATGAAAGTGCATTACGTTCTAGCCGATCCGGAATAAAGAGGTCTTTGCTACAAGATCCCTGTAGCAAAGACCTCTTTATTTTTATTTATTTTCGAATTCCCGTATGAAAGCGTTGACAACAACCTCCTTCAGCTTTATATTCGGCTTAAAGGTACACGTTTCGTGTAATAAAACATAATTGTTGTCCCTGTGCCTTTGACGAAGACCGATGACAAGGGAGGCTCAACATGAACAAAAGACGGAAATGGGCAACCGGACTGCTGCTCCCGCTCGCGCTGGCGGCAACCGCATGCAGCGGAGGCAATGCGGACGGCGACGGAAGCGGCCAGGATGGCGGCGACTCCGGAAAAGGCGGCAAGGTGACGCTGTCGTCCTGGACGCTGTTCAGCGGCGGCGACGGCGAGAACATGCAGGCGATGATCGACGCGTTCAACAAGGAGCATCCCGACATCAAGGTCGAGAACACCGTGCTCGAGTGGGGCGAGTACTACACGAAGCTGATTACGGCGGTCGGCAACGGCAACGGTCCCGACATCGGCATCTCCCACACGTCCCGGCTGCCCGATCTGATCCATCAGGGCGTCGTCTCCGACATGGACGATGCGGCCGAGGCGGCCGGCATCGACTGGTCGACGTTCAACCCGAACATCCTCAGCGCGACGGTCGTGGACGGCAAGCACTATGCGGTGCCGATCGACACGCATCCGTTCGTCATGTACTACAACAAGAAGCTGCTGAAGGATGCCGGTCTGCTTGGCGAGGACGGCAAGCCGGTATTCGACAATTCGGCCGACGGCTTCGTGCAGCTGCTGACGGCGCTCAAGGAGAAGCTGCCGAAAAACGTCATGCCGCTGGCGATGCCGAGCGCCAACGACGACGTGTTCCGCCTGTGGTGGTCGCTTTACCATCAGCTCGGCGGCAACGACGTCATCAGCGACGACCTGAAGTCGGCGGCGCTGGACAGCGGCAAGGCGGTCCAGGCGATGCAGTACGTGCAGGACCTGTTCCACAAGCAGAAGGTCATCCGCCTCAACGATCCGGACTTCGTCAAAAGCTTCCAGAGCGGCACGGCCGCGATCATCATGACGGGCGTCTGGACGACCGGCGTCTGGGAATCGACCAAGGGACTGGAATTCGGCGCGATGCCGATTCCGAAGATCTTCGACAAGGAAGCGACCTGGGGCGACTCCCACACCGTCATCCTGCCGGTCACGAAAAAGGACGATCCCGAGAAGCGCAAGGCGGCCGCCATCTTCGCCGACTATCTGGCCGAGAAAGGCGCCCTGTGGGCGAAGGCGGGCCATATCCCGGCGAAGCCGGCCATCTTCGACAGCGAGGAGTTCAAGGCGCTGCCGTACCGGAGCGACTACGTCTCCGTCGCGAGCACCGTCGCCTTCAACAAGCCGTCGGACAAAAACTGGCAAATCCGCGATCTGGCGATGTTCAAGTTCCTGAACGAGGTCTGGGCGAACAAGATGAGTCCCGCCGACGCGGCCGTGAAGATCCAGGCTGAGATCGACAAGGTCCTGAAGCAATAGGAGGGATAGAAGAATGGCCATCGGTCCAGAGGCGAAGACGGAGCCGGCTCTCGTCGGCGCCAAGCGCAAAAGAAGCTGGGCAGGCGCGCAGGCGCTCGTTTTCCTCGCGCCGTTTTTCGCCGTGTATCTGACGTTCACGATATGGCCGATGCTCAAGGGCGTGCAGATCAGCTTCTTCAAATGGACGCTGATCCGCAAGATGGAGTATGTGGGCTTCGGCAACTTCAGCAAGCTGATGGAGGACGCGGAGTTCTGGGCATCGGTCTGGCATTCGACGATCTTCGTGCTGCTCACGACGCCGCTCATGCTGGCGCTGTCGCTCGGGCTCGCGCTGATCGCGAACCGCAACTCGCGGCTGCGCAAGCTGTACCGCATTTCCTTTTTCATGCCGAGCGTCATGTCGGTGGCCGTCGCGTCCTTCCTCGGCTTGTTCATCTTCCAGCCTTATACGGGGCTGCTCAACTCGATCCTGCATCTGATCGGGCTGCTGCCGGACGGGCAGGAAATCTTCTGGCTGTCGGAGGTGTCGCTCTCGTGGATCGCGATCACGGTGCTGACGCTCTGGTGGACGGTCGGCTTCAACTTCGTGCTGTACCTCTCGGCGCTGCAGGAGATGCCGGAGGAGCTGTACGAGGCGGCGCGGCTCGACGGCGCGACGAACGGCCAGATTTTCCGCGGCATCACGCTGCCGCTGCTCGCCCCGATCACCCGCATGATCATGATGCTGCAGATCATCGCCTCGTTCAAGGTGTTCCTGCAAATCTACATCATGACGGGCGGCGGCCCGCTCGACAAGACGAGGCCGGTCATCCAGTACATCTGGCAGACCGGATTCCGCCAGAACGACCTCGGGTACGCCTCGGCCATGTCGTACGTGCTGTTCTTCATCCTGCTGGCGCTTTCGGCGCTGCAATACGGATTCAATCGACGGAAGGAGGCGGGCTAGCGCATGAAATGGATCTACCGCATCGTGTCGCTGCTGGCCGCCGCCGTGTTCCTGCTGCCGATTCTCTGGATGCTGTCCGTCTCCGTCAAGGAAGAAGGCATGCCGATCGTCACCGTGCTCGACTGGGTGAAGCCGCCCTACTCGCTCGCCGTCTACGGCGAGGTGCTGCAAGCGACGAAGCTGCCCCTGTGGGTATGGAACAGCTTCTTCATCGCCGTCTGCGTCACCGCGCTGACGATCGTGATCGCGGCGATGGCGGGGTTCGCGCTGTCCAAGATCAAGTTCCGGCTGAAGGCGGCCGTATTCTTCGCCGTCCTGGCCGGCCTGCTCATCCCCGGCGAGGCGATCCTGATCCCGCTCTATCAGGTCGCCAAGGACATGGGCCTGCTCAACACCTATCTCGGCCTCATCCTGCCTTCCCTGGCCTCGCCGATCGCCATCATCGTGCTCAAGAGCTTTTTCGACGGCGTGCCGAACGACCTGCTCGAGAGCGTGCAGATCGACGGCGGCGGCAACTGGCGGATCTTCTTCAGCATCATGCTGCCGCTCACCCGGCCGGCCGTCGCCTCGATGGCGATCCTGACGTTCATCGGCTCGTGGAACAACTTCCTCTGGCCGTTCATGTCCGTCACCGACGACAGCCTGTTCACCCTCCCGATGGGCATCCCGACACTGATGAGCCAGTATACGGTCGACTACGTCAAGCCGATGGTCATCAATACGATCTCGTCGCTGCCGATCTTCCTGCTGTTCCTCGTCTTCGAGAAGCAGATCATCAAGGGCGTCAGCCTGTCGGGCATCAAAGGGTGACGAATTCCGGCATCGACAGCCGTCCCGAGCGGGGCGGCTTTTTTTCGTTCACATAGGGACAGCCCCTTCCTCCATAAAGTAGCTACATCGAACGATGGACCTACAAGGAGGCTTGTCCGAACGATGAGCGTATACGTCGCCAACAGCGGATCCGATACGGTATCCGTCATCGACCAGACGACGAACACCGTCGTCGCCACGATTCCCGGCTTCTCCACCCCCCAGCAGCTGGACGCGACACCCGACGGTACCCGCGTCTACGTCGCCAATCTGGCCAACGCGACGGTGTCCGTCATCGATACGGCGGCCAACGCGATCGTCGGCACGATCGCCGTCGGAGGCGGTCCGAACGGCATCGTCGTCGACCGCACCGGCACGCGCGGGTATGTCACGAACTCCACGGACGGCACGGTATCGGTGCTGGACCTCACCAACGATACGGTCATCGCGACCGTAGGCGTCGGCATCAACCCGGTCGGCGTGGACGTCACCCCGAACAATCAGTTCGTCTACGTCGCCAACCAGATTTCGAATACGGTGTCCGTCATCCGAACGTCGGACTACACGGTCGTCGCGACGATCCCGACGGACGCGACGCCGATCGGCGTGCGCGTCGCGCCGGGCGGAGCCTATGTGTACGTGACGACCCGCGCCCTCGGCCTCGTGGACATTATATCCGTGACGAGCCAGACGGTCGTCGGCACGCTTCCCACCGGCATCGCGCCGATCGGCGTGGCGGCGAACGGCAGCGAGGTATTCGTGGCCAACGAAGTGTCCGGCACGCTGTCGATCATCGACCCGATCACCAACCAGATCATCTCGTCGATCGCCACGAACGCCTTCCCCCAGTACATCGCCATCGACTCCAGCGCCCGGTTCCTCTACGTGAGCACGCGCACGAACGTCGTCTCGGTCATCGACCGCCAGACGAACCGGATCGTCGCGTCCGTGCCGGTCGGCGACCAGTCCATCGGCATCGTCGTCGTGCCGAAGTTCAATCGGAACCCGGCCCTTCGGGCCCAAAAGACGGTGAACAATGCGGAATCGATCACGGCCATGCCGGGAGAAACGGTCTTTTTCCAGCTGAGGGTGACCAATACCGGCAACACGCTGCTCAGCCAGATCGCCATCCTCGACGTCATCGAGCCGCTCGGGGAGACGCTGCTGAGCGAAACGATCCCAAGCCTCGAGCCCGGCGCTTCGATCGTCCGCGAGGTTCCCTTCGTCATCCCGTCGCCCGCCCCGGCCTCCGCGCTGGACAATCGGCTGACTGCGGAGTCTGCGCTCTCGGGCGTCTTCAGCGAGGCGCACGCCGCCGTCATCCTCGAATCCGCGCAGCCCGGACTGTCCGTCCAGAAGGTCGGCGATCGGACCGAGGCGGCCCCCGGACAATCCGTGACCTATACGGTCACCGTCACCAACACGGGCACGACGGACTTGACGGACATCCGCGTCGCGGATCCGCTGGCCGGCTTCGACCAGACGATCAGCCTGCTTCCCGCCGGCGAGAGCCTGCAGCTGCAATATGCGGCCATCGTTCCGCCAGGGACGGCAGCCGGCACGGAGTGGCTCAACACGGCGACCGCTTCGGCGTCGGACGGCACGAGCGCCGAAGGCAGCTTCGCCGTCCTCGTCGCCGCCGTCCCTTCGCTTGAGCTGACCAAGGAAGCCGAGCCCGCTACCGCCGTCGCGGGAGAGAGCATCCGCTATACGTTCCGGCTCGTCAACACCGGCAACACGCCGCTGACCGGACTCGTCCTCTCCGATCCGGCGATCGGCGCCTCCTTCGTCATCGACAGCCTCCAGATCGGAGCGACCGTCGTGCGGGAGGCCGACTTCGTCCTGCCGGAAGGGACGCCGCCGGGCCTGTTCGTCAACACGGCGACGGCGACGAGCCGGGAGGGCGCGCAGGCGAGCGCCTCCGACTCGGTCCAGGTCGCTCCCACCGCCCGCATCATCCTCAACAAGACCGCCTCCCCGACGCAGGCGGCTCCAGGCCAGACCGTAACCTATACGATAACGGTCATCAACGCCGGCACCGCCGTGCTGACGAACGTCAAGGTGCGCGACCCGTTCCTCGGCCTGGATCAGGTCGTCGATACGCTCGTGCCCGGAGCCCGCGTCTCGTTCACCGATACGTACACGATCCCAGAGGACGCGCTGGCTGGGACCGTAATCACGAATACCGCCTCCGCGGTCACCGACCAGACGCCGCTCATCGAGCAGGCGGCCAGCGTGACCGTGCTGGAGGTGCCGGACATCACGCTCGTCAAATCCGTCTCGCCGGAAAGCGCCCGTCCGGGAGAGACGGTCGCCTACACGCTCGTCGTCACGAATACGGGCAATACCGTCCTGACGTCGGCGTCGGTAGCCGACCCGCAAGGGCGGCTGACGCAAGCCCTGCCCGATCTCGCTCCGGGCGAGAGCCGCACGCAGACGCTCCTTTATCGAGTGCCGGAGAACGCGCCGGAGACGGTCGTCAACGTCGCGATCGCCGAAGGAAGCAGCTCCACCGCGGTCGTGATCGACGAGGACGATGCCGATCTGTTCGTCATCCGCGAGGCGATCGCGCTGCGCAAGACCGCCGATCGCGCCGAGGCGAGGCCCGGGGAGCCGATCACCTATACCCTCGAGGTAGAGAACACCGGCAACGTCACGCTCAGCGCGCTCGCGCTGACCGACGAGGCGCTCGGCTTCGCGGTGGAGATTCCGCAGATCGAAGCCGGCCAGACGCTGCTCTTCACGCTCTCCTACATCGCGCCTTACGAGCCGGGCGGCACCGTCGTCTCCAATACGGCCGTCATCGCCAACGCGCTCGTCTCGGCCGAAGCCTCCGCCGCCGTCGTCATCGCCGCGGCGCCGGGACTGGCGCTGCGCAAAACAGCCTCCGAAACGGCCGTCGCGCCGGGCGCCACCGTCACCTATTCGATCGTCGCGACCAACACCGGCAACGTGCCGCTGCCGGACGTGGCGGTGTCCGATCCGCTGCTCGGCATCGCCTCCGCTCCGACCCCGCTCGCCATCGGCGAGAGCCTGACGCTGACGGGCTCCTATACGGTTCCGGCAGGAACGCCGGGAGGCACGATCATAGCCAATACGTCGACGGCGACGTCCTCCTTGACGCCTCCGGCGCAGAGCGGCGCCTCGGTCATCGTCACGCCCGCTCCGGTGCTGGACATCGCCAAGACGGCCGACCGGGCGGTCGCAGCGCCCGGAGAGACGATCGCCTATACGATCGTCGTCTCCAACCCGACGACGGCAGCCGTTGAGGGCGCGACCGTCACCGACGATCTGCTCGGCTTGTCCGAGACGATCCCGAGCCTGCCTCCCGGCGGCCAAGCGACGTTCCAGGCGCTGTATGTCGTGCCGGCGAACGCGCCGGCCGGATCGGTCATCAGCAACGCCGCCACCGTGACCGTGCCGGAGGGGCTGACGTTCAGCGCCGAGGCGACCGTAACGGTCGCGGCGGCGCCGGCGGTCTCGATCGTCAAGACGCCGAGCGTCGACAGCGCTCCCGCCGGCAGCTTCGTGACGTACGAGATCGCCGTGACCAATACCGGCAACACCACGCTGACCAATATCGTGCTGACCGACTCGGTCGTGCCGGCATCGGTCGTCATCCAGTTCTTGCTGCCGGGCGAATCGCAGAGCCAGCTGTTCGCGTTCCGGCTGCCGAACGGCCTCGCTCCGGGATCGCGGTTCGCCAATACCGCCACCGTGCAGAGCGACCAGCTGCCGCCGGCGCAGGACAGCGCCGAGGTGCTCGTCCTTCCGCCTCCGGCCGTGGAGCTCGTCGCCTCTCCCTTCCCGGCCTACGCGCGGCCCGGCCAGGTCGTGCCCGTGACGATCACCGTGACGAACCGGTCGCAGACGACGCTGACGAATCTCGTCGTCATCAACGAGCTTACCGGCACGAACAGCGTCTTTCCGATGCTGGAGCCCGGAGGCGTCATCACGCTGGAGCGCCTCGTCCCGATCCCTCTCGGCACGAGAGCCGGGACGGAGCTTCCGAACGTCGCCACCCTCACGACGGACCAGACGCCGACGCAGTCGGCGCCGATCCTCATCATCGTGCTGGCCGATCCGGCGATCCGGCTGGAGAAGAGCGCCAGCACGGCCCAGGCGATCGCCGGAGAGACGATCCGCTTCCGCATCCTGGGCGAGAATATCGGCAACACGAGTCTGACCGGCGTCTTGACGGACCCTCTGCTCGGCATCATCATCGGCCCCGGCACGGTGCTGTACCGAGGACGCGTGCTGTTCTCGCAGCCGTATACGATTCCGGTCGAGACGGCGGACGGCGCGATCCTCACGAACACCGTCCGGGCCGAAAGCCTGCCGCCCGGCATTGCGGCCACCGCCTCGGCGTCGGTGCAGGTGCTGCGCGTGCTCGACGTCACCAAGACGGCGGATGCCCGTGAAAGCTACGTCGGCGCCGTGCTCCGCTTCTCCGTCGTCGTCGCCAACGACAGCGCGTTCACCGCCACCGGCGCCGTGCTGACGGACGCCCTGCCGCCGTCGCTGGCGTTCGTGCCCGGGAGCCTCGTCGTAGGAGGCGTCCCGCAGCCGGGACGGACGCTGTCCGGCGGCGTTCCGCTCGGCACGATCGCGCCGGGACAGCGGATCGTCGTCGCGTTCGCCACGCGCGTGCTCTCGGTGCCGCGGACGGACGGCGCCGGCGACGCGGCGAGCGGCACGCTGTCCAACCAAGCGGTCGTCGCGTTCGGCGTGCGGTCGCCGTCGGGCCGCGCGATCACGACGCGCGCGGTGTCCAACCGGGCGCAGGTGACGATTACGGAGGAGGAGGAATAGGCAGCCGGAGGCGGGCGAGAACGCGGAAGTGAATGCAGAAAAAAACCCGTGCAATGCGGAGCCCTCCGCATTGCACGGGTTTTTGAGCATGGCTGCGGCCTGGCACCCGCGCAAGCTCCTCGCTGCGCGCCGTGTCCTCCGCGCTGCGGCCTGGCGAGCGCGCTCGGCGGCGCAGCCCGTTCGGCCTACTGGTTCGTGAAGTACAGCGTCTGCGGTCCGGAAGAGCCGCCGGTCAGGCTGAGCCGCGACGGCACCGTCTTGCCCTTCTTGCCGACCTTGAGCTCGGCGAACTGCCACGCCTTCGTGTAGTTCAGGTAGCCGGAGCTGAGCCGCTTGTTGGCCCAGCCGAGCGTGTAGTGGCCCGAGCCGCCCGACGGATTGAGGTAGACGCCGACCGTGCGCTTGCCTTCGCTCGTGTTGTCGATCTGCACGTTGAAGTCGTAGATGACGCCGTAGTTGCCGCTGTTGACGACGCTCTCGCCGGTCGTCGCGTCGACGCCGGACTCGTATTCGCCCGGCATGAAGTCGGCCCACTGGCCCGACGGCGCGGACGAGACGCGGATGAGCGCGTTGCCCAAGGAGGTGTCGTAGACGAGCGTGCCTGTGCGGTCGTAATGCGGGAACGTGCCCCGCACATGCTTGTCGCGCGGCAGGATCGGCTCCGCCAGCGGATCGGGGCGAGCGCCGACGTAGCCGAGCGTCGTTACCGTGACCGGCGCGCTGCCTCCGCCGGGCGCTTCGGCGCGCAGCTGCAGGAAGCCGCTCGCCGTGTGCGTCGCAGGCACCGCATGCGACACCCAGTAGCTCTGGCCCGGCAGCAGGACGGCGACGGGGCGGCGCGAGCCGCGGTCCGCCAGGAACGCTTCGAGGCCGATCTGTCCGGCCACGTCCGGGTAGTAGTCGACGCCGGCGCCGGCGCCTTCCTCGTAGAGCTTGACCTTGTAGCCGCTCGTGTTCGTGACGGCGACCGCCACCTGCAGCTCCGCGCCGGTCTTGTTGTAGTGGTGGTAGAACACCCGGAACGAGCCGCTGACCGCATCCCGGTAAAAGCCTCCCGGAGTCGTCGGCGACTCCGGCGAATCGCTCAGGATGAGCGGTCCGCCGGAAGGCGAGAGCACCGGCTTGCTCAAGGCGACGGCCGGCTTCAGCGTCTCGATCGGCACGATGAGGTTCGGCGTGGCCATCGCCGCCGCCTGCAGCGAGGCCGAGCCGGAGGCGCTCCCGCCTCCGAGGCCCGCGGCCGCGGAGCCTTCCGCTTCCGGCAGCGGCGTCCCGTCTGCGGCTCGCAGCGCGGCGCTGCCGCCGTCCGGCTCCGCCGAGCCGAGCCCCGCCTGCGGCGAGGCCATCGCCGATCCGCTTGCCAGCAGCGCTGCGGCCAGCACGGCCGGCAGCAGCTTGTTCCCGTTCCATCTTCTTCTCAATCTATCCCTCCTCCAGGATCATCCTGCCCGACTCGGCGACCCGGCATGCCTCCGGCCTGCCGGCCTTCCGCTTGGCTACAGCGCGGCAACCACCTCCTTCGCGTCTTCCGGCTCGCCTACTTGGGCGCTTCCACGACCTCCCGCGAGACTTGGTCCGACCAATGCAGCTGCACGCCATGCGCGCTCAGCCGCTCCTGGTAGCCCGTCCGCAGCGCCGCGTCGCCGTGCACCTCGCGCGGACGGCGCGAGACGTCGAGGCAATACGCCGCGAGCAGCCCGGCCGCCTCGCCGACGTTCCACTCGGTCGGATGCAGGCGGTAGCAGCCGTTGGAGATTTGGGTGACGCCGATGTTCTTGCACGCGGGCAGCAGATTGGCCGTGCGGACCGGGATGAGCGCGCCGAGCGGAATCTCGTACGGATAGCTCGGGATGTAGAAGCTGCGATAGGTGACGGTCGTATGATGCAGGTCCAGATGGTAGCTGCCGACGCCGACGCTGTCCTCGTACCGCTTGATGCCTTCCGCGCCGCGCAGCTCCTTGCTCACGTCCGCCTCGGTCACCGTCTGCAGCGCGCGGATGCGCCGCGACTCGCGGATATAGACCGACTTGGCGAGGCCGTCCTCCGTGCCGACGATGTCTCCGCGCAGCCGCAGGCCGGGCCAGCCCTTGCCTCCGTCCAGGCGGGGCGCGTCCTTCTGCAGCCAGTACACGACGGACAGCGTCAGCTGGCGCGCGGCGTACAGCCGGTCGCGGCGCACTTCGTCCGGCACGTCCATGATGGAGCCGAGATAGTAGTCGTTCTGCGCCCAGTTGAGCAGCGACTGCTCGCCGGGGTAGAGCGGGACGGCCAGATGGCGGGGATCGATGATGCGGCGGTAGTCCCACAGCGACGTGACGCCTTTGTCGTTGGGCAGCAGCGTGAACTCCTTCTTCTTGGTCGTGTCGTTCGCGTCGGTGGCGAACCAGCTGAGCAGCGGATACGGGCTGAAGGGCGGGATCAGCCGGCTCCAGTACCCGTACATCTCCGGCGGCTTCTCCATCGTGAAATCCGCTCCCGGCACGTACTCCATCGCGCCGACATGCGTGAACGCCTGCACGTCGTCCGGCAAAGCCTCCTCCGGCGCATGCGGCTCCCCGGTCTCGGCGCGCGACTCCGCACCGATCCGGTATTCCGTGCCGGTCAGCGGCAGCAGCTCGCCGGTCTCCGTCGCATCGAGCACGTAGGCCCCGGCGAGCTCGATGCGGCGCTTCCCGCCGCGCACGGCGACCGTCACCGAGCGCACCTCGTCCCCCTCGACCTGCGCCGACGCGGGGGAGGCGTCATAGAGGATGCGCAGCCGCCCGCTGTGGACGTACGGCGCGAGCATCGCCTGCAGCACGGCGAGCGCGACGCGCGGCTCATGCGCGAGGCGGCTCACCCAGCCGCTGCCGGGGTTCAAGATCGGATTGGCGCGAGCGGTCTCCGTGAGCGGGTAGTTGTCGCGGTAGTACGCCCGGATGCGGTCGCGCAGCTCGCGGAAAGTCGCCGTGCAGCCCTCGCTCTCGATCCAGCGGTGCTCGTCGGGCGGCACCGCTTGCGAGGTGAGCTGGCCGCCGATCCAGTCGGTCTCCTCCGTCAGGATGACGCTTTTGCCGGCGCGCGCGGCGGCCAGCGCGGCCGCGGTGCCGCCGAGGCCGCCTCCGATGATGACGATGTCCGCCTCCAGCCGCTCGTCCGGCCGCCGGCCGCCCTTGTCGCTTGTCGTGTCGTTCATGGCGATTCCTCCTTCGTGGTGCCGAGCTCATGGCCGGCTTCGTGGATGGATGCTTCCTGGCCGCGTTGGCCGTCACGGCCGCCGTCCAGTCGTGCGGCCGCCATCAGCGCCGCGCCGATGCAGCCGGCCAGCGCGCCGAGCTGCGCCGGGACGACGCGCAGGCGCGCCGCCCCTTCCGCCGCCAGCGCCTCGTCCAGCAGCGGCCGCCAGGCCGGCAGCGAGCCGGCGCCGCCGCCGCCGAGCACGATCGCCGCCGGATCGAGTCCGGCTTGCAGATTCGCGAGGAACAGGACCAGCCGCGCCGCGTATTCCCGCATCGCGTCCTGCGCCGCGCCGTCGCGCTCGAAGAGCAGCCGCTCCAGCTCTGCGGGCGACAGGCTGGGCCGGCCCAGCCGATGCGCCGCGTCCTGCATCAGGGCGGAGCCGGACAGGTACGTCTCCGCGCAGCCGCGGCGGCCGCAGTTGCACGGCCGGCCGCCCGGCACGAGCACGGCGTGGCCCCATTCGCCGCCGCTCCAGCCGGCGCCGCGGACGAGCCGGCCGCCGGCGAGATTGGCGCCGCCGACGCCGGTGCCGAGCGTCAGCAGGACGGCGTCGGCCAGGCCGCGCGCAGCGCCGAGCCGCGCCTCGCCGAGCAGCGCGGCGTTGGCGTCGTTGTCGGCGCATGCGGGCAAGCGGAAGCTCCGCTCCGCCCACTCGGCGAGCCGCAGCCCGGTCCAGCCCGGCAGGTTGTCGGTCGCGTAGACGACCTCGCCGCGCTCCGCATCGATGCGGCCGGCGCTGGCGATGCCGAGCGCGGCCGCGTCCGGGCAGCGCTCCAGCAGCTCCAGCACGAGCGCCTCCGCCGTGCGCAGCACCGGCTCCCGGCCGCGCGCCGCCTCGGTCGGGAGGGACGCCTGCGCGAGCAGCCGCCCGCCGGGCGAGAGCACGACTCCCTTGATGCCGGTGCCGCCGATGTCGATGCCGATGACCGGCTTGGCGGCGGCAGCGACAGCGTCTGCGCTGCCGCCGTCGGCCGGGCCTTCTCGTGCGGCGGCGATATCGCGGAGGCCGTCCGGCGGGCCTTGACCGGCAACGCCAATTCGGCGGAGGCCGTCCGACGGGCCTTGACCGCCAACGCCGATTCCACGGAGGCCGTCCGGCGGGCCTTGACCGGCAACGCCGATTTGGCGGAGGCCGTCCGGCAGGCCTTGACCGGCTGCGACGACTTTGCGGAGGCCGTCCGACGGGCCTTGACCGGCTGCGGCGACTTTGTCCAAGCTGACGGCTTCCTTTTCCCGGCTCATGCGCTCTCCCCCTTCCGTCTCAATAGATCCGCTCGATGACCGCCTTGGCCATCCGCTCCCGCATCTCGCGGGTGCGGGGCAGATCGTAGCGGGCCAGCCCCTCGCAGATGAGGTCGATGACGAGCAGCTGCGACATCTTGGCGCCGATGGACCCGCCCTCGAGCGGCGATTCCTTGCCGGCGGTCAGCAGCACGAGATCGGCCTCCGCCGTGATCGGCGACTTGGCATAATTCGTAATCGCGATGATGTACGCGCCCTGCTGGCGCGCCTTGGCCAGCAGGTCGACCGTGTCGAGCGTGCTGCCGCTCAGGCTGATGCCGACGGCGACGTCGCCCGGCCCCATCGTCACCGCCATCATCGCCTGGATATGGGCGTCGGTCGCCGCTTCGGCCCGGAGGCCGATGCGGAGCAGGCGGTTTTTGGCATCGAGCGCCGTCAGCCCGGACGTGCCGACGCCGAACAGCTGCACGTAGCCCGCCTCATGGATGCGCCGGACGGCCTCGTCCAGCCGGGTCCGATCGAGCAGGTCCATCGTGTCGGCCAGGATCGAGGCGAGCTCGCGGTGGACGAGCGCCGGGTAGCCGCCGTCGTCCTCGCCCGCCTCGGGCGAGCCTTCCCTCGCCTGTCGATGCGGGCTGTAGTCCTGCGCGAGCGCCAGCTTGAAGTCCTGGTATCCTTTGAACCCGATCGCCCGGCAGAAGCGCATCACGGTCGTCTCGCCCACGCCCGACAGATCGGCCAGCTCCGTGACGGAGCGGTACATGATCGACTCCGAGGCGCCGAGCACGTAGTCGGCGACCTTCTGCTCGGACTTCGTGAGCGAGGGGTAGTACGAGCTAACTTTTAACTTCAGATCCATAGGGCCGCTCCCTTCCGTCCGCCGCTGCCGCGGCGAACCGCTCCGTAATCAGCTGCGGCCGCGTAATCGCCGAGCCGACGACGACCGCATGCGCGCCTCTCGCCAGCAGCGCCGGAATCTGCGACGGCTCGGTGACCCGCCCTTCGGCGAACACCGGCACGTCCAGCCGCTGCGACGCGCGCTCGACGAGCGCGTAGTCCGGTCCCGTACGGCTGACCGAGTACGGCGTATAGCCCGACAGCGTCGTGGACACGCAGTCCGCTCCGATCCGCCGCGCCTCGATCGCCTCCTCCAGCGTGCTCACGTCGGCCATCGCGGGCACGCCCCGCTCGTGCATGCGCCGGACGAGCTGCGCGGCGGTGCCGCCGCCCGGCCTTGCGCGCAGCGTCGCGTCGAAAGCGATCATGTCCGCTCCGGCGTCCAGCAGCTCTTCCACTTCCCGCAGCGTCGGCGTGATATAGACGGGGCTGTCCGGGTAGTCCCGCTTGACGATGCCGATGACCGGCAGGCCGGTCGCCTCCTTGATGCGGCGTACGTCCTCCGCTCCGTTGGCCCGGATCGCCGCCGCCCCGCCCTGCTTCGCCGCGAGCGCCATGCGCGCCATGATGTCCGCTCCGTGGAGCGGCTCCTCCGGCAACGCCTGGCAGGAGACGATCAGTCCCCCTCTCACTTGCTCCCATAGGGTCGCCACTGGCTTCACTCCCTGTCTTCGCTGATCGTCGGCGCTCCCGCGTCGCCGTCATTCGCCTCCACACGCAGCCCGACCTCGAACATGCGGCTCCACGGCAGGCAGCAGTCCTCGATGCGGATGCGGAGCGGCCCGTCCGTGAATCCTTCCTGCTCCAAAAAAAGCTCCAGCGCCTCCCGCACGAGCCCCGCCGCCGCTCCGCGCTCGCCGTCGACGTTGAAATAATCCATGCCCCGCTCCCGGATGACGCCGTCCGCCAGCGGCCGGCGCACGGCGGCGCAATAGCCGTAGTCCTCGGCGACGCGCAGCCCGAGGAAGCCGAGCTGCGCCGGCGTGCGGCCGTAGCGGGCATGCAGCAGCAGCTGCGCGATCGCCGTGCCGAGCGTGTTGCCGCTCGTGTTCCAGCCGGCGATGCCCGCCAGCTCGGGCAGCAGGCCCTTGGCCTTCAGCAGCCGCAGCAGCTGCAGGTCGCCGCCGTTCGCATAGGCGACATCTGCGATGGCCGAGGGCTTGCCGAGCACGCGGACGGCATGCTCGGCGTACTCCGCCAGCTCCTGCACGCTGCGCTGCACGTCGTAGGCGGCATTCGGGCGCAGCTGGTCGTTCGACTCGGCCATCGGTCCGCCCGGCGAGTTGACGAGCAGCACGAGCTGCGCGTCGGCGGCGCTCTCCGCGAGCAAGGCTCCCGCCGCAAGCAGCTGCGCCTTGACGCTCTCGCCGAGCGGGCGGTCCTCGTACAGCGGCACGACTTGCGGGCCGAGCGTGCTGGCGTAGCGGGCGTAGACGAGCGGGCGGGATCGGTTCGTCCGCTCGACCGCCAGCCGGGCGAGCAGCGTGCAGCCGGTCTCGTCGGCGCCGGGGTACATGAGCGTGCGCGTCTCGGCGCCGAGCTCGCGGATGCGCTGGCGGACCGCCTGCTGGTCGAGCGCGGTCCAGCCATACGGCGCCGCGTCGTCCTGCGGCAGCGCGAGAAAGTCCAGCGTGCCGTCCGCCGCCAGCTCGAGCGAGGCGCGGTTGGCGGAGGCGTTGACGGCGCGTCTTTCCAGGTAATCGTCGCGCACGTCCTCCGGCAGCCGCAGCCGGATGCGGCTCAGCTCCTGCTGCTCCTCGGCGATGGCGAGGCCGAGCTGCTCGCGGTGGCCCAGATAGCCGAGCCGGAACAGCTCCCGCCCCCAGTCGGCGTAGTAGTCCGGCTCCTCGTCGCTGCTCGAATACTGCGGACAGCGCATGATGAGATGGAACGCGTACAGCCGAATGTCCGGCCTGCGCTCGCGGATGCGGCGCAGCCGCTCCAGCGGCCGCGCCGCCTCGTGCTCGCCCAGCCGATGCAGCCGCGAAGGGACGATGCCGCCGTACAGCAGCGTGTCGATCGAGACGATCGCGGCCTCGGCATCCTCGGCCTCGCGCTCCAGCCAGTCGCCGAGCTCCGCGATGCGGCCGGGACGCTTTTTGCGCCCCATCCACTCGAGCGGCGGCCGTACCAGCTCCAGATCGGTATCCCCGGCGAGCAGCCAGGGAAATTCATAGTTGCAGGGCCGCTCGTCCAGCGGCAGATACGCCACCTTGCCCCGCTTCGGGTTGCCCATGCTCCTTTGCCTCCTTTCTTCGCTCGAACAGCGACGGAACCTCTATAGCTCCGGCTGCCCCTTGGCGCCGCTCCGGGGACGGAACCTCTTTCCGATTCCGAATGCCCCTTGGCGCCGCTCCGGGGACGGAACCTCTTTCCGATTTCGGATGCCCTTGGCGCCGCTCCGGGGACGGAACCTCTTTCCGATTCCGCTGAAGCCCAGATTCCTCTGATTTCCCTTCCAAACGGAAGGAATCCGGCCTTCAAGGGAACCGCTCCCGCTTCTCCAAGAGGTTTCCGTCCCCTCCGCTTCTGTTGGCCATATCGCCTCCTGAACGCCCTCCTCGAACCCAAGTAACTCGATTTTTTCGAGCTATTGCCTGACGGACGCCCTCCTCGAACCCCAGTAACTCGATTTTTTCGAGCTATTGCCTGCCGGACGCCCTCCTCGAACCCCAGTAACTCGATTTTTTCGAGCTATTGCCTGCTGGACGCCCTCCTCGAACCCCAGTAACTCGATTTTTTCGAGCTATTGCCTGCTGGACGCCCTCCTCGAACCCCAGTAACCCGATTTTTTCGAGCTATTGCCTGACGGACGCCCTCCTCGAACCCCAGTAACTCGATTTTTTCGAGCTATTGCTTGCCGGACGCCCTCCTCGAACCCCAGTAACTCGATTTTTTCGAGCTATTGCCTGCTGGACGCCCTCCTCGAACCCCAGTAACTCGATTTTTTCGCGCAACTCCGGCCGGCTGGACCTCATCACCCCCGAGTTACTCGGTTTTTCCGCGCAACTCCGGCCGGCTGGACCTCCTCGCACCCGAGTTACTCGTTTTTTCCGCGCAACTCCGGCCGGCTGGACCTCCTCGCACCCGAGTTACTCGTTTTTTCCGCGCAACTCCGACTGTTTGGACCCTCTGCACCCGAGTTACTCGGTTTTTCCGCGCAACTCCGGCCGGCTGGACCTCCTCGCACCCGAGTTACTCGTTTTTTCCGCGCAACTCCGACCGGCTGGACCTCCTCGCACCCGAGTTACTCGGTTTTTCCGCGCAACTCCGGCCGACTGGACCTCATCACCCCCGAGTTACTCGGTTTTCCCGCGTAACTCCGGTCTTCTTTTGAGCTGTACCGTTATGGCCGTAAGTCTTTCGGCCAGATAAATGCATGCGGCGTTAACGTTCAGCGAAGCGGATGCTTAACGGCCTTTCCGTCAAGTTCAACGCAGTCCGAGCTTTAATAGACGACTGCGAGAGGCTATACCGCTTGCCGTGTCGCCGTGTCCCAGCTAGAGCGGAGCGCCTCCATGGTCCTGTAGAAGCGGCAGCGGTCGCATTTGTCGGCGGATTCCCTCCTCGTCAGAGGTAGGGAAATCAGGGAATCCGACGACAAGAGCGAATCGGAAGGATGATGGAGAGCGCGCAGCGGCTTCGGCGGACCTAGGCAAGTTCGTCGCGTAGCGGCTTCGGGCGAATCTCGGCACACTCGTCGCCCCATGCGGCTTCGGCGGACCTAGGCACACTCGTCGCCCCATGCGGCTTCGGCGGACCTAGGCACATTCGTCGCCCCAAGAGGCTCCGGCTCGACCTACGTCACATTCCTCGCGCAGCGGCTACGGCTGAACTCGGCCCCGTTCGCCGGGCAGCCGCACGCCGCCACGACAGCTAGCCTTTCACCGCGCCGGAAATGCCCTCCATGTAGTAGCGCTGCGTGAACAGGAACACCACGATGATCGGCAGCACCGACAGGATCGTGCCCGCGGCGATCCAGCCGAAGTTGTACGCGAACTGGCCGTTCAAGTACGTCAGCGCCGACGCGAGCGGGTACTTGGCCGGGTCGTCGAGCACGACGATCGGCCAGAGGAAGCTGTTCCAGTACGACATGAACTCCAGCAGCGCGATCACCGCGATGCCCGGCTTGACCATCGGGACCATCAGCCGCCACCAGATGCGCAGCTCCGATGCGCCGTCGACCTTGCCGGAGTCGCGGATGTCGTCGGGCACGCCGAGGAACGTCTGCCGCATCAGGAAGATGTTGAACACCGACACCGCCGAAGGAAGCACGACGCCGAAGAACGAGCCGAGCAGCCCGAACCAGCTGATCGTCAGATAATGCACGACGAGCGCCGTCGCGGACGGGATAATCATCGTCGCGACGAGCACGCCGAAGACGAGCGAGCGGCCCTTGAAGCGCATCTTGGCGAGCGGGTACGCGGTCGACAGCGAGAGCAGGATGTTCAGCACGAGCCCGAGGCCGGTGATGACGAGCGTGTTGCCGATGTACTTCGGAAAGTCGATGAAGCTCCATACCTGCGCGTAGTTGTCGAACTTGATGAACGTCGGGAAGATCGGCGGCGGAAACTTGAACACGTTGGTGCCCGGCATGAGCGAAACGCTGAGGAGCCACAGGAACGGCCCCATCATGAACAGCGCGAGCAGCACCAGCAGCACGTAGCCGAGCAGCAGCGCCGGGATGCGCCGGGCGCGCCGCCAGCCCCGGCCTCGGCCTGCGCGTGCAGGCTCCGGTCCGCTGCCCGCCGGATGCGCGCCGCTGCGGCGCGCCGGCAGGCCGCTTCCTGGCGGCCCTGCTCCTGGCGGTCCGTCCGCCGCGCTCGCCGCGAGCGCAGCGCCGTCCGTCGCCGCCTGCCGGGCACGCCATCCGTCGCCGGAGGACGGCGTTCCCGCCTTGCCTTTCGCTGCTCCGCCTGCGGAAAAGTTCGCATCCATCATCCGTACGGATTCACCCCTCCCTGCCGGTTGAACCGAAACACAAGCACGCTCAGGACGCCGACGATGACGCTGACGATGAGGCCGAGGGCGGAGGCATAGCCGTAGTTCAGCTCCTTGATGCCCTGCTCGTAGATGTACAGGCTGCTCGTCAGCGTCGACGTGCCCGGACCGCCCTGCGTCAGCACGAACATCTCGTCGAACACCCGGATCGCGCCCATGAGCGAGATGAGGCTGCAGAAGAAGATGTACGGCCGCAGCAGCGGAATCGTGATGAGGCGGATGCGCTGCGCGCGCGAAGCCCCGTCGACGATCGCCGCCTCGTAGAGGTCGGCCGGGATCGACTGCAGGCCGGCGAGATACAGCATCATGTAGTAGCCGAGCCCTTTCCACAGGGTGATGAACATGAGCACGTACAGCGCCGTCGAGCTGGTCGACAGCCAGCCGATCTTCTGGTCCAGGATGCCGAGGCTGATGAGAAAGTAATTGACGAGGCCGTTCTGGCTGAGCAGCCAGTTCCACATGAGCGCGACGGCGACCATCGACGTCACGACCGGGATGTAGTAGGCCGCCCGGAACGCCTGGATGCCCGGGATGCGGCTGTTGACGAGGATCGCCATCAGGATGGACAGGATCTGCAGCGCCGGCACGACGAGGATGTAGAGCATGGAGTTCCAGAGCGAGACGAGGAAGCTCTCGTCCGCGAACGCCCGGCGGAAGTTGTCCAGCCCGACAAACTTCGTCTCCCCCAGCACCGAGTAGTCGGTCAGGGCGAGCGGGATGCTGTACACGATCGGGAAAAGCACGAACACGCCGATGACGAGAAGGCCCGGAGCCATGAAGCTCCAGGCCGGCAGCGCGTCGGAAGCAAGCGTTCTTCTGCGCATCGGATTCTCACCGTCCTTGCCGTTATTTCGGAGCGATCGCCTCGTTGACCTTGGCCGCCGCGTCCGCGACGCCCTTCTTGACGTCGGCGCCGTTCAGGATGATCTCCTGCAGCTGGCGGGCGATCGCCGTGTTGATGTCGCCGGCGGCCGGGATGCCGAGGTAGTATTCCTGCGCCTTGTCGAGGCTCTGCGCCGAAGCGATCTTCGCCTGCGACTCCAGCGTGTCGTCGGACTCCGTGAAGAACGGATCCTCGATCGACGCCTTGGTGGACGGCAGCGTGTTGGCGATCTTGGCGAACGCCGTCTGGTTGGCCGCGTTGGTGACGAAGACGGCGAAGTCGGCGGCGGCTTGCGGATTGTCGGAGTTTTTGGGCACGACGAGGTTCATCGAGTTGGAATAACGGAGGTCAGCCTTGCCTGTCGGCAGCGGCACGGCGACCGTCTTGGCGTAGATGTCGGGAGCGGCGGTCTTGAGCTTGTTGATGAACGTCGGTCCCGACAGCTCGAAGGCGACCTGCTCGCTCGCGTAGTATTCGACCTGCTTGTCGAACTTGGCGTCGTCCTTGACGATGACGCCTTCCTCGACGAGCTTCTTGAGCTGCTCGACGACGGCGATGCCGGCGTCGGTGTTGAACGCCGCGCTCGTGCGCGAGTCATCGAGGATCGGCACGCCCTCGCTCGGCAGCAGGTTCGCGCCGAACTGCGTCGCGTAGCCGGCGGCGCCGGTCTTTTCCTTCACCTGGCGCGACCACTCGTACAGCTCCTCCTTCGTCTTCGGAGGGTTCGCCGGATCGAGCCCGGCCTTCTCGACGAGCTCCTTGTTCATGTAGAGCACCTGGGTGCCGGTGTACCAGGGCAGCGCGTACGGCTTGCCGTCGAACACGGTGGAATCGAAGATGCCGGGGAAGAAGCTGCCCTTGGCCTCGTCCGAGAGGAGGGGGCCGAGGTCGGCCAGAGCGCCCTTGGTCGCGAGCTGGCTCGCGAACTCGGTGTTGAGGTTGACGACATCCGGCGCGTTCTTGCCGCCGGCCGTGGCGAGCAGCTTGGTCGTGATCGCGTCGTATGGATAGTCCTTCCAATCGACCGTCACGCCGGGATGGGCTTTCTGATACTCGTCGATGAGTCCGTTGATGTAGTCGTTGAACGTCGGCTGCAGCGAGATCGTCCAGAACTCCAGCTTCGCTTCCTGTACGGAAGGAGCCGGACTGGCGCCGGGACTGGCGCCCGGGCTGACCGTCGGCGCGCTGCCGGGATCGTTCGAGCCGCCGTTGCCGCAGGCGGAGGCCAGCAGCATCAGCGCGGCGAGCGCGCCGGTTGAGGCGAGACGGACGGGACGGCTGCTGCGGAAGGGTCGGGAGCCAGACGGCTGTACGGATGAAGCGTTGCGGGCTGCTGTCATGCGGATTGCTGCGTCGGGGGGCGTCGCTTCAGAGGAAGCAGGGGTCAAGCTGGAGCTTGCGGAGCTGCGGTTTACCATGTCATGAGCCACCCTCTCTTGAGTTCTTGAGACTTGTTGGACAAGTTCTGCAGAAGCCATGGAGCGAATCGATGATGCGGCAAATCCCAAGTTGTCGCGTTGCCAGGATGCGGATATGGAGATTTCGTTAAGTCACCGCTAGTATAACAGCGCTTTCCAGCATTGGGAAGTATTTTTCTCCACTTTTTTATTTATTTGTGGAGAATATTTTCGGACTTGACCATGAAAAAGGCGCCCTCGTGGCGCCGTGGAGCTTTTCTTGCGGACCGGCCCATCCTGACGAGCAAGGCGATCCTTGCGGCATGATGGAAATCAGCAGGCTGACGACGTACAGCCCGAGCCCCCGCCAGGCGGCGGCATGCTTCTGATCCTCGTTCATGCCGAATGTTCCTTTCCGATTGGAAGATGAGGCGGGAGAGGAGCTGCAAGGCTGGCGCGGGAGAGAGTCCGTCAGCCCTTCTGGACTTCATACGTCGGAATGACATGCCAGATGAACTTGTCCTCCATGCCGTCCGGGGAATCTGTCTTGCCGCGCGCCTGCAGGATATAGCCGTGAATCGGCTCCTCGCCGGCCGGCTTGACGCCGTCCGCCCCGAGCAGGCGACGGATCGGGGAGGGCTCGACCGGAGCCGCCTGACCGTTGAAAAAGGTAAGCTCCAGCTCCTGCAGCGGCGCCGAGCCGCTTTGGGCCTCTTCGGCGATCTGCTTCAGGTTGTCCGGCGACAGAAGCTTCAGGAAGCTCTCCGGGTCGGCTTGCCCTATCGTGGACGAGACGCCTGGCAAGGCGAGCGCGGCTTGGGCATGCGGCGAGAAGATTCTCGTCCGCTCCAGGACGGCCTGTCCCTTTTCCGGCGCATAACGCACCTCGATCTCGTACGCGCCTCGGCCGTCCCGGGCCGCGACATGGTACTGCAGGCTGCGGATGCGGCCGTCCGGCTCCTGAACGAGCTCGAAACGCTCCAGCCTCCCGCTCGAATCACTGCCCTCTGCCATGCGCCGCCAGTCGCCGGCCAGATCGATCCGCTCCTGCGGACCGCTCTGGACCGCGAAGCTGCGCTGCCGTTCGAACAAGCTCTCCTCCAGCGCCGGGATGGCGACTCCGGCAGCGAACACCGCCAGACCGATGATCGCCGCGGCTCTTTTTGCTTTGAAATTACGCCTGGTCCCGACGATCAGCGGAATGCAGAGCAGGAAGCCGAGCGGAATCGAGAACGTGTCAAAGCGGAATGAAAAAGCTCCAAGCACGACGTAGCCGAACAGCTTCCATCCTCGGTTCGGCTCGTCGGGACTGCTTTTCCGATACAGCCAGACGAGCCCTGCCACGGTCAGCAGCGAGGGAATCCAATATACCCAGACCGGAAACAACGCTCCCACCCCTTTCTACTTTTTCCATCATAAAGAAAAAAACGAAGGAGGGGAAGAACGAATCCGCGTCCATCCGGCATCAGAATATCAGTCCGATCACCAGCCGGATGAGCAGCACGCCGAGGCCCCAGAACGCCGCGCTTTCCTTGACGGCCCGGTTGGACCTCGCCTTGCCGTGGAGCAGCAGCCAGTAAAGGATGAATCCAAGCGGCACCGGCAGCACGGAGAGGAACAGCACGAAGCCTCCGAGCAGGTAGTAGCCGATCAGCTTGAGGAAGAGCCATTCCTCCTCGCGCTCCCGCTGCGCGTACAAGGAAGCCAGAATGACGATCGCCACCAGCAGCCAGAACAGCATGAGCACCGAACCGAGCATGAGCTTCGCCTCCTCGGGTGGAGTTGCCTGAGTCGCCTTCCTAGAGCTTATGGCCGCGCAAGCGCTCCCATGTCGCCGCAGGCAAAAAGGACGGGCTGGCGCCCGTCCAGCAGCTTTACCACAAGTAGTACGCAGGCGCCGCGCAGCCCTCGAACCGCTCCGGATCGCTGCAGTCGTACACGACGACCGCAGCGGCTGTCTCGTACGGCTCCGCTTGGTTCGGCAGCGGCTCGACCTCTCCGTCGCCGCCGATCCGGAAGACGGGCTGGAAGCCCTTCGCATTCAAAGACGCCGGACCGTTCACGAACCACATCGTCGGCACCTCCAGCCGCAGCCGGTCGACATCCGCCCTCTCCGCCGCCGGAGCCAGCCGAGCCAGCACTTCCGGACGCAGCCGCTCCAGCACCAGCTCGGCGTCCACGCCGTCGGCGGGCGTGCCTCCGCCGTCGCGGACGAGACGCTTCACGACCGCGCGGCCCTTCCCGGGCGTGTAGTCGACGTGATAGCTCCCCGAATCGCCGTCGCTCCAGATGCTGATCGCATAGCTCAACTGGACCACGTTTCCAACCCGATCATACACAAGCTCAAAGCGGTCCAGCCGCTCCTCGGCATTCTCGGCAGCTTCTCCTCTGAACTGCTTCCAGTCGTCCAGCAACGACAGCTGCGAGACTTGGGCCGCCTCTGCCGGATAGCTGCGCTCGCGTTCGATCCAGCTTCTTTCGGCCGCGGGCAAGGCGAGCGCCAGGAAGAACACGAGCAGTCCCGCGAACGCCGCGCTGTGCTTGGCGGCGCGATTCAGCTTGGGCTTCGCCTGGAGCAGCAGCAGGAACAGCACGTAGCCGAGCGGCAGCGGAAATCCGTTCAGGCGCAGCATGAAGGCGCCGAGCAGCAGGTAGCCGAGCAGCTTCCAGAGCAGATGGCGCTCCTGCTCCTTGCGGCGCACATAAATGAAGGCCAGCGCCAGCGCGACCAGCACGGGCAGGCTCCAGAACCAGGTCGATATCGTCACAGGCGCTCCTCCTTTTCCACGGTGAATCTGGCATCGGTTAGACGCGCCTCGGACCGCTTGGTTGCGGCATGGCATGGCTCGGGAGGGATAAGCATCTCCCCGCTGACGCGCGGCTCGCTCCGCCGCAGCTGGCTTTGAGGCTAACGACGCATGAGCTCCTTAGACGAGGGAAAACCGACGTCTGGCGAAGCTGACGACGCGTGAGACGCTTAGCCGCTCAACCTCCGCTTTTTTCTTCCACCTTTTCGCGGAAAGTCGCGCTCTAAGCGTCTGACGAATCGTTAGATTCTGCGGAGGCATGAAAAAGGGGCTCTAACGAGCTGATTCATCGCTAGAGCCCGCAGCCTTGTCCGCAGGGTCGGCACTACATCGGCGGAAAGCTCCGCATGCGTCGGATGAAGAGCGGTCAGCTTGCCGGCTTGCCGACGCTTGGGGAGGCAGCGCCCCCGCCGCGCGGCAGCTTGCCGGCTTGCCGACGCTTGGGGAGGCAGCGCCTCGACCGCCGCGCGGCAGCTTTAGCAGCTTGGCCGAGTCAGGCACCGGCACGCTGTGCCAATGAGTTCATGCCTGCTCCGCCTGTCGGAGCTTGTCCGGCGCGGCCGACTCGGCCGTTCGAGCGATTCGAGCGATTCGAGCGATGCTAGCCGGTTCCGCCACGCTCTGCCGATGTCATGCCTTCACGACGACGGCCTCGTACGGCCGCAGCGTGAACCTGCGCCAGTCGCGGCCCGCCTCGGGAGCGAGGTTGCCGAGCAGCAGCTCGCCGCCGCCGAACGTCTCGGCCGCATTCTCCGGCAGCTCCACCTCGGCCGGCTCGGCGCTGAAGTTCAGCGCGACGAGCAGCTTTTCCCCTGCCGCGCCGGCATCGCCGGCTGCATCGGCCGCTGCGTTTCCGCTCGCGGACTCGGGTCCTCTGCCCCTCGCCGCCGTCTCGTCCTCGTCCGCATGTTCTGCACCTGGCGCGCCCGCCGCTGCTGCTTCGCCCGCATGTTCTGCACCTGCCGCACCCGCTCCGCCCGCCTCCGCCGTCCGCGTGTACACATATGCCGCCTCGTGCTCCTCCAGCAGCTCCTCGAACCGGCCGTAGACGATCGCGTCGACATGCGCGCGGCGCAGCTCGATCAGGCGCCGGTAGTAATGGAAGATCGAGTCCGGGTCGCGGCGCGACTCCTCGGCGTTGATGTCCGTGTAATTCGGATTGACCGCGATCCACGGCTCGCCGGACGTGAAGCCCGCCTGCGCCGAGGCGTCCCACTGCATCGGCGTCCGCGCGTTGTCGCGCCCTTTGGCGTAGATGCCCTGGAGGATGTCCCGCTCGTCGCGCCCGCCCTCGAGATGCTCGCGGTGCATGTTCAGCGTCTCGATGTCCCGGTAGTGCTCGATGCCGCCGAAGCGCACGTTGGTCATGCCGAGCTCTTCGCCCTGGTAGATGTACGGCGTGCCTTGGAGCGTATGGAGCAGCGTCCCGAGCAGCTTGGCCGATTCCTTGCGGTATCGTCCGTCGTCGCCGAAGCGCGACACCATGCGCGGCTGGTCGTGGTTGTTCAGGTAGAGGCTGTTCCAGCCCTTGCCCGCCAGCCCCCGCTGCCACTTGCCCATGACGGCCTTGAAGTCGCGCAGCTTCCAGGGACGGACGTCCCACTTGTCGTGGCCGGAGTCGAGGTCCATATGCTCGAACTGGAACACCATGTTCAGCTCGCCGCGCTCCTCCCCGACGTAATTCGCCGCCTCCTCGGGCGTGACGCCGGGCGTCTCCCCGACGGTCATGACGTCGTAGCGCGAGAGCACCTCGCGGTTCATCTCCTGCAGATGCTCGTGCACGCGCGGACCGTTCATGAAGTGCTCGCCGCCGAAGCTGTAGCGTCCGTCCCCGCCCGCGTCGGGGAGGCCGGGCGCCTTGGAGATGAGGTTGATGACGTCCATGCGGAAGCCGTCGATGCCCTTGTCGAGCCACCACGTCATCATGTCGTACACCTCGCGGCGCACCTTGGGATTGTCCCAGTTGAGATCCGGCTGCCGCTGGGAGAACAGGTGCAGGTAATACTGCCCCGCGGCCTCGTCGTACTTCCATGCCGAGCCGCTGAAGAAGCTCGACCAATCGTTCGGCTCGCGGCCGTCCCGGCCGTCGCGCCAGATGTAGTAGTCGCGGTACGGGCTGTCCTTGGACAGCCGCGCTTCCGCGAACCAGGCATGCTCGTCCGACGTATGGTTGACGACGAGGTCCATGATGAGCTTCATGCCGCGGGCGTGCAGCCCTTCGAGCAGCTTTTCCCAATCGCGCATCGTGCCGAATTCCTTCATGATCCGCCGGTAATGGCTGATGTCGTAGCCGTTGTCGTCGTTCGGAGACTCGTACACGGGGCAGAGCCAGACGACGTCCACGCCGAGCTCCTCCAAGTAGTCGAGGCGCGACAGGATGCCCGGGATGTCGCCGATGCCGTCCCCGTCGCTGTCCTGGAAGCTCCTCGGATAGATCTGATAGACGACGCTTTCCTTCCACCATGCCTTGCTCGTGCTCATGCGCGTTCCCTCCAGTCGGTGCTGTCCTCTCCATCCTTACCCGATCCGGGCGGATGATACCGTGAGGGATGTCACAGACCGATCCCGCCGAAGGCGAAAAAACCGGCAGCCCCGCTGCCGGTCCATCGTCACTTGCCGTCCCAGATCGGCCTGATCCAGGCTCCGCCCTTGCCGATCGCCAGCTCGAACACGTCGGGATTGCGCATCGCGCGCCACCCGTCGAAGCCGAACGACGGGTCGAACGCCCCGACGAGCAGCGCCAGCAGGTTGCCGTGCGACACGGCCGCCCCGGCCTTGTGCACACTCCGCTCCAGTTCCGCGATCGCGGCCCGTCCCCGCTCCAGCGCTTCACTCCCGCTCTCGCCGCCCTCCAGCCTCAGCTCCGGATCGAGGAAGGAGTCGCGCAGCCGCTCCTCCCAGTCCGGCAGCGGCGCGGCGGACAGCACGCGCTCGGCCAGCCGGGCGTCCGCCTCGACCGACAGCCCGGCCGCTGCCGCGAACGGCGCGATCGTCTCCAGCGCCCGCACGTACGGGCTGGAGATGACGCGCTCGATGCCGAAGCCGGCGAGGAAAGCCGCCAGGCGCTCCGCCTGCTCCCTCCCCTCCGCCGTGAGCTCGGCCTGCGGCTCCTGGCCGGACGCGCGGGCGTGGCGGATCAGATAGATCGTCTTGTCCATAGCCGGGCTCATCCGATCGGGTAGTCGACGACGACGACCTGCTCCACGAGGCCGTCCAGCCGCGCGACGAACGCCTGATGCGCCGGATGCGGACCGTAGTCGCGCAGCGCCTCCCGATCCGTGAACGTGACGCGCAGGCCGAGCGTGAAGCCGTGGATGTTGTCCGTCTCCTCCGTCTCGTTGATGCCGCAGGTCAGCTCGATGATGCCCGGCACCTGCCCCCGCAGCCCGCGCAGCAGCGAGAGCAGCTCCTCCTGCTCGGCCGCCTGCAGCGGCCGGTTGAATCGGAACGATACGAGATGCTCCATCATGGGCTTCTCCTCCTTCTGCCTTTCTCGTCTTCCATAATCCTTCTCTAATGGATGCATCTTCAAAATCCGATAAAGAAAAAGGATGATTCATCCGTTAGGTTCAATTTGATCGATTCGTTCGATCCAAAGGAGTCGAAATCTCATGAATGCCTGGATTAACCCCCGCCTCATCCGTTTTTGGACCACCCTGCTGCTGGCTGCCGCGCTCAGCCTACCTGCCGCTACCGCTTTTGGCGCGAACCAGACGGCTCTCGGCTCCGGCATCTTGGCCGATACGCCGCCATCCTCGGTCGACATCGGCGAGGAGACGGCAATCGCTTTTCACAAAACGAGCCCCGAAGCGGACATCTACGAGGATCTGACCGCCTCCAGCTCCGACGAATCCGTACTGCTCGCCCAATGGGGGGCGATGGACGAGACGGATGAAACCGCCTATCTCTACCTTTACGGGCAGAAGCCCGGAACAGCGGAGCTGACTTTATACAGCGCCGCCGAAGCTTTCCCTCCCGTCACGTTCACCGTCGAGGTCAAGGGCAAGGCCAAGGCGCCTGTTCCCCAAGCGCTCAAGGACCTGAAAGCTTACCTTCTCATGATCGAGAAGCAGACCGAGTCCTACAACAAGGCGATCGATGCCTACAATCAGCTAGAGGTTTACAGCTCTGCTAATCGAAAATTGGTTTATACTACGCTTGCGGATGTCGTCATTCCCAATCTGAATCGTGCCGTATACTTCAGCAAGAGCGTGCAAGCGCCGAATGCCGATTTGAAAGCCATCCATGCCAAGTATCACGAAGTCCATCTCGCCCAGTACAAAGCAACCGTTAAAATGAAAGAAGCCATTTATAAGAAAAAGTCCATCCAGCCTGCCCTGAAGGAAGTCGAAAAAGCAAATGCCATGCTGAAATCGGCCGATCTGGCGATGAGCAGCTACGCGAAAAAAATAAAGTCCAATCAATACGAATGGGATGAAATCGAACCCTAAATTCCCCGCAGCGTCCGCCGGCTCCTTTCCGGCGGATTTTTAATTGCCTCCGCCCGCGCCGGCCAGCCGCAGCAGGAACGGCGATACCTCCTCGCCGCATTCCGCAAGCGAGTACACCTTGTCCTCGCCGGCCTCTCCTTCTTCCAGCCGCTTGCAGAAGTCGACCCGCGGATGCTCCCTGCTGCCGAAGCCGTCGAAACGAGTATCCTTCTGGTAGCGGATCGTGCCTTCGACATGCGACAGGTTCTCGAAGATCGGATCGCCTTCGATCGTAAACGACGTGACCTGGACGGACGCCTGCTCGCCCCGTCCGACCTTCTCGACGAACGCTTGCCAGACGTCCTCGTTGAACTGCCTTCCGGGCCCGAAGACGACGTCGCCGTTCCGAGCCGCCTGCTCGGACGTGTAGCCCTGGCTCAAGACGAGCTCGGCCAGCTGCTTCGCTGCCGTGGCGGAGATCGTGTACCCGGTATGGGTATTCGCCGCCTCCATCGCCATGCCCTTCATGCCCTCCGTCTTGGCGCCGCCGAGCGGAAGCCACAGATGATACGCCTTCCTCGCGCCGCCTTCGCTCTGCAGCACGAGATCGAAATCGGGCTCCGCCACGTCCAGAATGCCCTCGATCCGCTCGCTGGAGCGGATCGCCTCCTCGAATGCGCGGACCTGTCCGCCCTCCTCGAACAGCGCCAGCGGAGCCGGATTGACGCCGCCGAAGCGGAGCGAGCGGCTGACGAAGGCCGCCCGTCCTTGCTCCGGCAGCGCAAGGGCTTCCCACTGAGGTTCCGCCGCTGCCGGATCTCCGGATGAAGCCGGAGCTTCGCTCACGGACGGGGTCGGAGCTCCGCTGCCGGACGACAGGGCCGACCCGGACGAGCAGCCGCCTGCCAGCAGGACCGCGAGCAGCAGCAGCGCCAGCGCCCTCGGTTTTCGCCTTCGTTTCATCGCTTCCCTCCTCTTTTCCCCCTACGGACGCCCCGCATGGGGAAAAGGTTCCACTGTCCGCAAGCGCAAGGGGGCAGGCCATGCGTCTGACGCGCGTCAGACTCCTATCGGTCTGGCGCGAACCTGCGCGCGGCCGCCAGGCTCGATGCCGCCGCGTCGGTTCGGGAAGCCGGTCGGCCGGCTGCTAGCGCTGTCCCGCATCCTCCTTCACCTCAAGCAGATAGCGGAGCACGCGCCGCTCCTCCTCCTCGTCGTACGCCAAGTCGAGCCGCGCAGCGACATCGCGGGCAGCGGAGCCGAACAGCTCGGCCATGCGCAGCAGCGCGGTCCATACCGACTCGCTGTCCGCGGACGGATAGGTCGCGAGCAGCGCCTGCCATGATTCCGCCGGCAGCCAGCGGTCGAGGTACTTGCCGCTCTTGCCTGTGCTGACGGCGAAGCCGTGGCGCGCTCCTGCCTGCCAGTCCAGCATCTGCAGCAGCATCGCCCGCACCGGGCCGTTCAGATGATCGAGCGCGTAGAGCGGCTCGCTGCGCCACAAGCCTTTGGCCACGTACGTGGATACCCACCAGAACTCGTTCGCGCAGTCCGCGAACTCGCTTCCGCGCGGCGGCTGGACATGGAAGTCGGCGTCGCTCGGCTCCGGCAGCTCCGGCAGCGCGCTGTCCTTGTCGAGCAGGACGCGGGTCAGCCGGTCCTCGGCCAAGTACGCCTCCGCCTGCTCCAGCGGGATGAGCCGCAGGTCGATCCGGTTGCCGTCCGCCAGCTGCATCAGATAGGCGAAGCTCCCTCTACCTTCGGGCGGGATCAGCCCCATGCGCTCCGGCATCTGGAGGATGACGCGCTCGCCGAAGACGTCGATCCAGCTGTCGTCCGCCAGGTACGAGTCCAGCTCCGTCACGAGATAGATGACGTCGTAATCCTGGAACTTGTCCATAGGCGCAAGCGGGTTGACGCGCGAGCCGTTCAGGCAGACGGCGCGGACGCGCTCGTCCGCCCGGGCCGTGCCGAGGATAAGCGCCATCATCTCCTCCTCGGAGCGGCGCGGCGGGCGGACGAAGGAGCCGTCAGCGGAGAGGCGAGCGGCGGCCTTTTCGGATGCGGGACTTGGTCCGTCTACGGTACTGGATGCCTGGGCTCGTCTAGCGGTGCGGTCCGAGTCGTCCTCGGTCCCGGACGTCTGGCTTTGTCCGACCGCATGGTCCCGATCGCCCGGAATCCCGGACGCAAGCCCTCCCCCAGCCTCCATTTCCGCTGACCACGCCTCCGCCTCTTGCACCAGCCGCTGCACGAACGGCTGCTTGGCCTCCTGGTACAGATGCGTATCGTCGTCCGCGAACCGCACCGCCAGCTCGCGCTTATGCTCGCCGTACGCTCGCGCGCGCTCCGGATGCGCCTCCAGATAGTCGCGGAACTGCAGGTGAGCGCCGATCTGCGGGGCTCCCGCCTCGAACGCATGCAGATGCACGGTTCGCCGGTCGCCACCCTGGACATAAAAGCGACGTCCGGCAATTCCGTTTTCTCCCTTCGCCTCGTACCCGAGCTGCGCAAAGGCCTCGTCCAGCCCGTCCAGCGTCTGTACGCGGCGCACGACCGCGAGCAGGTCGACGACCGGCTTGGCCCAGCCGATCGCCTCTACCGACGTGCTGCCGATGTGATGCAGCTCCAGCAGCTCGCCGCCGAGCAGCGCCTCCAGCCAGGCCATCTCCGTCTCCGCCCGCTCCCGCCACTGCGGCGTCCACGGCCTGACATCGGTCTTCCGCATTTCAGATCCTCCTTTTAACTTACTATAGTTGAGAAACATTATATTTTATAGTATAATGAAGACACGAAAACATGAACGATGGGAGATGGACGACATGGCATCGATGGAAATCGGCATCAGCACGTTCCTGGAGGCCGCGCCGCATCCGGGCACGGGCCAGCCTAAAAATCACGCCGAGCGGCTGCGCGAGGCGGTCGAGGAGATCGTGCTCGCCGACCAGGCCGGGCTCGACGTCTACGGCATCGGCGAGCATCACCGGCCGGACTATGCCGGCTCCGCGCCGGCGGTCATCCTGGCTGCCGCAGCGGCCCAGACGAAGCACATCCGGCTGACGAGCGCCGTGACGGTGCTGTCATCGGACGATCCCGTGCGGGTCTACCAGCAGTTCGCGACGCTCGACGGCCTCTCGAACGGCCGCGCCGAAATCATGGCCGGACGGGGCTCGTTCATCGAATCGTTCCCTCTGTTCGGCTATAGCCTGGACGACTACAACGAGCTGTTCGACGAGAAGCTCGAGCTGCTGCTCGACATCGCCAAGTCGGAGAAGGTGAGCTGGCGCGGCGGCCTGCGGCCGGCGATCGAGGATCGCGGCGTCTACCCGCGCGCGGTGCAGGACCCGCTGCCGGTCTGGATCGCCACCGGCGGCAACTCGCAGTCGTCGATCCGTGCCGGCCTGCTCGGCCTGCCGGTCGCCTATGCGATCATCGGCGGCATGCCGGAGAGCTTCGCGCCGCTCGTCGACCTGTACAAGCGCGCCGCCGCCCAAGCCGGACACGACGTGTCCCAGCTGCAGATCGCGACGCACTCGCACGGCTTCCTCGCCGACACCAAGCAGGCCGCGGCCGACCTGCTGTACGAGCCGTACCGCGCGCAGATGAACAAGATCGGCGCCGAGCGCGGCTGGCAGGCGAGCTTCGACCGCCGGGCGTTCGACGCTGCCTGCGATCCGCGCGGCGCGCTGTATGTCGGCGATCCGGAGTACGTCGCGGAGAAGATCCTGCTGCTGCACAAGAACCTCGGCGTGACGCGCTTCTTCCATCATGTCGACGTGAGCGCCGTCCCTCATCGCGACGTGCTGCGCTCGATCGAGCTGCTCGGCACGAAGGTCGCGCCGATCGTACGCCGCGAGCTGGCCAAGCTCGGCTGAGCCGTTTCTGCTGAGCCGAGGCTTGGGCGCCTGCGCCTGACAGAGGCCTTCGGTCCTTCCCGTCGTGGAGGGCCGTAGGCCTTTTCGCGCTTCCGTGCGCTACTGCGCTTCGCTTCCGCCTGTCGCCCCCCGGCCGCCGCCGGCCTCCTCGTCCGCTCGCCCTTCCGCCGGCGCAGCTAGAGCGATCTGGCCAGCTCGATTCTGGCGAAGGCGTCCGGTCCGTAGACGGCATCGCCTCCGACCTTCACCGCTTCGACGAAGCCGACCGCGATCCAGAATCGGAGGCCGGCCCAATTTTTCAGATCGACCGCCGCCCTAGCCTTGCGATACCCGAGCGCTTGTGCTTGCGCAGCGATGCCTTCGACGAGCTCGCGACCGATGCCCGTGCCGCGAAGCGCCGCGTCGACGCCGAAGTAGCCGATATAGAGGTCATCCGGCCCGGGATAGCCATGAAAAAGCTCCAGGATCGCTGCCGGCCGCTCGCTCCCTCCCACGTCCGCCAGCCAGGCCGCTTGCAGCCGGACCCGGTCCGGGCTGCCCCCCGGGGGAACGTCCGGATCGCCCGCCAGCCACCGCCGGACGTAGCCCTCCTCCGCCGCCCGTCCCGTCCACTGCGGGAGCGGGCCCGCCTCGAGGTACAGCCGCCTGGCCTGCGGCTCTTCTTCGGGCGAGACATCGCGAACGACCAGGCGCGTCGTCGTCCAACCGGCCGGGATCATCTCCGCCTTCCCGTTCGACACTTCCATCTCCACTCCTCCTTAAACCGATATCTAATTAGATTTTAATCGAATTACTTTCGGCTGTCGACGGGCGAAGCGAAATCGCTTGTTCAAAGAGGAAGCTCTTCTAGCTCCTGTACCTTCTGGAAGGATGTAGAACGAAAAATGAGTCGCGGCTTCGAAAAGTTACGCGGAGACAGGTTTTTTGGCTTATCCGCCTGCAACCTTCCGGCGCATGACGCCGTTTGGGAAAAGGAAGACCGCTCATGACTTGCAAGAACAATTCCCGAAACCGAACAGGAGTGACTTAAGCGATGAAAAAACCGACCAAGACGATTCCAGCCCTGCTGTCCGTCGCCGCCCTGTCCCTTGCCGTATCTTCCGTCCTAGCCGCGAACCCCGCGGAAGCGATCGTTCCGATCTCCGCCCCGCTGCCGGACTCGAACGTGCAGAACGAGCAGCAGCAGCCCGCGCCTGCCTATATGAGCGTCACCGGAAAGGTGAAGGAAATTTCCGACAGCAAGACGACGGAAGGCGCCAAGACCGTCTCCCTTCAGGATGACAAAGGCGAGATCATCGCCAACGTGACCGTCTCCGGCGACACCTACGTCGCGTCTCCGGACAAGCTGCAGGCCGGCACGAACTGGACCGTCTACTATGACGCCAACAAGCCGATGATTATGATCTACCCGCCTCAGTATACGGCCGACGTGCTCGTGCCGGTCGAAGAGAACACCTCCTGGAAGGTCGACCGGTTCAAAGGCGAGGGCGATGCCGGCCAGCTGCTCAGCAAGGACGGCCAGCTCGTGCTGAACGTTTCCAAGGAGACGCCGATCGTGCTCGAGGACGGCACCGCGTTCACCGGCGATCTGAAAGGCCGCGCGCTGGCGGTCAAGTACGGCGTGACGACGCGCAGCCTGCCGCCGCAGACGTCGCCGGAGCAGATCGTCGTGCTGTCCGAGCAGCCGGAAACGCCGGAAGAGCCGAGCGCCTACACGCCTGACGTATCGGGCTTCCCGATCGTCGTCGAGGGCAAGAAGCTGGCCGGCCCGTCGCCGTACACGAGCAAGGACGGTACGGTCATGGTGCCGCTGCGCGCGGTCGTCGAGGCGCTCGGCCAGAAGCTGACGTGGGAAGCGTCCACCAAGACGAGCCGCATCGGACTCGCGACGACGCTGCAGGTCGGCAAGGACTATTACGTTTACAACAAGATGGCTCCGATCGAGCTCGGCGCCGCTCCGACGCTCGTCGACGGCAAGACGTACGTGCCGCTGCATTTCTTCCGCGACGTCATGATGCTGAACAACGCCTACGTGTTCGAAGGCCAGATCGACATCAACAACCAGGAGAAGATGGAGTAGATTTCTCTTCTATCTTCTATCTTCTAGCTGAAAGAAATTGGTGAGAACAGGGGCTGTCCCAGACGTCATTTATTGGCGCGAGGGGCGGCCCCTGCTTGTTGGCAGAAAAATGAAGATGAAGTATAGTTGAAACGAGAGCAGCGACTTGGTGCGAATGCCAAGCTCCCATGAAAACCCTGGGAGATTCGCACCTCGAAACTTGTCGAAAACGCTCGGAAATCACGTGCGTCAGTACTTGTCAAGAAATAAATTATACCTTTTGAATTAGCTTGGATGGAGGAAATAGATGTTTTCATACCTACCGGGTATGAAAGCGTATTTTTTCGCTGTCGCTCCCCGCATGGGGAGCGTGGATTGAAACCCAGCGAATTGCATAAAAAAAAGCCCGCCCAAAAATGTCGCTCCCCGCATGGGGAGCGTGGATTGAAACCGACTGACGGCCGTCGATCAAGTCGGAAACGAGAGTCGCTCCCCGCATGGGGAGCGTGGATTGAAACTCAACGCTCGCGCCGTTTGTGCTGCTCGGCGTGGCGAGTCGCTCCCCGCATGGGGAGCGTGGATTGAAACTGACGGCCAAAGGAAAGCGAAACGTAAGAGAGTTGTCGCTCCCCGCATGGGGAGCGTGGATTGAAACCGCAAAATGGGCCGCTGAGATGGACAAGGGGGATTGTCGCTCCCCGCATGGGGAGCGTGGATTGAAACCATTTTTTTTTTAAGATTGGAACGAACGAATTTTCGTCGCTCCCCGCATGGGGAGCGTGGATTGAAACCGACTGACGGCCGTCGATCAAGTCGGAAACGAGAGGTCGCTCCCCGCATGGGGAGCGTGGATTGAAACCTCCAATTCTTGCCCGGCGTTCACCCGCTCTTTAGTCGCTCCCCGCATGGGGAGCGTGGATTGAAACATATCATCCGCCTGCAGGTGCCAATGATCTTGAACGTCGCTCCCCGCATGGGGAGCGTGGATTGAAACGCGCTCCGACAGCCGGGACAAGGCATCCGTGATCTGGTCGCTCCCCGCATGGGGAGCGTGGATTGAAACCTGTCCGTTAAATGCTCCCACAAGGTTATTGATGAGTTCGCTCCCCGCATGGGGAGCGTGGATTGAAACATAGGAGCGCACAAGCACCGGCACATTGACCGATGTCGCTCCCCGCATGGGGAGCGTGGATTGAAACCATGCTCGTGTCCCAGTTCGTTTCCCGCACGGCTTCCGTCGCTCCCCGCATGGGGAGCGTGGATTGAAACACGCTGATTTGATCCAGGCTCGGCGGCGTGATCGTAGTCGCTCCCCGCATGGGGAGCGTGAATTGAAACATCGCCGAGGTGGTGTTCATGCGGATCTGCCGGCGGTTGCTCCCCGCTTGAGGTGCGCGAACTGAACCATACAGAGCTCCCTAATTGCGAAGCTCTGTATCCCCAATAGGAAGCGTGTGGATTGAAAACCTTAAACAAGTTAATATAAATAAGACGATAATTGACGTTCTCCGAGGAAATAAGGTGTATAAAACCTAAGAGAAAAGCGCAGCTTATGAAGCTGGAGGTTGTAGATAATGAAGTTTCCCAAAGATTATTTAGACGACCTTTTGGTACGGATGACCTATCACTCATCTGCCATTGAAAACAACACCATTACGTTAAGTGAAACCATCTCCATTCTTCTTCATCATACGATACCGAACAAAGTGTCTGTACGTGAGTTTTATGAAGTTGAGAACCATCGGATGGCTTTTAACTTTATTGTCGAAAATACGGACCGTGAATTGTCTATCTCATTGATTCACGATGTTCATTCCCTTCTGATGGATCGGATCCATCATGAGCGCGGACGGTTTAAAACTCATGAAAATGCCATTGTAGGAGCAACGTTTCAAACCGCGTCTGCCAAAGAAACGCCGTTGCTTATTCATCAATGGGTTCAAAACCTCACCTACCAAATCGAACAGGCCCAAACGACGAGTGAGATTGTAAAAGCCGTTTGCTATGCTCACATCCAGTTCGAGCGTATCCATCCCTATGCGGACGGAAACGGTCGAACAGGGCGTTTGATCATGATGTTTCTTTTATTGAAGAACAACATCCTACCATTCGTCATACCAAAGGAAAGCAAGTACGAGTACATTCGGTTCTTAGAAGACCAGGACGTGGAGGGGTTTTCAGCATTTGCATCTTCCATACTCGAACAAGAGTCCCTGCGTTACGAGGCGTTTTTGAATTCGAAAAGTGAATAAATAAAAACGACTCGCAAGTCGAGTCGTTTTTAATCGGTTTCTTATCCGTTTGCTTCTCAGTCGATCCCAGATATGGAGGAAGCCGTCCTTCCCCTTGCGCTTCGTATATGGCCCGCATCGTAAATGTTTGGATATGATCGAACATGCACCTTCCTCCTGCCTTTACCTTCAGTCGTTGCTAAATAGGTGAGCAGGTCTATAGCAGCATACCGAAAGATGCCGGTAGACCTACATCGAAAATTCCCTATGCGAACAAATATTTTTGCTGGATTTTCACTAAGACTGGAAAATTTTGATGAGTATCGTCCGTTTTTTCCGAATTTCATTGGCAGAAAATTGAAGATGAATTATGATTATACGTAAAGAATGTAGCTGGTGCGAATGCCAAGCTCCCATGAAAACCCCGGGGGATTCGCACCTCGAAATTTGTCGAAATTGATTCAAAATCATAGTCTCAAATTTATATCAAGTATTATTATATATCTATTTAGTTGGAAATAGAGTGTTTTTCATACGAGAAAAGTATGAAAGCCTTCTTTTCGCCGTCGCTCTCCGCATCGAGAGCGTGGATTGAAACCACCCGTTCCCGCCAATTGGGCGATGACTGGCACCGTCGCTCTCCGCATGGAGAGCGTGGATTGAAACTGCCGTATCGGCTGGACGACATCACGACGCTATTGTCGCTCTCCGCATGGAGAGCGTGGATTGAAACCGCTGGGCGTGTACAAAAAGCGGCCCGGTGGCGGTCGCTCTCCGCATGGAGAGCGTGGATTGAAACTGGGATGCGAAAATGCAGAACAAGAAAACCTATGGTCGCTCTCCGCATGGAGAGCGTGGATTGAAACAATACTTCTTCGCGGTCGGCGCGGGTGCCGGCTGCGTCGCTCTCCGGGAGCGTGGATTGAAACGCGCTGAGGAAGGCCATCTTAGCTCACCGTCACTTTGTCGCTCTCCGCATGGAGAGCGTGGATTGAAACTTGGCAGGCGGTCAATGACTCGGAATTTGCAACGTGGTCGCTCCCACATGGATGTTGTGGATTTAAACATCGGTCGCTCCCTATCGAGAGGCATAAATTCAACTCCTACTCCACCCTCAGTTTCCGTCTACCCCAGAAAACAAAAAAAAGGACAACCCGGCACCAAGCCGAGTTGTCCTTTTTTTTATCTTCCCTCCCGCCTCCAATCAGGGAGCGGCGGGAGCCTCCCGCTCAATGCGTGTACGTATAATGCGGCGAATCGTACTGCGGGCCGCCTTTCTCGTACGTGAACCACAGCTCGATGGCCTGCCCGGAGGTCAGCCCCTGGATCGTGTGCGTCCAGGCCGAGCCGTTCTTGACCATGCGCACGTTCTGCTGGTTCGCGCCGTTCACGAGATAGTGGACATCCACGTAAGCCGCTGCGGTTTTGGGCGTGAACGAGATCGACTCCGAGGAGCCGCTCTTCGTTACGGTAGCCGTGAAGTCCGCATGCGTGTACGTCTGACCTGCCGGAGGGGTCGGAGTCGGTGTTGGCGTGGCCGTCGGGGTTGGCGTCGGCGTTGGAGTAGGCGTAGGAATGCTGCCGCCCGCGCCTTCCGTCGCCGAGCCGTTCGCCGGCACGCTCAGCGTCTTGCCGTCGGAGAACGTCACCGTGATCGCCGAGTTCGTCAGGTTGTAGGCGGTGTACGTCTTCACGCCGTTCTTGTTGAATACGGCATAGGCCGGCGTATTGGCCGTGACCGTGCGGTCCTGGTTGCCGATCGCGTCCAGATTGTAGATCCAGTGGTACGCGAACGCCTTGGAGTTGCCCGCTTCGGCCGATAGCGCGCCGCCGCGCGAGGTCCAGAAGCTTTTGGCTTCGCCGGGATTCGAGATCGCGCGGTACATGTAGATCAGGTCCTCCCACGCGTCGAAGCTCGTACCGCCGTTCTCCGACACCAGCGCGTTGTAGTTGCGCGTCGTGTAGTCCGGATACTGCGTCAGGTAAAGCGAGGCGCCGGTGAAGGGCAGCCAGTTGATGCCGTGCACCTCTTCCGGATTGCCGGTCCACCAGGTGCCGTCGCCGACGGTCTTGCCGCCCCACACCATGCTCGCCGTGGAGCGCGTGAATCCTGCCGGACGGTTCTGGTTGTTGACGTCGAACCAGTATTCGTTGATCGCGTTCATCTCGGTCGTGTACAGGTAGATGCCCGTGTCGCGCGCGGCCGTATCGCCGGTCGCCTGGCCCCACAGGATCATGCCCGCCCAGGCGTTCATGCCCTCGGAGGAGGATTCGTTGTTGTTGCCGTCGCCGAATCGAGCATGGCCGGCCGCCCACGAGTGGCCCGCGTACGGATCGAAGTTGCGCAAGTAAGGGAACATCGAGTCGGTGCGGCTGCTGCTCGCGATGTCGCGGATGAGCAGGTTGACCATCGGGCCCCACTGCGCCGCCCAAGCCTTGTCCACGCGGGCGATCTCGGCGGCCGCCTTGATGAAGTAGCCGTAGTGGAAATGATGGTCGTTCAGCTCGTTGTTCGAGCCGTAGCTGGCCGGGTAGCCGATGACCGTGCCCCAGGTGTTGTTGTAGTAGAACAGTTGGGACGATTTCAGGTTGCCGGCGCTGTCGCTCGACTTGAACCAGCTCTGCAGGATCGTCTTGATCTCGCTGCGGAACTTGTTCGCCGCCGTCGTGTCGCCGACCTGGTCGGCGATCGGAGCGAGCGAGGCGAGCTTGCCGAGGCGCTTGCCGATCCAGTACGTGTCGCCGTCGCCGGCATACGTCTCGGCCTCCGCCTGGTCGACGTACTGCTGCAGCTGCTGGCGGTTGTAGGAGCCCTTATCCGGAAGACTCGGTAATACTCCGTAATACTTCATCTTCGTCTGGAACGAGCTCCCTTCCCCGACCTTCATCTGCCCGCGTACGGAGTTGTAGGTGTAGGAGGTGAGCGGCGTGCTGCTGTTTTTCCACTGATGCGGGTACAGCGCGAACAGCGTGCCCGTCTGCGTGCCCTGCTTGGCCTGCGTCGTGAACGCGTACGTCGTCGTCACCTCGCTGGCAGAGGCATTGTACGAGTAGCTGGCCGTCGTGCCCGTCACATGCGAGTAGGCATACTGGGCGAACTTCGACAGGGTCGCCGCCGAGTTGTCCGGCAGCGCCGCGACGGAGAAGTAGGTCGTCCCGCTGTTCGTCAGCGTCTTGCCGCCGATGCCGCTCCACGTCGTGCCGCTCGCGCCGAACAGGCCATAATGCGCGCCCGCGACCGTGATGCCGAGCACCGGCGTCGAGGCGTTGCCGGACCAGATCGTCGGCGTATCGTAGAAGCTGATCTTCGGGCTGCCGCCCGCGTATGTGAAATACACATAAGGCGAGCCGTGGCCGTAGCTGACGTTCATCTCGTTCGCGCCGCTCTTGTACTGGGCTTTGACGAACCAGTCGCTGAAGCCGTCGACCTTGGCGTCCGGGAAGCTCGCGACGGCCGAGTGTCCGACCGTGAAGTCGTGGATGTCGTTGATCCAGCCGCAGACGCAGCTCGAATTGGCCGTGATCCGGTTGCCCGGATAATAGATGCGGATGCCGCCGGAGCCGTTCTTCATGGCCAGCGGATGAGGGTACTGGGCTTCCGAGTACGTGTCCCAGGCGAGGTTGCTCCACCAGTCGTTGGTCGGCATCGCTCCGGTGACGTTGCCCGTCTTGTAGATCTGGCTTTGCACGTTGACCGCTCCGGGCGGCAGCACCGTCGAGTACGAGCCCGCGCCGAGCGCGACCTCGCCGCTATAGGCAGTGGCCGCTCCGGCCGGGACGGCGACCGTGGCGAGCAGGCTGAGCAGGAGCAGCCAGGCGAATCGTTTGTTCATCATGTTCCTCCTTGCGGGAATAGGATGGAGATCGAGCCGTTTTAGGAAACGCTTTCAATTTCTGCCGCAATCAGCCCCTCTCCCCTTCAGCGTAGCAGGATGGGACAGGCGTTCCTAGGCATCGGATTTCAGGTCGATTCCCATTATTTCACATGGCCTTGGATCTCCAACGCCTTCCCCGGATGAAAAAAGCACCCTGGAGGCGGCTGAGCGCTTCCAGGGTGCTTGCCTGCATCGACGGCGCCGCTCCGCAGAGCGGGCCTAGCCTACCGCCGCCTACCAGTAAATCATCATCGGCACCTTGCTGCTGACGTCGATCGGAATCTCCTTGGAGCCGAGCGCGGCTGCGGCGCGAGCGGTCAGGTCGCTGCGGACGCCGATCGTTTCCAGGCTGAGCGTGCGCCCCGAATCCAGCCGGAACTTCGGCTTGCGTTCGTACGGGAACTCGAGTCCGCCGTTCGGCAAGCCTTCGTTGAGCCGCGCCGTCTCGCGAGCGGCCGCGCTGATGCGGCCCGACTGCCGCTTGACGGTGTCGTAGAGCAGGTCGCCGTTGCGCGAGGCGGTGAAGGAGGCGGCGAAGTAACGCTCCCGGACGATGCGCATCCAGTTGTCCGACAGCCATCCGTCATCGCGGAACCGCTCGTCCTCGACGATTTCGTCATAGAGCCGCCCGTCGGCGAATTCGCTCCGTTCGGAAGGCGGAGCGCTCGGCGTTGGAGTCGGCGTCGGCGTGGCGGTCGAGCCCGGCAGTCCTCCCGCCGGCGCGCTCGGCGTCGGCTCGGGAGTCGGCGTCGGCTCGGGCGTTCTCCGCGCCTCGATCTCGCCTTCATGCAGCTTGCGCGCCTGATCGCCCGCTTCCTCCTTCAGCGCCTCCTCGTACAGCTGACGGATCGTCTCCACGGCCGCCAACGCCGCCGCGTCCGCGACGTTCTGCGCCTGCCGTTTTTCGATGAAGACGGTGTAGAAATAGAACAGGTAAATCGCGAGCAGGATGAACATCGCCATCATGCCGATGCCGAGCAGCGACATGCCGCCCCTCTCGTCGCGCAGCAGCCGTCCTAGCCGACCGCGCCGCCATCCATCGAGCGCGGCCACTTCAGTCCTCTGCCTCGACTTCGGCATTCTGCGTGATCCAGTAGGCGGCCTCGGCACGGGTGACCGGCTTCTGCGGCTCCAGCTTCTTGTCCGCTCCGAACGTATCCAGGTAAGGCGGGACGTCCCAGTTCGAGCTCACGTAGGCTTGCACTCCGCCGAGGAAGATCTTTCCGACCTTGTCCCGATCCTCGAACTTCCGCAGATTGACCTCGGACACCTCGGTCGCCAGCGGCTTGACGACAAGGCCGTATCGCTGGTACCAGCCCCACAGCACGGTCAGCTGCTCGCGCGTGAGCGGCTCCGACAGCCGCATCGTGCCGTCGGGGAAGCCCGAGATGATGCCGGCCTGCGTCAGGCCCTCCACCAGCTCGTAGCCTTCGTCCTCCGGCTTGACGTCGGAGTAGGTCGGCTCCGGCGCGCGGAACGGGATGACGCCTTTGTCGTCATAAGCCGCCATCCAGCGGATGAACTCGGCGCGCAGGATCGCCTCGTCCGGGCGGAAAGCTCCCGACTCGTCCAGGACGCCGGCGACCTGGCCCGCCAGCTTGGCGACGGCGGCTTCGCGCTTGTGGCCGGCGATATCGGAAGGAGCGCCCGCAGCCGGCTCGTTCTCGTCCCCCCCTTGCACCTCGACCTGCACCTTCCGTGGAGGGGGCGCGAAGTCGTCTCCGTCCGACTCCTCGCCCGCGTTCTCGACGATCCAGTAGGCCGCCTGCGAGCGGCTGACGAGCGCTTCCGCAGCCAGTCGGGACGTATCGCCGAACGTCCGAAGGTAAGGCTTTCCGTCATCCAGGGAGGCATAGTGCGCGACGGCGCGGATGTAGGGCTCCGGAATCTCCTTGCGGTCGTCGCGGCTGCCGATCAGCACCTCGGCGTAAAGCCGGTCGCGTTCGGCCGACTTGACGGCCGTCCGATCCTGGTACCAGGCCCAGAGCCGCGCCAGCTCGCCGCGCTGCAGCGGCCCCTCCAGGTTCAAAGGCTTGCCCGGCTCGGCGCCGAGCCGACCTGCGGCTGCGAGGCCTTCGACCCATCCGTAATCCGGGCTGTCAGGACCGACATCCGGGAACGTCGGCGTGGACGGATCCGCATCGGCGATGCCCTTGTCGTCATAAGCGGTCATCCAGCGCAGGAAATCGCCCTTCGTGACAGGTGCGGACGGCTCGAACAAGCCTCCTGAGGAGGGCGTCGCGAGCCCGGTCTCGAGCAGCTTGACGATCTGCTCGCGGAACTTGTGGCCGCCGATGTCCGTGACGGCGACGGATGCCGGGGCTATGGAAGCCGACGGCTCCGGCGTGCCGGCCGGACCGTCCGTGGCCGCCGGAGACGCGGTCGCGGACGGCGCTGGAGATGGCGGATCGCCGCCCTGGTCGGAGCAGGCTGCGGCGGCCAGGCCGGTAAGCAGCAGCAGGGCCGCGGCCTTTCCGGGGAGAGATGGCTTCATCGTTTCACAGCCTTTCTTCCGGCTTCAAGCAGCCGGGTGGTCGATATCAGTTCATATAGTAGCGGTACAGGTTGAGGCCCCCGAACACGACGACGGCCAGCACGATCCGGATAAGGTATGCCCGGCGCGTCTGCGCGTCGCCGCGGATGTACATGAGGATCATGACGGCAAACGCCGGCAGGAAGAACAGTAGAAACAGCCAGACTCCCGTCCCAAAATCAATGTAATCATGGTTGCCGCCTAGATAAGCGATTAGAAAGCAGCCCGCGATGAAAAAAATATTGGCTGCTAGCATCGCCTTGGTCAACTTCTTCTCGTCCATGCGCTTCATTCTATCGATCATGGAAAGATTCCTTTCCAGTTCAATTTTTGTTCAGTTGCGAACTGCCTTGCTTGATGGCCTCGTCGCTGCCGACTTCGACCGCCTCCTGCAACGAGGACTCGCGGCTCTGGAGCCGGTCGAGCGCGTCCTGATTGCCCTGCAGCTGGTCGAGCTGACGCTGGGTCACCTGATTGCCGCTATGATCCCAGCGATTGATGTTGTTGGTGTTCGCCGTATCGTTCCAGATGCGGTTCAGCTCGACATTGGTGATCGTCCGGCTGCGATTCGGCACGACCGTGTCGACGGTGCGCCCGCCTAGATCGGAAAATGCGGTGCCGATGTTCTGCTCGGTACGCAGCCGGTTGAGGCGGCCGCCGAAAAGGCTCTGCAGCACGAAGCCTTTGAAAAAGCCGGATGCCGCCGCTGTCTCAGGATCCAGCTTCTCCTTCGGCTTCGCCAGCGCGACCATGACGTTCTCGAACGTCTGGGAAACGGTCGCTGCTACCCTTTTTCCGAGCGGACTACGCGCCGCCGCGCCAAGGGCATCGCCTACTCGGTCGAAGATGAGCGCGCCCGCGAAGCTTTCGACTGCCATGATGCCGACCTCTCCTACGGTCGGCAGCTTCCCCTCGAACGTCATCTTAATGCCCATATTCATCACCATGTTGACAGCCGCGCTGAACTGGAACGTCTTGGACGTCAGCGTGCTCTTCACCGCCGCCACGGGATGCTTCACCAGATTCAGGAAGCCGCTCTTGAGATTGCTCAGAGCCGATCTGGAGAAGCTTGCGATCCTGGAGCCAGCCGTCCGCAGCGCGGACTTGAGGCCGGCCGAGCGGATGAGCTGGATGCCGCCGCGCACCGCGCCGAAGACGCCGGCATGGCCGAGCGTCAGGACGAAGCCTGCCGCCATCCCGCCGATGCCGATCGACTTGATGAAGCTGAAGCTGTCTCCGGCCACGAGCGCGTAGATGCCGCCCGCGATCGCCCCGACGACGAGCGCGGCGATGATGACCGGCGCCGCGAACGTGATGCCGATGATCGCCGCCACGCCGACGACGACGCCGACGACGATCGCCGCGCCGAGCAGGCCGCCGCCTGCGCCTTTGGCGAACTGCACGGTATTGTCCCATAAACTCTGGTACCACGGCTTGCCGCCGCCTGCGTCCGTGCCGCCGGGATCGGTGCTCCCGGGATCGGTCTTGCCGGGATCGGTCCCTCCAGGATCGGTCCCTCCAGGATCGGTGTCGCCGGGATTCGTGTCGCCGTCATCCGTACCGTCCGGGTCGACGGAGCCGGGATCCTGCGGCCCGCCCGGACCTGTCGATCCGGGCGGGTCGGTGCCGCCCGGGTTCGTGCCGCCGGGGTTGCTGCCGCCCGGATCCGTTCCGTCCGGGTTCGTTCCATCCGGATTCGTGCCATCTGGGTTCGTTCCATCTGGGTTCGTTCCATCTGGATTCGTACCCCCGGGATTCGCTCCACCTGGATTCGCTCCTCCGGGATTCGCTCCTCCTGGATTCGCTCCTCCGGGATTCGCTCCTCCGGGATTCGCTCCTCCGGGATTCGTGTCCCCGGGATTCGCTCCTCCTGGATTCGTCCCGCCGGGGTTCGTATCTCCCGGATCGACATCGCCATCCCCGGTACGTCCCGGATCGGGCGGTCCTGGACTAGCGGTGTCGCCGGAGCTGTAGTCCGGCGATCCGGTCGAGCCGTCCGGCACGGCGACCTCGATCGAGGATGGCGGCTTCTCCCCGCCTTTGTCCGGAATTTCATACGAGTCCAGGCCGGTGCCGATGCCGCTGTCCGCTTCCGCCATGACAGGCGCTGCGGCATGCGCCGCGCCGCCGAGCAGCAGCGTCAGCAGGATCAACGCGCGCGTCCAGCTGCGGATTCGAATGCGTCTCACCTCCATGAACCTATTCGTTCGCTTTTTCCTTCATGACGGTGACCTGCGTACTTATGGGCACCGCCCAGCCGGAGCCGAACAGCGAGCCGGTCACCATCGGCGACTCCAGCACGACACGCACGGTCACGTATTCACCGCTCTCGGAGCGGGAGATTTCGCGGATGCTGTAGCTGCCCGCCGTATTGCGGACCGCCTCTTCATAGTACGGACCGGCGCCGTCCGCGACCATCGCGGCGCGCGCGCCTTCCATCGCGGCTTGCTTGGCCACGACGGCCGTGATGCCGACGAGCGCGAACTGCACGACGACGAGCACCATGAGCAGGAATAGAGGGATGATGCCGACGAACTCGATGGCTTGCGCGCCGCGCTCGTCCCGCAGCGGACGGAAAAGCGGGCGGAACGCTTTTCGTCCGCCCGAGCCGCCCTTAGATCTTGATCTTGTCGATGAAGTCTTCAATCTTCTCCTTGAGCTTCGTAGCAATCCCACCATCTCCAAACATGGAAATTAACGCGATGATCAATACGACGGCCACGGCCGCGATGCCGATGTACTCGATGGCCTGCGCGCCTTTCTGGTTGCTCAGGAAAGAGCGGGCACGCTGGACGTTGGCATAGACCTGGATTCCAATGCTTCGCATCATAGGGGTCACCTCCTTTCGCAGATCGAATGGAATGCCGGCGCAGTTCGGTTCACTCAAGCTGACGCTTCCTCGAGCGGAATTCAGAAGCCGTCGAGCCCGTCCCAGCTGATGCCGACGCCTTCCGGGTTGTAGATGAAGTTGAGCACCAGCATGCCGACGATGAACAGGATGACGCCCGGCAGGATGACGAATGTCGTAATCAGCGTCACCTTCGGCCCGGCCTTGGCGGCCCGCTCCTTGACAGCCGAGATGCGCACGTCGCGCATGTCCTCGGCGAGCGTCTTGAACGTGCTGGAGATCGGCACGCCGAGCCGGCTGCCCTGGATGAGCGACAGGATGAGCATCTCGAGCGGCTTGGACTGGTTGCGGTTCATCAGCCGCAGATAGGCCTGCTCCCTCGGCACGCCGATGTCGAGCTCCTGCTGGAAGCGGCTCAGCTCCTCGCGCAGCGGTCCTTCCATCGTGCGCACGATCTGCTTCATCGCCGGATCGAGCGGCACGCCCGCCTGCAGCGTCACGCTCATCGCGTCCATGAAGTCCGGCAGGTCGACGCCGATCTGCTCCTGCCGCGCCGAAGCGGCCGACCGCAGCCAGATCGAGGGCCAGGCGAGGCCGAGCGCGAACAGCAGCAGGACGAAGATGGAGCTGAAGCCGATCATCGACAGCATCGTGCCGACGAGCAGGCCCGCGAACAGGCAGAGGAAGCGGAAGCCGTAGAACGTGTCCAGCGTCAGTCCGTGCGGGTGCCCGGCCAGCGCCAGCCGCCGCTCCAGCAGCTCGTCGCTGGCGAACAGCTTGAACCTGCGCCCGAGCGGCGTCAGCCCCTCGGACCAGCGGAAGACGAGGGCGGCAAGCCGGGCGGGCAGCCGATCCTTCTTCCTCTTTTCCTTTTCGATGAGTCCAAGCCGCTGCATCAGCGAGATCCGCTTGATCCAGAACCAGCCGAACAGCGCCATCGACAGCGCCCACAGCCCGAGGGCCGCATAGAGAAGCCTGACCGGCCATTCCATCTGCATCACGCCTTTATCCGGGATACTTTTTGAATCAGCACGAAGCCGATCGCCATCAGCACGACGACCGCCGCCAGCAGGATCAGGCCGGGCAGCGTGAAGATGGGGGTGATGAAGCCCTTGAACACCATATTGAACACGAATACGAGAAAGACCGGCATGAGCGCCAGCGTCACCGCGATGTAGCGGGATTCCGCCGTCTGGTTGCTGATCTCGCGGTTCACCCGCTCGCGCTCCTCGAGCGTGCGCGCGAGATGGTCGAGCGCCGCGCCGAGGTTGCCGCCCGCCTGACGCTGCACGAGGATCGTCTGCGTCATGAGCCGGATGTCCTTGCTCGTGAACCGCTCATGCACCCGCTCCAGCACGTCGCCGACGCCGGTGCCCATCTGCAGCTCCCGGGACATCGTCTGGAACAGGAAGCCGGCGGGAGGCTTGATCTCGCGCGCGACCATGTCGATTCCCTGCTGGATGCTCATGCCTGCTCGCACGCAGCTCGAGAGCATGCGGCAGATTTCCGGCAGCTGCCGGTTGATCTGCTCGCCGAACTTCTGCCGGCGGCTCTTGACGAGCTGCTTGGAGCCGAGATTGACTGCCAGATAGGCGATCAGCAGGTTGTACGGAAAGCCGAGGCTGAGCAGGCTCGCGATCAGGTAGCTGATGACGAGCCACGCCGCCGTCAGGAGCGACAGCCACTGCAGCGGCGACAGCTTGATATGCGCCGCCTGCAGGCGATCCGCCCAGCCACGCCCGTAGTCGGAGGCGTCAAGTCGCAGCGACAGACGCCGGACGGCGCTGCGGCTCGCGCGCGCCTCCTCGGTATGCAGCGGCGTCAGCTTGCGGCTGAGCGCGTTCATGCCCCGCCTCGCCTGCACGAGCTCGATCATGCCGTACAGGCCGAGCGCGGCGGCGGCGAATACGGTCAGCAGGAACAGGCTATGCTCCGGCATGGCTCATCTCCCCCTCGCGGTCCGGCAGGTAGAAGTCCAGGCCGAGGTCGTAGCCGAGCGCGGCGATCTTGCCGTGGCACTCCGGCACATAGCCTGTCGTCTCGAAATGCCCGATGCCGAGCCCGTTCTTGTCCGTCCCGGTCCGCCGGTAGCGGAACAGCTCCTTGAGCTTCAGCTGCCCGTCCTCGTCCGCCGCCTCCGCGATCGAGACGACCTTGCGTGTGCCGTCCGGCAGGCGCAGCGTCTGCACGACGAGCTGGATCGCCGCGCTGATGAACGGGCGGACGACATCCGCGGTCATCGACGGGTTGGACATGAGGATCATCGCCTCGAGCCGGCTCATCGCGTCCTTGGGCGAGTTGGCGTGGATCGTCGTCAGCGAGCCTTCGTGGCCCGTGTTCATCGCCTGCAGCATGTCGAGCGCCTCGCCGCCGCGCACCTCGCCGACGATGATGCGGTCGGGCCGCATCCGCAGCGCGTTCTTGACGAGATGGCGGATCGTGATCTCGCCCGTGCCCTCCATGTTGGCGGGACGAGCCTCGAGCGAGACGCAGTTCTTGCGGCCGAGCCGAAGCTCGGCCATGTCCTCGATCGTGATGACGCGCTCTCCGACCGGGATCGCCGCGGAGATGATGTTCAGCAGCGTCGTCTTGCCGCTGCCCGTGCCGCCCGAGATGAGCAGGTTCATCTTGCCGGCGACTGCCGCCTCGAGGAACTGCGACATCTTGTCCGACAGCGAGCCGAACCCGAGCAGATCCTTCATGCCGTACGGGTCCTTCTTGAACTTGCGGATCGTCAGCACGGGGCCGTGCAGGGCGATCGGCGGGATGGCGGCGTTGACGCGGCTGCCGTCCTCCAGGCGCCCGTCGACGAGCGGCGAGCTCTCGTCCACCCGCCGCCCGATCGGGGCGACGATGCGGTCGATGATGTGCCGGATATGGTCATGGTTCTTGAACTGGACGCTCGCCTGGCTGATCCGGCCCTTTTTCTCGATATAGATCTCGCTCGGGCTGTTGACCATGATCTCCGTGATCTCGTCGTCCTGCAGCAGCGGCTCGAGCGGCCCGTAGCCGACGGAATCGTCGAGGATCATGTCGAGCAGCCGCGTCTTGTCCATCTGCGTGATGATGACCTTCTCCTGCTCCATCATCTCGGTAATCAGCTTCTCGATCGTCTTGCGCTTCTGGTAGGTCGGGAGCTTGATCAGCTGGTCGAGATTCGTCTCCTTGAGCAGCCGCTCCTTGTAGTGGTTGAACAGCCCGTCCAGAAAGTCCTGCGGCTTCTCAGACGCTGACCTGTCGTCCAAGCTGCTGCTGAGCCGCTGGAAGATCGACATGGACCTCGCCTCCTTCTTCCTGAAGCAGCCGCTTCGCCAGCTCGGCGTATTCCTTGAGAGGGCCGCGCATCCGCTTGATCTTCATGCCGGGCTCGACATGCAGCGGCTTGCCGATGTTCATCCGCGTCTGCAGGCCGCGCTTGACGTCCTCCGGGATGACGCCGATGACCGGAACGGACACCATCTTGGCCAGGTCGTCCAGCGTCACGTCGGCCTTCTTGCTGTGGCGGTTGACGAGGATGGACAGCTGCTCGGGATCGGTCAGATGATAGCGGTCGATGATGTCCAGCGCATGCTTCATGCGCACGATCGACGGACGGTCGACGGCGAGCAGGTACAGCACGCGGTCGGCGTTGTTCAGCGCGGCGATCGACACCTCGTCGAGCGGCTTGGGCAGGTCGAGCACGATATAGTCGAAATGCTGGCGGCACGCGCCGAACAGCAGCTCCATGTCCGTGCCGCCGAACGTCTCCGCCTCCTGCGGATGCGCCGGCGAGAGCAGCACCTGCACGCCCGACGGGTCCAGCCTGTAGAGGACGTTGTTCAGCTGGCTGTAGGTCAGTTCCTGCAGCACCGACTTCAGATCGCCGAGATCGCGCTCGGCCTGGATGTCCAGGTAGTGCTGCAAGCCGCCGTACTGCATGTTGAGGTCGACGAGGAGCACGCGCGCGCCGGGCTTCATCGCCAGCATCTGGGCCAGATGGAGCGCCGCGGTCGTCGTGCCGGAGCCTCCGGAGGCGCTGTACAGCGCGAAGATGCGGCCGCCGGCGGCACGGCTCGCGCGCCCCGCCGTTCCGCCCCGGTACGAGCGGACCAGGCGCTGCGCCTTTTGCACGGACGCCTCCAGCTGGTCGAGCTCTTCCGGCACGCGCAGCACGTCGGCGATGCCGGCGCGGTACAGCTCGCGGATCCGGGCGAAGTCGCCGCTGCGGCTTAGATAGATGATCGGGGCCGATTCATTGACCTTCTTGAGTTGCTGCACGACCGCCGTCAGGTCGGCCGCCTCCAGCGGCTCGGCCAGCAGGATGACGCGCGGCTCCGTCGGGCTCAGCTCCATGTAGGCCTCGCGCGGCTTGGCGATCTGTTCGCCGATCGTAAAGTTGAGGAACGTCGCGTTCTGCTGCAGCTGCTGCATGAGCCGGCTGTCATCGGTGATGAGGGCGAGCTTGGCGTTGTCGCTCATGTCATGGTCCTCCCTTCGCCGGCGAAGCGGTCGGAGACGGCTTCGCGGACGGACTTGGCTTGACGGCGGCGCCTGAGGCCGCCGGCGGCTTCGCGGACGGACTTGGCTTGGCGGCGGCGCTCGGGGCGGCAGGCGGCTTGGCGGAGCCAGACGGATCGCCGGTGCTTGGAGCGCTGCCGGCGGCTCCGGCTGTGCCGGAGCTCGATGCGGCGCCGGCACTCTTAGCCGGCGATGCGGACGGCGACGCCGACGGGGATGCGCTAGGCATGGCCGAGCCCGGAGCCGGGCCTTTTTCCTCCGCGGCCTTGGCGCTGCCCGTCTTGAGCAGCCGCACCTCCTTGCCGTAGTTGAGCGCCCATATGACGCCCTTGGCATCCGCGAGCTTCACCATGACGCCGACCGCAGTGATCTCGTCGCCGGTCTTGTGCACGCTGCTGACGGTGACGCCCTTGAGCAGCACCTGCGTCGTGCGCCGGTCGGCTCCGGCCTGCTGGCCTTCCTCTCCGGCCTGCTCGTAGGAGATGAGCAGGTCGACCTGGTCGTAGGCGTCGATCTGATCGTCGAACACGGCGAGCGGAGCCCTCAGGAGCACTTGGCGGAAGTCGCCGGAGACGAGGCTGTTGTCGCGCAGCATCGCCTGCGTGATGACGGCGCCTTTGACGATCGGCACCATCGACACGCGGCCGATCAGATCGGCGGGCGATTCGATCAGGCTGTCGAGCATGTATTTCCGAGGCAGCTCCTGCTCCTCGAGCAAGGTCTCGTCGATCACCCTGCCGGCCGGAATGTCGCTGCCGGCCACCTGCACGGTGACCAGCTCGCCGAGACTGTCTTTCGTTTCCTGCATGTAGCTGGAGAAGAGAATGACGGCCGCCGCCCCGAAGGCAAGCGAGAGAAGCAACAGCAGCAGCGCGCGCCGCTTGGATTCGAACATCGTCTGGACACCTCTTGATTATGGATTATGTAGGAATGCTTCGGTACATCATGGAGCGGAGTCGCGCGAACTCATGAAGCGGACGCGGGAATCGGGGATGCCCGAGGCGGAACCAGCGAATCCCACACCCGGCAAGATCAGCCCGTCCTTGCCAGCAGCAGCACGGCGGCGGTTCCGGCGGCGAAGAATGGAGCCATGGGCAGCTCTGACGCGCTGACGCGACGGGGCATGAGCCTGCGCAGAAGCAGCAGCGGCCAGGCCAGCAGCCCTGCGGCCAGAAATCCGGCCGCCATCGCGGCCAAGCCGCCCGCGAGGCCGAGCGCGGCGCCGACCGCCGCCAGCAGCTTGATGTCGCCTCCTCCGAACAGGCCCCGGGAGATGAATGCGACGAGCAGTCCCGCCGCGAGCAGTCCCGCCGCTCCGCCAAGCGCGGGCAGCATGCCTGCTCCTGCTGGATGCAGCGTGTGAAGCGCCGCGAAGTACAGCATCGCGGGAATCGTCGCATGATCGTAGATCTTGCGCACGGCAAGGTCGGTCACGACGCTGTACGCCAGCAGCACCGTCAACGGTAGGTAGAGCCAGCCTGCCAGATCGGATCCCTTCTTTCCTTGGCGTCCATGGCTTCAAAAAACGTTTCTTTCCGTAAAGGAGACTTTTGAAGCAGACCTTTTTTGATTCCCTTTCTTTTTGTAACTGAAGATCCAAAACCACCACGAATTTCTTTAATTTTCCTATTCTCGTGTATATAAACGGTTTTTCCCGTTCGAAAACAGGTCGTTGGACATAGGTTGCAATCCCCCGAAGGTTTCTATTTACATCCCGATATAACTGTATTTTTCCATCGTTGATTGCCTTCAGGCTTAGCGTCATGGCTGCAAAAAAAGCCGCTTCACCGGTCGTTGCGACGGGTGAAGCGGCTTCTTATCCAACTACTTGTAGGAGAGGAGAACAACTGCGGCATTCTGCATGGCCTTCGAGCGGTTTTTCCGCGCGTAGACGATGCTGCGGCGCCAACGCTCCCCCGACCTGCCGAGCTGCCGACGAATCAGCTCAGGCTGCCGAGCGCCTCGCGCGAGAAGGACTGCAGCTCGGACAAGCGGCCTTCGCGGATCTTTTCCGCCCAAGCCGGATCGGTCAGCAGCGCGCGGCCGACGCCGACGAGATCGAACTCCTCGTCTTCCAGTCGCTTCATCAGCTCCTCGATGCGCGGCTGCTCGCCGCTTTTGTCTTCGGAGGCTGCGCTCGTGAACGTCGAATCCAGTCCGACCGATCCGACCGTAATGACCGGCTTGCCGGTGATGCGGCGCGTCCAGCCCGCCAGGTTCAGCGGCGAGCCCTCGAACTCCGGCTCCCAGAAGCGGCGCGTCGAGGCGTGGAACACATCGACTCCGGCCGCGCTCAGCGGGGCGAGGAAGCGCTCCAGCTCCTCCGGCGTCGACGCGAGCTTGTTGCTGTAGTCCACATATTTGAACTGCGAGAAGCGGAATACGATCGGGAAATCCGGTCCGACCGCCTCGCGCACCGCCTCGATCACTTCGACGGCAAAGCGGGTGCGCCCGACAAGGTCGCCGCCGTACTCGTCGTCGCGCTTGTTCGTGCGCTCCCAGAAGAACTGGTCGATCAGGTAGCCGTGCGCGCCGTGAATCTCGACGCCGTCGAAGCCGATGCGCTTCGCCGCGGCAGCCGCATCCGCGTACCCCTTCACGAGGCCGCGGATCTCCTCGACGGTCAGCGGCTCGGATACCTTTTCCCCTGTCTGCGACAGTCCCGACGGGCCGGCCGGCACCGCGTCCGATTCCGGAAAAGCAGCCGCTTCGCGGACGGTCCCGACATGCCAGATTTGCGGAATGATCTTGCCCCCGGCCTCATGCACCTCGCGCACGACCTGAGCCCAGCCCTCCAGCGCCTCGGCGCCGTAGAAATGCGGCACGTCGCGGTCCGATGCCGCCGCTGGATGGTCGATGATCGTGCCCTCGGTGATGATGAGCCCTACGCCGCGCTCGGCGCGGCGGCGGTAGTAGGCGGCGACGTCGGCGCCGGGCACTCCGCCGGGCGAAAAGCTGCGCGTCATGGGGGCCATGACGACGCGATTGCCGAGCTTCAGCTTGCCGCCCTCGAACGGGCGGAACAGCGGCGCTGCTTGGGAAACGGTAGACATGATCTAAGCCCTCCTCGACGATCCTGAATTTTTATATCTATATTTATAAATATATAGATACATCATCCGGAAAGCAACCTTTACTTTTCGGCTGCCTTGAGTTCTGCTTAATTAAACGCCGAGCTTTAGCTGGCATGTAGCTGCCTTATATTTTCCTGGTTGTGAGCAAGGTCACCTTTAATTGATTCAGTGGAACCACGAATTCAACCGGCCCTTATGAGCGACGAGCCACCGAATCAACCTTGATGGAGTAGCTTATGGCCACCTAAGCCTACTCGTAGTTGATGACATGGATCCAACTCTGGCTAAGCTAAACGACGTAATTTTCCAGCATCGTGGATGATTCGCTATATAAATGTTAGGAAATTACTACAAGTAGCTATGAGCGCAATAAATCTGTACGGATGCAAAAGAACCCGTCTCGCTCCTAGATTGGCTGGAAAAAGCGGGTTCTTTTCATGCCTATTCAAGTGTTCTAGGGCTTAGACTCCAGATGCTTCACGGAGCAGATTGCCGACACCACAATTGGGGCCCGTCTATATTAGACCGAGCGTGGAGCAGATGTCGTCGCCGTGGGGTACAAGCACAATCCACGACCAGGCGCAGCCCTTTCCTTCCAAAGCAGCTCGCTTCAGCCATATTTAAAAAAGCCTCCGGTCTCACACACTACATCGTTTTTAACGGGTTCATTTCTTTTCGTTTCTGAGTCTTTTAAATATGTTTATAGCTAAGAAAACAATGCTGATACAGAGCAAATAAATTCTATCGTATTTAAGAATAACTGCGGTATAGGTATCATAACCATCTCTATAGAAAGAATATGTGTTGTAAAAAAACTCATATTCAATATGGTGAGAACGGCCAGAAGCTCTCATAACTGTTGTGCTGCTATTAAGATCGACCATCCAACATGCTAGAAGGTAAACAAGTATTAGTCCCGATGTTAAAGCTAATCTTTTATTCATTCGTCCAAACTCCTCCCATCTTTTATGTACTTCATTAATGAATCCACCACTTATTTTGGATTGATTAATGAAATAAGTGCGCCTTCCGTTTTTTCGCCGGTATAATCTTAGTTGAACCCGCCAAATACGACGACGGCCAGCACGATTCAGTCAGGGTAGCCCAGCGCATCGTGATATCTTACATACAAATATATACTTTTATTAGCATAAAAATTTATTCTTTTAAAATCAATACTACGACCAATGTACGTATACAACAATAATCCTCAATGGCCTGCTGCATAGCAAAAAATCCGCCTCATCGGTTTCGCCGATGAGGCGGATTTCTCTATCTACCTTAAAAGCCTCGCGCCTCAGCTCAGGCTGCCGAGCGACTCCCGCGAGAAGGGCTGCAGCTCCGACTCGCGACCTTCGCGGATTTTTTCCGCCCAAGCCGGATCGGTCAGCAGCGCGCGTCCGACGCCGACGAGATCGAACTCGCCCTGGTCCAGACGCTCGATCAGCTCCTCGATGCCTGCCGTCTCGCCGCCCTTGCCTTCCGAGAACAGGCTCGTGAACGTCGAATCCAGCCCGACCGAGCCGACCGTGATGGCCGGCTTGCCGGTGATGCGGCGCGTCCAGCCAGCCAGGTTGAGCCGCGAGCCCTCGAACTCCGGCTCCCAGAAGCGGCGCGTCGAGGCGTGGAACACGTCGACTCCGGCCGCACTCAGCGGAGCGAGGAAGCGCTCCAGCTCCTCCGGCGTCGGAGCCAGCTTGGCGTCATAGTCCACCGGCTTCCACTGCGAGAAGCGGAACACGATCGGGAAGTCCGGTCCGACCGCCTCGCGCACGGCCTCGATGACCTCGACCGCGAAGCGGGTCCGGCCGACGAGGTCGCCGCCGTACTCGTCCTCGCGCTTGTTCGTGCGCTCCCAGAAGAACTGGTCGATCAGGTAGCCGTGCGCGCCATGGATCTCCACGCCGTCGAAGCCGATGCGCTTCGCCGCAGCGGCCGCATCCGCATAGCCCTTCACCAGGCCGCGAATCTCTTCTACAGTCAGCGGCTCGGATACTTTCTCCCCCGTGAGCGAAAGCCCGGACGGGCCGATCGGCACGGCATCCGATTCGGGGAACTTCGCCGCTTCGCGCGCCGTGCCGACATGCCAGATCTGGGGAATGATCTTGCCTCCGGCCTCATGCACCTCGCGCACGACGCGAGCCCAGCCCTCCAGCGCCTCGGCGCCGTAGAAATGAGGCACGCCGCGATCCGCCGCGGAAGCCGGATGGTCGATGACCGTGCCTTCCGTAATGATGAGCCCAACGCCATGCTCGGCGCGGCGGCGGTAGTAGCCGGCCACGTCGGCGCCCGGCACGCCGCCGGGAGAAAAGCCGCGCGTCATGGGGGCCATGACGATGCGGTTGGCGAGCCTCAGCTTGCCGCCCTCGAACGGACGGAACAGCGGCTCGGCGTGGGATGCGGTAGACATGGTCAAACTCCTCCTTGAAAATCCGTATTTAAATCTACAAAAACAAATATATCGATCTACACAGGCAAAAGCAACCCTTGCTATTCGGTTGCCTCCAGCTCTGCGGCAAGATCGGCGAGGAACGCCCGGATCGCCGCTTCGTTGCGCCGGTAGTACGTCCACTGTCCGAAGCGGCGCGACTCCAGCAGGCCGGCCTTTTGCATCGAGGCCAGATAGGAGGAGATGACCGACTGCGTCAGTCCGGACTTGTCCTGGATGCTGCCGACGCACACGCCTCCCGGAAACTCGGCGCGCACCTGCTCCGGGGACAGGGGAAACTGGCCTTCCGCATCGCGCAGCCAGCACAGGATGTTCAGCCTCGTCTCGTTGGAGATCGCCTTGAGAATGCCCAATCTCCCGTCGTTCGACAACGGTGCCATGCTCATGCTAACCCTCCGTTCTTTCGTTCTGGTCTCCCCAGTATACCAAAAGTCCTGTCGATGAGAAAAATGAAACCCAGATTATAATTCCTTCAGACTGCTCCTCCCGGATCAATCGTCATGCTAAGATCGAGCAGGCGGCAAAGCTTGGAAAATCCGCCCACGGAATCCGCCGCCGTGTCCGCGCCGGTCCGCCGATTCCCCATTCATCCATTGCGGGAGGATATCGACCATGAGAACGATCGACGAGCTTGAACATACAGCGAGGGTACATACGGTCATTGAAGTCGTCAAGGAGGTGCTCGGGGACAGCGTGCTGACCGATGAGTTCATCGCCAGCCTGCGGCGCATGAGCTTCGAGGAGCTGGGCCAATTCGTGCTGCGCCTCGTGACGACGCGCGAGCTCGATTCGGACTTCCTGGCCGCTTCGGCCGTTGACTCCGGAGTCCAGCAGCAGCTCGGATTTATCTGAACCGCAGAAAGCGGCTGTCCCTGCCCATCGGGGACGGCCTTCGCTGCAATCGTAGACGGCAGTCGAAAAAAAACGAAAGAGCGAAGCGGCATGGTCCCGCTTCGCTCTTTCGTTTTTTGGCGTCCGCCGCTGCTGCTTAGCCCGCGATCCCTGAGCGCCCATGACCCGCTTCGGCACCGGCGGCTTGCAGCGGGACGCCGCCGGCTGGAGCTGAATCGCGCCAGCTACGAACTGGAGCGCCAGCTAGGAGTTGGATCGCGCCAGCTAGGAGCTGGATCGCGCCAGCTAGGAGCTGGATCGCGCCAGCTAGGAGCTGGATCGCGCCAGCTAGGAGCTGGATAGCGCCAGCTAGAATCTCTGCATGACGCCGGAATTTATCTGGATGCAGCTGGCGAGCAGTTGAACGCTGCTGTCTGCGTAAGATGCCGCCGCCGGCTGGAGCTGAATCACGCCGGGAAAACATCTGGATGCAGCTGGCTGCGACTGTTTGCTGCCGCTGGCTGGGAGCATTCGCCGCTAACGACTCCTGGCACGCTTAGAAGCCCTTTTTCCGCTCGTCGGACAAGCTAACGACGTATCAAACGGTTAAACCGTCCCAACGCCTTCTTTCCGCTCGTTTCGGCCGACTTTTTGGCGGCTAAGCCCGCCACGCGTCGTTAGCCGGAACGGCCCCCGGATTCGTGCCTCCTAACGCTCTGATCCGTCGTCAGCTACGGCGCAGAGCTGCCTCGCAAGCTGCTCGTCAATGCCCCTCCTCCCACAGAGCCAGCTGGCCGGCATAACCTTCCTCCGCCAGCCGGCTGCGGGGCACGAATCGCACCGCCGACGCATACACGCGGTAGTGCCCCCCGTGGCCGTCCGCATCCGCCTCCCTCAGCGCATAGCCGAGGAAAAGCCCGCTCAGCCGCGACAGCAGCGCCGTCCTCGGCGGACCGGAGCCAAGCTCCGCCTCGCGGACGATCAGGCCGTCATGCAGCGGTCGCCGGAAAGCCGGCCACCCGTCACCGGCATCGAACTGATCCCGCGTGCCGAACAGCGGGTCCCCGGTCAGCAGGTCGACGTACAGCCCTTCCTCCGACCCGTCGCCGCCCGCATGAGCATGAGCCGGCTCCGGCCGACGCTCCAGCGCGACCCGTCTCTGCTCTTCCGTCAGCAGGCTTTCCAGCCGCTTGCGGTCCGGCTCCCGATCCCAATGGCGGCGCAGGAACTCGTCCCTCCCCGAAGCCTGCCGATAGAGCCGGTAATGGCCGAAGCGCCGACGGTGGACCTGCTGATGCTCCTCCTCCGCCGGATAGAACGGGCCTGCGGGTACGATCTCCGTGGCGATCCGCCCCTTGAAGCGGCCGCTCCGCTCCAGCGCCCGCCGGGAAGCCTCCGCCAGCTCGCGCTGCCGCTCGTCATGGACGAAGATGGCCGTCCGGTACGAAGCGCCCCGATCCTGGAACTGGCCTCCCGCATCCGTCGGATCGATCTGCCGCCAGAACAGGTCGAGCAGCCGCTCATAGGGGAAAAGGCGCGGATCATGCTCGATCCGCACCGCCTCCGCATGGCCGGTCGTCTCCGACGCCACCTGCTCGTAGGTCGGATCGTCCGTCCAGCCGCCCGTGTAGCCCGACGTGACGCTCCGGATGCCCGGCAGCTGCTCGAACGGCTCGACCATGCACCAGAAGCAGCCGCCAGCGAACGTAGCGACGCCGATAGCCGCGTCGCCACCTTCGGCCTCGCCACTGCCGACAGCAAGGCTTGCGCCCGGCCCTTCCGGCCCAGACGTCCCGACCGGCATAGCCGCTCCATGCGGCTCGGCTGGACGTGCGCCGCGCCGGCCGGCCGATTCCGCACCGTCCGGCACTCGCGCTCCCGTCCTACCGGTCTCGGCTCGGCTCCCGCCGGCCTCGCCCGAGCCGGCTCCTGGCATTGTTCCCCTCCCGCCGGCCGTCTTCTTCTCTCCCGTACGTCCGCGCTTCAGGCGGGCGAGCGCCTCCCGCAGCAGCCGCATCGATCAATAGCCCGCGACGATGCCGTCCGTGCGGAAGTCGGTGCCGCCGCACAGCACGCCCGTCGCCGGATCGCGCAGGATGATCTGTCCGCGCCCGAACGAGCCGAAGCCGTCCTCTCTGCGCACGGCATGCCCCATCCGCTCCAGCGCCTCCGCGGCCTCCTGCGGGAAATGCGGCTCCACCGACACGCTCCGCCCCTCATGCCATTGCCAGCGCGGAGCGTCGAGCGCCGCCTGCGGATGCAGGTTGTAGTCGACGAGGTTCATGACCGCCTGCACATGGCCCTGCGGCTGCATGTAGCCGCCCATCACGCCGAACGGACCGACCGGCTGGCCGCCGCCGCGCGTGAGAAAGGCGGGGATGATCGTGTGGTACGTCTTCTTGCCCGGCAGCAGCGCGTTCGCATGGGACGGATCGAGCGAGAAGTCCGCGCCGCGGTTCTGCAGGGCGATGCCGGTGCCCGGCACGACGATGCCCGAGCCGAAGCCCATGTAGTTGCTTTGGATGAACGATACCATGTTGCCTTCGTTGTCCGCCGTCGCCAGATAGACCGTGCCGCTGCCGCCCGGACGGCCGGGCTCCGGCATCATCGCCTGCGGCCCGATGAGGCCGCGCCGGAGCGCCGCGTACTCCGGAGAGAGCAGCTGCTCGGGCGCGACCTTCATGTGGCGCGGATCGGTCAGATGCTTCAGCCCGTCGGCAAAGGCGAGCTTCGTGGCTTCCAGCTGCCGATGGATCGCGCCCGCTTCGAGCCGGTCCTCCGGCCGGAAGTCGAAGCCGTCCAGGATGGACAGCGCCTGCAGCGCGACCAGCCCCTGGCCGCTCGGCGGCATTTCCCATACCTCGAAGTCGCGGTAGCGGACATGGATCGGATCGACCCACTCCGGCGCGTAGGCCGCCAGGTCGGCCGCCGTCAAGAAGCCGCCGCGCTCCCAGATGCAGGCGTGGATCCGCTCGGCCAGCTCGCCTTCGTAGAAGCTGCGCGCGCCGCTGCGGCTGATCGAGCGGAGCGTCTCGGCATGCGCCGGCGATGCCCACAGCTCGCCGGGCCGCGGCGCGCGGCCATGCGGCGCGAAGGTCTCCATCCAGGCCGCGACGTCCTCGGCGGACAGCTGCTTGCCGTACGATTGAAAGGCCCGGTCCCAATAGAAGGCGGCGACCGGCGAGACCGGGTAGCCTTGCTCCGCATAGCTCGCTGCCGGCTCCAGCAGCTCGTCCAGCCCGAGCCGCCCGAAGCGGGCGCTCAGCTCCGCCCAGGCGGCCGGCGCGCCGGGCACCGTCACCGCTTCGGCGCCGAGCCGAGGCATCGCCTCATGGCCGCGCTCCCGCAACGCGTCGATGGACATCGACGCCGGCGCCGGGCCGTTGCCGCTGAGTCCGTGCAGGCGGCCGCCGGTCCAGACGAGCGCGAAGGCGTCGCCGCCGATGCCGTTGGAGCAGGGCTCGACGACCGTGAGCGCGGCCGCGGCCGCGACGGCGGCGTCGATCGCGTTGCCGCCTTGGCGCAGGATGTCCAGCCCGGCCTGGGCGGCGAGCGGCTGCGATGTCGCGACCATGCCTCTGCGGGCATAGGCAGGCTGACGGTAGGAAGGATGCGGATGATGCAGCGGGTCAAAGGTCATGGACACGTTCGGTGAGCCTCCTTGAAGGGAAATTCTTCCTCCATTATACCACCGGCTGCCCGCCGGCGCGCGCCGCTCCGTGTCCACCCCGTTGCCCCGCCTCGCCACAGTCACTCTCTTTCGAACCCGTACTCCCTCTCCACCTTGCAGATTCGGGTCTTGTACGTCCGGTACCATTCCGCCGCGCCCTGCCTCTGGGCGACGAGATGCCGCTCGTTCTGCTTCCAGCCGCGGATGGCTTCGAGGGACTCCCAATAGGAAACCGTAATGCCGAGTCCGTCCCGAGCGCTCTCCACCCCGAGGAATCCGGGCTGCCGGTAGGCCAGCTGCTCCATCTCCTCGGCCATCTCCCCGTAGCCGTTGTCTCCATCCGTCCGTTCCGAAGTGAAAATGACGGCATAATACGGCGCTTCCGGCGTATTCGCGATTCCGCTCATGGCTCCACCTCCGTTTGGTGTGCGCGTCGGGGACGTCCTGACGCATGTCATGCAGATAGCCCCTTTCGCATCGATGCTGAACTCTACTATACTACGGGAATAGGACACGGAGCCTTAAAAACGACGGCTAGAGGAAAGGGGACGCAGCGAAATGAAAGCATTGGTTTTCCATGCCTTCGGAGGTCCGGAGGCGCTCCGCTACGAGGAGATCGCCGATCCTCTCCTCGGGGAGGGCGAGGCGCTCGTCCGCATGCAGGCGATCGGCCTGAACTTCGCGGACATCTACCGCCGCAACGGCAACTACCATCTGGCCGGCCAGCCGCCCTACATCCTCGGCTACGAGGGAGCGGGAGTCGTCGAGCAGGTCGGGAGCGTAGCGGGCGCGCTGCGGCCCGGCGACCGCGTCGCGTTCGCCGATGCGCCCCATGCCAACGCCGAGCTCGTCAAGGTGCCGGTCGACCGGATCATCCCGCTGCCGGACGACATCTCGTGCGAACAGGCGGCCGCCGTGCTGCTGCAGGGACTGACCGCCCAGTACCTCGTGCAGGACAGCTACGCCGTCTCGGCCGGCGACGACGTGCTCGTCCATGCCGCTGCTGGCGGCGTCGGCCAGCTGCTCGTGCAGATGGCGGCGGCGAAGGGCGCGCGCGTGCTCGGCCTGACGTCTTCCCCGGGCAAGCGCGAGGCCGCCCTGCGCGCAGGCGCGGACGAGGCGCTGCTGTACGGCCCGGACTGGGCCGGCGAGGCGCGCCGGTGGAGCCGGGACGGCCAAGGCGTGTCGGTCGCCTACGACTCAGTCGGCTCGACGCTGCCGGACAGCTTCGCGGCGGTGCGGAAACGGGGAGCCGTCGTCTTCTACGGCATGGCCGGCGGAGATCCCGAGCCTGTCGATCCGCGGATGCTAATGGACACGTCCAAGACGCTGACCGGCGGCGATCTGTGGAACCACGTCACGACGGCGGAGGAGCGCATCGCCCGCTCGGGCGAGCTGTTCCAGTGGATCCGCGACGGCCGCCTGCGGCTGGCCGACATCCGGCGCTTCTCTTTGCAGGACGGGGCCGAGGCGCATCGCCTGCTGGAGAGCCGGCTGCATGGCGGAAAGATCGTATTGATTCCTTGACCCTTTCCTTGCCGATACCTAGGGAGGTGGATCGCATCGCGAAATTATGGCTGCTGCCGCTCGATGACGCAGCGTCCCGGGAGGCCGCGCAGGGCTGGCCGCTCCTGTCGGCAGACAAGCAGGCCCGGCTGCTCCGCTTCCGCCGCGAGGAGGACCGGCTGCGCGGGCTATGGGCGGAGCTGCTGCTGCGGAGCGTCGTCTGCCGCGAGCTCGGCTGGTCGAACCGCGACATCTCGTTCGTCTTCAATGCGTACGGCAAGCCGCAGCTGGCAGGCGGCTCCAGCTTTCATTTCAACGTGTCGCACTCGGGCGGCTGGATCGCTTGCCTCGCCGACCGCCAGTCCGTCGGCGTCGATGTGGAGGCGCATGCGCCGGTCGAGCCTGCCCTGGCGCAGGCTTGCTTCTGCGAGGAGGAGCTGGCGTTCCTGAACGTCTCGTCGCCCGGGAGCGAAGACTGGACTCGCCGCTTCTTCCGGCTGTGGACCGCCAAGGAGAGCGCCGTCAAGGCGCTCGGCAAAGGGCTGTCGGTGCCGCTGCCGAGCTTCAGCGTCCTGCCCGCTCTCGTCGGAGACGGCCGGGTCGCGCTGGAGGACGGCGAGTACCGGCTGCGCGAGCTATCCGTGGACCCGGCGTACAGCCTGGCCGCCTGCTGCTCGCCGGAGTCCGTATGGGAGGGCGTCGAGATCGCGGATGCCGAGTCCGTGCTGGCGGAGGCAGGCAGGCGATAGCCCCGGGCAGGCGGTAGCTGCAAGCGCCTCGGCGCGGGCTTCCGCATCCATAACAAGAGGATTCATCGACATAGAGAACGGAAATCGATCCGGTCTCGTCTCCTCCACGTTCACCGCGCATCCTGCCGCAGCCAAGCTCAATGCCAAGAGCCCGCCGCCCCGTCGTTTCTTCGCCCTCATTGGCCCTCCTCCATTCACCCAAATTTCACCTCTTTAAATGGCCATTTCATTTACTTTTAATGGATTTAATAATATTAGAGAAGCGGGCATGAAAAAGAACCCGACCATGACAATGGATCGGGTTCTATTCACGTCTCCCAGCGTCCTAGCTCTCTCTCGCCGCGACCCGCTCATGCAGGAAGTCGACCACGTGCATGACCTTCATCGTCGACGGATCGCCGTGCTTGTGCACGCCGAGCTTCATCTGCAGCAGGCAGCCGGGGTTGCTCGTCAGCAGGTAGCTCGCGCCGGTCGCGCCGGCGTGCTCCATCTTGTGCTCCAGCAGCTGGCCGGCCATCTCCGGCTGCAGCACGTTGTAGATGCCCGCCGAGCCGCAGCAGCGGTCCGCCTCCCTCATCTCCACGAACTCGACGCCGCCGGTCTGGCGGATCAGCGTCCGCGGATCGGACGAGCCCTTCATGCCGTTGCGCAAATGGCAAGAATCCTGATACGTGACTCGCACCGGCGTGCGCAGCCCGCCAGCGTCGGCCAGGTCCGCGCCGAGGGCGGAAGTGCAGCCGCCTCCGCAGCTTCCGCCGTGGCCGGCCTTCCCTGCCGCAGCGATCGGCGCCGCGACGATGTGTCCTGACGATGCCGTCGACGATGCCGTTGACGATGCAACAGCTGAAGCTGGCTCGTGTTCCCCTCTGCCTTTCGTCCCACCGCCGCAAGCGGAGTTCGACCACGCCGCAGCGGCGGCCTCGCCGGCCGCCTGCAGCGCGCCGTCCAGCGGCAGGCGGCCGCTGGCGACGAGCAGCCGGCTCACGTCGACGACGCGGGCGGCGAATCCCTGCGCCAGCTCCGCATGATCTGGATCGTCCTGCAGCAGATGCCCGTACTCGGCCAGCTGCGCCCCGCAGCCGCCGGCATTGGAGACGATCCACTGGATGCCGCCGTCGCGGAACGCCTCCAGGTTCCGCACCGCGAGCTCCCGCGCCTGATCCAGCTCCCCGCTGTGCGCATGGAGCGCCCCGCAGCACGCCTGCTCGCGCGGGATGACGACGTCATAGCCCGCCTGCGCCAGCAGCTCCGCCGTGTTGACGTTCGTGCCGGCGAACAGCACATCCATGATGCAGCCGCGGAACAGCGCCACGCGCCCGAGCGATTCGCCTTGGGCCGGCAGGAACGTGCCGATCCGCTCGATGACCCCGCGCGAGGAGGCGTCCGGCAGGATCTCTTCCATCTCGCGCATCGGCGCCGGGAACAGCTTCAGGATGCCCGTGCCCCGAGCGACCTTTCGCAGCCCCGACTTCTGGTACAGCGCAAGCGCGCCGCCGAGCGCCCGCAGGCTGCCTCGCCTCGGGAAGACGCCCTTGAACAGCGCCGCGCGGAGGCCTTTCACCGGAGCGCTGTGCGCGGAGTGATCCTCCAGCGCGTCGCGCGCCTGCTCGATCAGCTGGCCGTACTTCACGTCCGCCGGACAAGCCGGCTCGCAGGCGCGGCAGCCGAGGCAATGGTTCATCTGAGCGCGGAAGCTCTCGTCCGGGTCCATCAGGCCGTCGGCGACGGCCTTCATGAGGGCGATTCGCCCGCGCGGCGACTCCGGCTCGATGCCGGTCTCGCGGAACGTCGGGCACGCCGGCAGGCAAAAGCCGCAGCGCATGCAGTTCGTCAGCTGGTCGTAGTCCAGCTTGGCGAGCAGCGTGCGCGCAAGCGGATTCGCATGCTCGATCTGCGGCTTGCCGAAGCCGGAGCCATGCGCACCGCCACCCGCCGAATGCCCCGCGCCTCCTGAGCCCGTCGCGCCGCCCGCCGCCGCTCCCGGCAAAGCCGCGCGTTGGATGCCGCCTGCCCCTTGCGCTCCGCCTGCGGCTGACGCCATCCAGGCGGACGCGGAAGGCCGGCGCTCGGAAGGCAGCTCCTGCGCGATCGAGGCCAGCCCTGCCGGAGCGGCTGCAGCCTGCGGCCATCCGCCTGCTCCTCCTCGGTCCAGGCCCGGGAGGGCCGCATGGGCCGCGCCTGCCTTTTTCATCCCGGCTCCGACGATTCCATCTGCGCCCGTGCCAGCTCCAGCCGGCGCCGACGTCCATCCCAGGCCGAGCGAGAGCGCCGCCGCCCGCCGCGGCTTCAGCCGCTCCTTCAAGCTCATGCGGTCAGCCATGCTGGATCACCACCCGTTTGCGCCGGTCCTTGGCGAACATCTTGCCGGGATTGAGCAGGCCGTGCGGGTCGAACGCGGCCTTGATCGCTTCCATGACCGCCATGCCGCTCTCGCCGACCTTCCACTCCAGGTACGGCGCCTTCACGACGCCGACGCCGTGCTCGCCGGTGATCGTGCCGCCCATCGAGATCGCCGCTTCGAAAATTTCCGCAAACGCCTCCTCGACCCGGTGCACCTCCTCCGCGTCGCGCGCGTCGGTCGTCGCCGTCGGATGCAGGTTGCCGTCGCCTGCATGGCCGAACGTCGCGATGTTCACCTGATGCTTGGCGGCGATCTCGCCGATGCGCCGCACCATGTCCGCGATGCGCGAGCGCGGCACGGTCGCATCCTCCAGAATCGTCGTCGGCCGCAGGCGGGCGAGCGCCGTGAAGGCGCTGCGCCGCGCGGCGATCAGCCGCTCCGCGTGCTCGCGCGTCTCGGCGACCTCGACGCGGTCGGCCCGCTCGGCGAGGCAGACGGCGCGGATCGCTTCCATGTCGCGCTCGACGACCTCCGGCTCGCCGTCCTGCTCGATGAGCAGGATCGCCTCCATGTCGCGCGGCAGCCCGAGCTTGGCGAAATCATCGACGACCCGGATCGTCGGGTTGTCGAGAATTTCCAGCGTGGCGGGAATGATGCGGCTCTCGATGATGCGCGAGACGGTGCGCGCCGCTCCCTGCAGGTCGCGGTACATCGCGAGCATCGTCTTCTTGGCGGCCGGAGGCGGCACGAGCTTCAGCGTCGCCTCGGTCACGATCGCCAGCGTCCCCTCCGAGCCGACGAGCAGCTTGGTCAGGTCGTAGCCGGCGACGTCCTTGACCAGCTTGCCGCCGGTGCGGATGATCTCGCCGCTCGCCAGCACGGCTTCGAGCCCGAGCACGTAGTCCTTGGTCGTGCCGTACTTGAGCCCGCGCAGGCCGCCGGAGTTCTCGCTGATGTTGCCGCCGATCGTCGAGATCTTCATGCTGCTCGGGTCCGGCGGATAGTACAGCCCGAGCGACTCGACATGGTCGGTGAACGCCTGCGTGATGAGGCCCGGCTGCACCGTCGCCGTCAGATTGTCCAGATCGACCTCCAGGATGCGGTTCATGCGGTGCATGACCAGCACGACGCCGCCCTGCAAAGGCACCGTGCCCCCGCACAGGTTCGAGCCCGAGCCGCGCGTCACGACCGGCACCCGATGCTCCGCCAGCAGCTTCATGATCTCCGACACCTGCTCCGTCGTCTCCGGGTACACGACCCCGTCCGGCAGGCTCTGCAGCATCGGCGTCCCGTCGTACGAATGGGCGACCCGTGCCTCCATGTCGTCCCTCGCATGCTTCTCCCCGACGATGCCCTGCAGCCGCTCCAGCAGCGATTGGTCCAGCATGTTCGTTCCCCCTGTTCATCCCTGATCTATTCATCAGGTCATCAGATGACTTATGCCGCTCATTATATGCTATAATGCTGGCATTGACTAGGGAGCGTTTGCGAAAACGCTCTGAGGAATCCGGAGGGCGAGGCTGCATGAAGATCACATCCGCCAAAAACCACGAGCTCGTCGCGGGCCACCTGCTGGAGCAGATCCAGAGCGGCGCCTGGCAGCCGGGGCAGCGCCTGCCGTCGGTCGTCGAGCTGGCCGAGCAGTACGGCGTCGGCCGCTCGACGATCCGCGAGGCGACGAGCGCGCTCAAGGCGACCGGCTGGCTCGACGTGCGCCATGGCGGCGGCACGTTCGTCAAGGCGGTGCTGCCGAGCGACCCGCGCCACGGCGCGGACATGCTCTTCGAGAGCGCCGGCTCGCTCGCCGAGCTGCTGGAGGTGCGGCGCGCGCTCGAGGCCGGCGCGGTGCGGCTCGCCGCCATGCGGCGGGGCGAGCCGGAGCTGGCGCGGCTGGGCGAGGCGTTCGCGCAGATGGAAGCGGCGCTGGAGCGCGGCGACACGGCGGCCGGGGAGCGCGCGGACACCGCGTTCCACATGGCCATCGCCGGCGCGGCGGGCAATCCGCTGCTCGCCGGCATGATGGAGTCGCTCGCGGACCGCTTCGAAGCGACGATCCGGCAGACGCGGGAGCTGCGCTTCTACCGCGAGCCCGGCACAGCCGAGCGGCTGCTCGACGAGCACGCGGGCATCCTGGACGCGATCGAGCGCGGCGACGCCGCGCTCGCCGAGCAGCGGCTGACGCGCCATCTCGACGGCGTGCTCGCCGCGCTGCAGGAGGCGATCGCCGCGCAGGGATGAGCGTGGCGGCAAGCGCGGCACGGGCGGATAGCAGCAGCACGGGCGGATAGCAGTAGCACGGGCGGATAGCGCGGCACGGGCCGATAGCACGCCACAGGCGGATAGCACAGCACGGGCCGATAGCAGCAGCACGGGCGGATAGCAACGGGATGCGGCGGCTATACGGCTACGGTGCATGGGCGACGCCTCCCCGATGACCGCCTCGGAGCCGATGAACTCGATTTTATCGAGTTAATCCCTACCCGACGGCTGCCTCGGAGCTGATTAACTCGATTTTATCGAGTTCATCCCCACCCGACGGCCGCCTCGAGGCCGATTAACTCGATTTTATCGAGTTAATCCCTACCCGACGGCCGCCTCGGAGCCGATTAACTCGATTTTATCGAGTTAATCCCTACCCGACGGCTGCCTCGGAGCCGATTAACTCGATTTTATCGAGTTAATCCCTACCCGACGGCCGCCTCGGAGCCGATTAACTCGGTTTTATCGAGTTCATCCCCACCCGACGGCCGCCTCGAAGCCGATTAACTCGATTTTATCGAGTTAATCCCTATGCGACGGCCGCCTCGGAGCCGATTAACTCGACTTTATCGAGTTAATCCCCATCCGACGGCCACCTCGAAGCCGATTAACTCGATTTTATCGAGTTAATCCCTACCCGAGGGCCGCCTCGAAGCCGATTAACTCGATTTTATCGAGTTAATCCCTACCCGACGGCCGCCCCGAAGCCGATTAACTCGATTTTATCGAGTTAATCCCTACCCGACGGCCGCCTCGAAGCCGATTAACTCGATTTTATCGAGTTAATCCCTACCCGACGGCCGCCTCGGAGCCGATTAACTCGATTTTATCGAGTTAATCCCTACCCGACGGCCGCCTCGGAGCCGATTAACTCGATTTTATCGAGTTAATCCCCACCCGACGGCTGCCTCGAAGCCGATTAACTTGATTTTATCGACTTCATCCCTATGCGACGTCCGCCTCAGAGCAAGCTAACTCGATTTTATCGAGCTTTTTCAGCCTCCCGGCTTCCTACTCCAACTTAGAGCTCCGATGAAGAGCGGCCGCTGCCAGATCGACTTGACCGGGCAGCGGCCGCTTCAAGCTGCGATCAATGGAGTTGGCCGACACTGAGCTCCGTCCGAGCTTGCGCCCAGATCGACAGCTGGCCGATAGGATGGACTTCATGGACCACCATATGGCGCAGCACCTCCCCGAGGCTCGGCCCTACGCCCTTCTCGGAGCTCCTCAGCTCGTCGACGTCCATGGCGCACCAACTCTCCAGGTACGGGACGACCTCTTCTCAGCACTTGGCCGAATAGCCGGTCCGCTGCTCCGCCTCACAGCTCCAGTACGATCTTGCCGACATGCTCGCCTGCGGCGAGCCGCGCGAACGCCTCCTCGTACCGCTCCAGCGGGTAGACGCGGTCGATGGCCGGACGCAGTCGATGCTGCTCCAGCGCGCGGTTCATCGCCTCGAACATGTCCCGGCTCCCGACGCTGACCGCCTGCAGCCGCGCCCGGCGCTGGATCGCCGGCACGATGCGGAAGCCCTCGACCGCTCCGCCCGACAGCAGCCCGACGAGGCTGATGCGTCCGCCCTGGCGCAGCGCCTCGACCGACCGGTTCAGCGTGTCCGCGCCGCCGACGTCAAGCACATGGTCCGCTCCGCGTCCGCCGGTCAGGCGCAGCACCTCCCGCTCCCACTCCGGATGCTCGCGGTAGTTCACGCCCTCGTCCGCTCCCAGCTCCCGGGCCCGCTGCAGCTTGTCTTCGCAGCTCGACAGCACGATGACGCGCGCGCCCTGCAGCTTAGCGAGCTGCAGCGCGAACACGGCTACGCCTCCCGTCCCCTGCACGACGACGGTGTCGCCGGCCTTCACCTGGCCCTCCTCGACGATCGCCTGCCAGGCCGTCACGGCCGCGCACGGGAGCGCGGCCGCCTCCGCGTCGCTCAAGTACGCCGGCACGGCGACGAGCGATTGCTCCGGGAATACCCGGTATTCCGAAATCACTCCATCCAGCGGGCCTCCGAGCGAGCTGGCCCGGCTTTCCGCCGTTACCTCTCCGGAGATCCACTCCTGGAAAAAGATGCCGCTGACCCGCTCTCCGACCGCGAACCGGCTCGTTCCGGGTCCGAGCCGCACGATCTCCCCGACCGCATCGGAGCCGAGCACGAGCGGCTGGGCCAGGTCCCAGCCGTATTCGCCATGGATGAAGCCCAGATCGCGTGCGTTCAGTGACGCCGCCCGAATGCGGACGAGCACTTCTCCGTTTCCCGGCTCCGGAATCGGCCGGCCGTCCACGCTGACCCCCTCCATTCCAAGCTTCCCATGCAGCTGCAGCGCCTTCATCGTCATCCCGCTCACGCTTCCTCTCTCCGCCCCGGCCGATCGGCCGGACGCCTTGTATTCCCGACTTGCGTTCTCGGGTATGGCCTTCATGCTAGCAGATCGGCTATACTCGGGGTAGAAGGTACTTTATCGTGCACTGGTTACCCCAATGTGACCTGGGAGGCGTTAGATCGATGAGCAATGCCGAAACAGCCGGGCCGGCCGCCAAGCGAAAGCCCGACATCTCCCCCGAGCGCTGCGACTACACCAAGTTCCTGGACATCGTCTCCAGCAAGTGGAGCGCGCTGATCCTGTACGCGCTGGAGGACGGTCCCGTGCGCTTCGGCGAGATGGGACGGCGCATCGAGGGCATCTCCAAGAAGATGCAGACCCAGACGCTGCGCCAGCTGGAGCGGGACGGCCTCGTCCATCGCGAGCTGACGCCGTCCATCCCGCCGGTCGTCGATTATTCGCTGACGCCGCTCGGCCGGTCGCTGATCGGACCGCTGCAGGAGCTGAAGCGGTGGGCATCCATCCACCACGGCGAGGTGATGCAGGCCCGGGACAACTATGATCGGACGTTGGAGCGCGCCGACTGACGGCGGCTTGGACGGAGGCATCCCGTCAAAGCCTCGTTCCGACACGGCTTAGGCCGGAGCCCTATTCCCCGCACCTGTCCCGCCTTGGACGGAACCGCCTCTTTCACGCCCGCTTGACAATCGCCGGAACGATGGCCTATACTCATCCCTAATTCAAGCTTCGCTTCATATCGCCAACAGTCATGACTAGAACCAGTAGGATGGAATCGACCTTTCAGAGAGCCGCCGGGTGGTGCGAGGCGGCAGGAGCGCTCCGTCCGAACTCCTCTAGGAACTGCTGCCTGACAACGTAGGGCCAGCCGGAATTCCACCGTTACAGGGATAGATGGTGATGGCCATCGAACAAGATCATGCCTGCATTCAGGCATGAATTAGAGTGGTACCGCGGGCAATGCCCCGCCTCTATGCGTAGAGGCGGGGCTTTTTTCCGTTCCGGCGCCGATCGGCGGGGCGCCTGAGCCCCGCCGGTCCGCGCCGCGCAGGCGCGAATCGGCGCCCGGCTGCCGTCCGTTCCGGACGAATGCCTCGAACGCGCTGCTGCCGGATGGATTCCGGGTCCTTCCGGCCCCGCTTCACATACACGCAGGACTTTTCCAGCAATCAACCACTCAAAGGAGATGACGAACATGAACCGCAACATCATCGTACTGGACACGACGCTGCGCGACGGAGAACAGGTGCCGGGAGCGAAGCTGAACATGCCGCAAAAGATCGAGATGGCCCAGCAGCTGAAGCGGCTCGGCGTCGACATCATCGAGGCGGGCTTCCCCGCTTCGTCGCAGGGCGACTTCGAGGCGGTGCAGGCGATCGCGCGCAGCGTCGGCGACTCCGTCTCGATCACCGCGCTCGGACGCGCCGTCAAGAGCGACATCGACGCCGTCTACGAGAGCATCAAGCTCGCGCAGGACCCGCTGATCCATATCGTGCTCGGCACGTCGAACATCCATGTCGAGAAGAAGTTCAGCCGCTCCAAGGAAGCCGTCCTGCGGATGGGCGTCGACGCCGTGCGCTACGCCAAGACGCTGCTGCCCGCCGTGCAGTATTCGACCGAGGACGCCTCGCGCTCGGAGTTCGAGTACCTGTGGACGACGATCGAGGCGGTCGTCAAAGCCGGCGCGACGATGATCAACGTGCCGGACACGGTCGGCTTCGCCGTGCCGGAGGAGTTCGGCGACCTGATCCGCCGCATCAACGAGCGGCTCAAGAACCTCGACGACCGCGTCGTGCTGAGCGTCCACTGCCACAACGACCTCGGCCTGGCGACCGCCAACACGCTGAGCGCGATCCGCGGCGGCGCCGACAAGGTCGAGGTGACGATCAACGGCCTCGGCGAGCGGGCCGGCAACACCTCGCTGGAGGAGGTCGTGATGGGGCTGAAGGTGCGCGAGAGCTTCTACCGGGCGCAGACGGGCATCAACACGAAGGAGCTGATCCGCAGCTCGCGCCTGCTGACCCATCTGACCGGCCTGGACGTGCAGGTCAACAAGGCGATCACCGGGGAGAACGCCTTCGCCCACTCCTCCGGCATCCATCAGGACGGCCTGCTCAAGGACAAGAACGTGTATGAGATCATGTCGCCCGAGGACGTCGGCGCGGACAGCATGGAGCTCGTGCTGACCGCCCGCTCCGGCCGCCATGCGTTCAAGAACGCCGTGGAGAAAATGGGCTTCGACACCTCGGACGCGGCCGAGTTCGAGGCGCTGTTCGCGCAGTTCCTGGAGCTGGCCGACACCAAGAAGGAAGTGTACGACCATGACGTCTACTATCTCGCCTCCAGCCGGTCCGGCGCGTCCCGCAGCGGCGGCAAGGAGCTGTACGAGCTCGATTCGTTCCAGGTCATCACGAACGACCTGTCCCCGACCGCGACCGTGCAGCTGCGCAAGGGCGGCGAGGCGGTGAAGGGCAGCGCCGTCGGCGACGGCCCGATCGACGCGCTGTATACGGTGCTGCGCCAGCTCGTCGGCATCGACGCGGAGCTGAAGGACTACAAGATCAGCAGCCTGTCGCGCGGCAAGGAAGCGATCGGACGCGTCAACATCCGGCTCGCGGTCGGCGGCCGCGCCTACTCCGGCCGGGCGATGGACACCGACATCATCAAGGCGAGCGCCGGCGCGTTCCTGAACGCGGTCAACGCGGCGCTGCTGGACGAAGGGGCTGCGACGGCGGCGGTGCCAGTGGCGGAGCAGGCGACGGAGCAGGCGGCGACGGGGCAAGTTGCGGCGCAAGCGCAGGAGCAGGCTGCAGGGCAAGCGCAGGAGCAGGCTGCAGGGCAAGCAGAGGTGCAGGCGACGGCGGGGCTAGCAACGGACGCCGCCATGACCGGGGACGCGGCGACGGCGGGGCAAGCGGCAGACGCCGCCATCACTGCGGACGCGGCAGCAGCGGCACCATCCGCCACCTCGGCGGACTAGCGCCATGGCGGACACGTCCTCCACTCTTTCTTCGAATGGAATTTACTGTCATACAGAGCCTTGGTTTTCTCTCAGCTTCAGCTTCAGGATATCCGCCGAGGCATGAAGGACGGCTGACGATGAATGAGATCGTTAGAAGCCCCGAATGGGGCCGTTAAAAAATCTAACGACGCGTCAGGAGCTTAGCCGACAAAAAGAGCCGAAAAACGTCCTGAAATCGGCAAAAAAGCGATTTTAAGCGTCTGAGGAGTCGTTATATTTTCGGTGACGCCTAAAGAAGAGTCTAAGCGTCTGAGGAGTCGTCGGCATCGCATGGAGGGGCATCGTTCCCGCGGAACAGCAGGGAGCGGCTTTTGTAGAAGCGACGAACCCATGGGAATGTAGCGGACAGGTCGGAGGTTCGTCAACGGACCGCGACGAATCGTTCATACCCATTAACCCTTGACACAGGACACTAGGTCGCCCCGCGCGGAGAGTCGTCTGTTCGAGCCGAGTTGCTCGATGTTTCCACGCAACTTCGACATAGAGAAGGCAGAATGCCTCCCTTAAAGGCAACTGGCATCAGCGAAACTCTGCAGTCTGTCGAAGGCACTAGAGCTGCGCGAAGAAGTCCTTTATCGCAAAAAAAGCGCCTTCCCCCAGGAAGGCGCTTCGTTTTCGTTTCATGTCCTGCAGACCCTTCAGCCCTTCGCCGTCGGCAGCGGCTTCAGCTTCGCCTCGATCGCCTCGCGCTTCGGCTCGAGGAACGGCGGCAGCGCCAGCGCCTCGCCGAGGCTGTCCAGCGGCTCGTCGGTGTCGAAGCCGGGACCGTCGGTCGCCAGCTCGAACAGGATGCCGCTGGGCTCGCGGAAGTACAGCGACCGGAAATAGTAGCGGTCCACGTAACCCGAGTGATGGAAGCCCGCCTGCCCGATGCGCTCCGCCCACTCGCGCAGCGCCTCCTCGTCCTCGACGCGGAACGCGACATGGTGCACGCCGCCGCGGCCGAGCCGCTCGCGGTCGAGGTCATGGCGCTCCTCGACATGCACCCCCGCGCCGCTGCCGCCCTCGGCGACCTCGACGACGACGATGTCCGGCTGTCCCGGCACGTCGGCCGGATATTGGCTTATGCGGCGGAAGCCCATCAGCTCCGTCAGCACCCGCAGCGTCGGCTCCGCGTCCGCCACGGTAAGGCGCACCGGACCGAGCCCGAGCACGCCATGCTCCGCCGGCACCGGGCCGCCTTCCCAGGCGATGCCGGCCGGCACGCCGACGTTGCGCTCGTCGGAGATCAGCCGCATGCGCTGCCCCTCCGGATCGCGGAAGTCGAGCGTCAGCTTGCCGTCGCGCTCCTGCGGCTCGTCATGCTCGACGCCGAGACGGTCGAAGCGGTCGACCCACCAGCTGATCGAGGCGTCGGTCGGGATGCGCAGCGACGTCGTCGAGATGCTGGAGACGCCGTCCCGGTTGCGGCCCATCATCGGGAGCTCGAAGAACGTCAGCTCCGTGCCCGGGTTGCCTTTCTCATCGCCGTAGAACAGATGGTACATGCTCGTGTCGTCCTGGTTGACGGTCTTCTTGACGAGCCGCATGCCCATGACATGCGTGTAGAAATCATGGTTGTTCACAGCTCGGGCCGTCATGGCCGAGACGTGGTGGATGCCTTTGAGTGCGCTTGCTGCCATTGTCTCTTCCTCCTTGTGGATGATGGGATGGATGCCTCCGCGACGATCCGCCGCTCTTCCGCTTCCCTCAAGCGGCCGCTATTTATCGGGCGGTCCGATCGGGTGCGATCGGGCTCAGTCCCGAGCCGCCTGACCGAACGTCCGCTTGAACCAGTCCGCCGCTGCCCGGGCTTCCGTACCCGTCAGCTGGTGGCCGTAGTTTTCCCAATGCACGTCGACCTCCGCTCCCGCTCCGCGCAGCAGCTCCGTCAGCTCCTCCGTCTCATGGGGCGGGCAGATGCGGTCGTTCGCGCCCGCTCCGATGAACACCGGCATGCCGCCGAGCGCCGGCAGCTGCAGGCCGCGCCGAGGCACCATCGGATGATGCAGCACCGCCCCTCGGAACGACTCCTGCTCGTGGAAGATCAGGCTCGCCGCGATGTTCGCGCCGTTGGAGTAGCCGACCGCGACCATGTTGCTCCGGTCGAGGCCGTATTCGGCCGCCGCCGCATCCAGGAACGCCTGGAGCTCGGCGGTGCGGAGGACGAGGTCCTCCTCGTCGAAGACGCCTTCCGCCAGCCGGCGGAAAAAGCGGGGCATGCCGTTCTCCAGCACCTTGCCCCGAACGGACAGGAGCGCCGACTCGGGCGAGATCATCGCGCCGAGGCCGAGAAGGTCATGCTCGTTGCCGCCCGTGCCGTGCAGCAGCACGAGCGTCGGTGCCGCGGGGTTCTTGCCTTCTTGGTAGACGTGGATCATATCCAGGCTCATTGCTCTCCCTCCTTCAGCTTGCGGACCTCGATCGGCAGCAGGCCGTCCTCGATCTGCTGGCGATGCGGCTCGAACCACGACGGCAGCATCAGCTTGGCGCCCATCGTCTCGGCCGGCTCGTCGACCGCGAAGCCGGGAGGATCCGTGGCGATCTCGAACAGGATGCCCCCGCTCTCGCGGAAGTAGACGGCGTTGAAATACTGGCGGTCGATGACCGGCGTCGGCTGGAAGCCCGCCTCGGCCGCCGCTTGGCGCCATGCCTCATGCTCGTCGAAATCCTTGGCGCGCCAGGCGATGTGGTGGACCGTGCCCGCGCCGCCGTTGCCCCAGTCCATGTCGCCGACCGGCACGTCGATGACGTTGCCGAGCTCGCCTTCGCCGCGGAAGCGGGCGTAGCCGTCCTGCTCGCCGTCCGGCGCCAGGCCGAGCGTGCCGACGAGCGTGCGGCGCGTGCCTTTGCTGTCCGTGCTGTAAAGCACGGCGCCGCCGAAGCCTTTGATCGCGCGATCCGCCGGAATGTCCGCGAAGCCCCACGTATTTTGCGGACCCTCTTCTCGCTCGACGATCTCCAGCCGCATCCCCTCTCCGTCCGCGAACTGCAGGAACGTCTCGCCGAAGCGCTCGGCCCGGCGCGTCTCGACGCCGAAGCCGGCGAGCCGCTCTTCCCAGTACGGCAGCGCGCCGACCGGAACGCTGAGCGTCGTGATGCCGACCTGGCCGCCGCCGACCCTGCCCTTGCGCGAGCCCGGATGCGGGAAGAACGTCAGAATCGTGCCCGGCGTGCCGCCTTCGTCGCCGAAGTACAGATGGTACACTTCCGGAGCGTCGAAGTTGATCGTCTTCTTGACCATGCGCAGCCCGAGCACGCCGGCGTAGAAGTCGACGATGCCTTGCGGGTCGGTCGCGAACGCGGTGATGTGGTGGATGCCTTTCGTCACAGGTTTCATGGATGATGCCTCCCTATTATCTTAAAGTTAAAGTATTGGCTCTGCGAAGCGGAATGATGCGGCCTAGCGCGAAAATGCATTGAGATTTTCCGTCCAAGCGGACGGGCAGGGCCTGGAGGCGAGCAAGCATCCGGACGTTCTTGCTCGTGAAGCCCATTCCTACCCGGCTTCGGCTCCTTTGCCGAGCTTCTTGAGCAGCTCGCTCAGCTGCCGCTTCTCCTCGGCGTCGAGCGCCCCGGTCAGCCGGTGGATCTGCTCCGCGTGGGACGGAAAGATCGAGTCGAACAGCTGCCGCCCCTCGTCCGTCAGCTCCGCGAACGTCACCCGGCGGTCGTCCGGGCAAGGAATGCGCCGCAGCAGCCCCTTCTTCTCCAGCTTGTCGATGTTGTAGGTGACGCTGCCGCTGGTGACGAGAATCTTCTCGCCGATCTGCTGCAGCGGGACTCGGCCCTTGTTGTAGAGCACCTCGAGCACGGTGAACTCGGAGGGCGAGAGCCCGTAGCCCTTCATGTCGCGAATCGCCGGATCCATCACCGAGCGGTACGCCTTGGAGAGGACGACGAACAGCTTGAGCGACAGCTCCTGATCGGCAGCCGAATCGGCTGTACCGGGCGCTGCGTCTACGCCTGTTGCGCCTGTTGCGCCTGTTGCGCCTGTTGCGCCTGTTGCGCCTGTTGCGCCTGTTGCGCCTGTTGCGCCTGTTGCGCCTGTCGCGCCTGTCGCGCCTGGTGCGCCTGGTGCGCCTGGTGCGCCTGTTGCGCTTGTTGCGCTTGGTGCGCTTGTCGCGTCAACGGCGCCGTAGCCGGAGTGCCTTTTATCGCGATTCTTTTCGTCTTTCATGACGGCATCCCGCCCTCTTTTTCTTTAATTCAAATATCTTAAATTAAAGATAATATAGATTGGAGCTGTTGTCAACCCTTTCGTTCCGCGAAAGGGCTAGTTGCTGCCGCACTCTGCCTTGCGCTCCAGGCAAGCCATGCCTTGGTTTTCGTTGCAGCAGGCCGTTTCCCAAGATCCAGGATAGCCGCGACCTCCATGGACGCACACGCCTGAAGGAGTCCAAACCTCCTTCATGGCGCATGCCCGGCGCGCAGGCACCCGCTCAAGGAGTCCAAACCTCCTTCATGGCGCCATGCCCGGCGCGCAGACACCCGCTCAAGGAGTCCAAACCTCCTTCATGGCGCATGCCCGGCGCGCAGATACCCGCCCAAGGAGTCCAAACCTCCTTCATGGCGCATGCCCGGCGCGCAGACACCCGCTCAAGGAGTCGAAACCTCCTTCATGGCGCATGCCCGGCGCGCAGACACCCGCTCAAGGAGTCGAAACCTCCTTCATGGCGCCATGCCCGGCGCGCAGACACCCGCTCAAAGAGTCCAAACTCCCTTCATGGCGCATGCCCGGCGAACAGACACCCGCTCAAGGAGTCCAAACCTCCTTCATGGCGCCATGCCCGGCGCGCAGACACCCGCTCCAAAAGCCCGGCCTCAGGAGCAACGCCGATCGGCGCGGTTGCGCCCAGAGCCATGCCCCGAGGCGCGGACTGCCGGAGGAACGAAAAGGACCGCCCGAGGCCGCCTCATCGACCGATCGGACAGTCCCTCCTTTCAAAGCGCCCGCTTAAAGCACCCGCTTCGCGAACAGGAAGCGGCCTTTCCAGTACTCGTTGAACTCATCGACGACGACGCCCGGTTCCCCGTATGTGTGGACCATCTTGCCGTTGCCGGCATAGATGCCGACGTGGCCGACGACCTTGTTGCTGTCGAAGCGGCCCGGCGTGAAGAAGAACAGCAGGTCCCCCGCTTGCAGGTCGCTCTGGGAGACGCTTCTTCCCACCTGTCCCTGCTCCCGCGAGGTGCGCGGCAGCGAAACGCCGACCTTGTCGAACACATACTGCGTGAACGACGAGCAGTCGAAGCGCTGGGTCGCCTCATAGCTGCCGCTGCCGAAATCGTACGGCGTGCCGAGGAAGCGGCGCGCCATCGACACGACCTTCTCCGCGTCTTCGGCGGAGAGCGCGCCGTAGCGGCCGCCGATCCGCTGCGGCTGCGACGTGTCGCTCATCTGCATCGAGATGCCGCGCTGCGTGCTGCTCTTGGCGCTGTCCTGGATCGGCGTAAATCGAAGCTCGCGGGACGCGGCGTTCCAGCGCACCGGCGTCTCGAGCAGCGCCGTCAGCGATTCCGCCGACAGGCTCGGCTTGCCGCCGATCGATCTCGGCGCGGAGGGCAGCTGCACGACGCGGCCGCCGCTCATGGCGTTGCGGTCGCCAAGACGCAGCCGGTAGGCCGCGTCCGTATCGCCGATCGCGTAGCCGTCGCGCATCTCGCGCACCTTCATGTTGAGCGCCCGCGCGGCATGCTCGATCGGCAGCCACACCTGGCCGTCGGCGTCCTTCATCATCGGCACGCCCGCGACGCGCGTGCCGCCGACGACGATCGATCCCGCTTCCATCTGCTGCGAAACTTGCTGCATCTTCATGCGCGCCTCGTCGTAAGGCCGCTCCGCCTGCGAGCCGCCGCATCCCGCCAGCAGCGCCGCCGACGCCGCCAGCAAGGCGGCCGCCGGCAGCACGCGCTTCAGCCGTCTCGCCTCGTCGCCTGCACGCTTTTCCTTTGCCATGTCCAACACTCCTCGGAGTCAATGTGAAGCCATCTCTCCTAGGGTGGATCGGAGGCGGAAAATTATGCATGCATGGGCGGCCTGCACGTCGGCTCCGCAAACGCCAAAAGCCGCATCCGCCCTGGCAGGGGCAGATGCGGCTCCAGAACGGCGGCGCCAAAGCGGCGCCGCCTTCCCATCAGCGGGACGTCGGCAGCTCCGAGATGCCGGTGTTCGCCTTGACGAGCACCTCATCGTACTTGGCCTCGTCCGTCCGAGACGAGAAGTACGTGCCGAGGAAGGCGCCGAGGAAGCCGAGGGGAATCGAGATGATGCCGGGATTCGTCAGGTCGATGAGCGGCGTGCCGACGAGGATCGCTTTGCCTGCGACCGGATTCCAGACGTTCGGGCTCATCAAGACGAGCAGCAGCGCCGAGATAAGGCCGGTCAGCATGCCCGTGACGGCGCCGGCGGTATTGAATCTCTTCCAGAATACCGTGAACAGGATGACCGGCAGGTTCGCGCTCGCCGCGACGGCGAACGCCAGCGAGACGAGGAAGGCGACGTTCAGCTTCTGCGCGAACAGCGCCAGGACGATCGAGACGACGGCGACGCCGACGGAAGCGAACTTGGCCATGCGCACCTGCTCCTTTTCCTTGGCCTGGCCCTTGCGCAGGATATGGTTGTAGAAGTCGTGGGAGAAGGCCGAGGCGGCGGACAGGACGAGTCCCGCGACGACCGCGAGGATCGTGGCGAAGGCGACCGCCGAGACGAAGGCGAACAGGAACTCGCCTCCGAGCACCTTGGCGAGCAGCGGCGCGGCCATGTTGCCGGCGGCGTTCGCCTCGATGATCGCGGCTTCGCCGACGAACGCGGCCGCGCCGAAGCCGAGGAACAGCGTCATGACGTAGAAGACGCCGATGATCCACGTCGCGACGACGACGGACTTGCGCGCGGTCGGCGCGTCCTTGACCGTGAAGAAGCGGATCAGGATGTGCGGCAGGCCGGCGGTGCCGAGCACGAGCGCCAGGTTGAGCGAGATCGTGTCGAGCCCGTTCGTGAACTTGTTGCCCGGATTGAGGAACGCCTCGCCGAGGCCGGTGGCCGTCTTCATCTCCGTGAACATGTGGCCGACGTTGAAGTCGAACTTGGCGAACACGATGAGCGAGATGATGAGCGTGCCTGCCATGAGCAGCACGCACTTGATGATCTGCACCCAGCTCGTCGCCGTCATGCCGCCGAAGACGACGTAGACGGTCATGAGCACGCCGACGATGAGCACGCTCGTCGTATAGTCGAGGCTCGGGATGAGCAGGGCGATCAGGCCGCCGGCGCCGACGAGCTGCGCGATCATGTAGAAGATCGAGATGACGATCGAGTTGAGCGCCGCCACGCCGCGGATCCTCGCCTGGTTGAAGCGCGCGGCGATCATGTCGGCCATCGTGTAGCGGCCGAGGTTGCGCAGCGGCTCAGCGACGAGATAGAGCACGACGAGATAGGCGACGAGGAAGCCGATGCTGTAGAAGAAGCCGTCGAAGCCGAACAGCGCGATCATGCCGGCGATGCCGAGGAACGAGGCCGCGGACATATAGTCGCCCGCGATCGCGAGTCCGTTCTGCCAGCCGGTCAGCCCGCCTCCGGCGGTGTAGAATTCGTTGGCGGTCTTCGTTTTCTTGGAGGCGTAGTACGTGATGACGAGCGTGCCGAGCACGATCAGCAGGAACAGCAGGAACGCGGTGTTCATGACGTCTTCCGTCCTTTCTTCTCCGGCGCTTGGCCGCGCTCGGCGACCTCGGCCTTGATCTGCTCGACCATCTCGTCGAAGCGGGCGGCCCGACGGGTGTAGATCATGCAGAGCGCCCACGTCATGATGAACTGCGCGCTGGCGAGCACCCACGCCCAGGAGACGGGGCCGAGGGCCGGCTCGTTGAGCACGGTGGAGAAGGCGGTCAGCAGCGGGAGCGTGAAGTAGAAGGCCAGGAAGAAAACGCTCATGGGAAGCAGAAACTGTTTCTTCTTGCGAAGCAGCCTGCGGAACGAATCCGAATGGGCTACATCCGTGTAGGTCAGTTTGGACACCGGACTTCCTCCTTTGTGAAAACGCTTCCTTATTACTATAGCGAGCGTCGGGCAAAGAAGGAACGGGGGCGGCGCGAAACGTCGGAATCGTGGCGCGAACGGTCGCAAATACCGGCTTGACTTCCATCAGACGGGGAAGCCGTTCGATTCTCCGGCGAGGCGTCGCCTGTCGCCTGCCGCTCTCTCAGCTCCCTTCCAGTAGCCGCAGCATGTCCTTCGCGGCGGCGCGCGAGACCGGAACCCGCTCATCCCCGGCATGCTTCAGCACCAGATTGTACGCGCCGTTGAACCAAGGCTCGATCTCCTTGATCTGGTCGAGGTTGACGAGATAGCTGCGATGCGGACGGAAAAAGCCGTGGCCCAGCCTCTCTTCCAGCTCCTGCAGCGTCTGGCGGGTCGAGTGGTCCGAGCCGTCGGCCATGCGCAGGCGCGTGGACTTGTCCTCCTTGACGGCATACAGCAGCAAAGCCGGGTCGAGCACGACCCTGCGGCCGCCGTCCTCGACGAGCAGCCGCGCCTTGCGCGGAGCCGACGCGGCGGCCGCTTCGCGCTCGGCGATCGGATCCGGCCGCAGGGCGAGGGAGGCCGCATCCGCCTCCCCCTCTTGCCGCGCAGGCAACCGGGCCGCACCGGACGGCGAGGCGGCGAAGCCGGAGGGAGCAGCAGCCGTCAAGTCCGTGCCTGCCGCCTCGACGGGCAGGCGATCCGGGGTCCGATCCGCCCCCGTCCCCATGCCGTCTCCCGCGCCTCCTCCCGATCGGCTGTTTCCTGCCGAGGACGGATCATTGCCCGCGGAAGCCGCCCCGGCCTCCTTGCGCTGCCGCAGCCGAGCGAGCGCTTCGCGCAGCCGCTCCTCCTCGAACGGCTTGAGCAGGTAGTCGACCGCCTCGACGCCGAACGCCTCCACCGCATACTGGTCATAGGCGGTCGTGAACACGATCATCGGCGCCGCGCCTTCGTCCCGCAGCTGCCGTGCCGCCTGCAGGCCATTCCCCTCCGGCATCTCCACGTCGAGGAACAGCGCGTCCGGCCGCAGGCGGCGGGCTTGCTCCACCGCCTCGCGCCCGCTGCTCGCCTGGCCGACCAGCTCGACGCCGGCCTCCCGCGACAGCAGGTAGACGAGCTCCTCGCGCGCGAGCCGCTCGTCGTCCGCGATGAGCACGGTCAGCGAGCGCGGCGGATGGCTCGATCGGGAGTCCGATCTGGAGTCCGATCTGGAATCCGACCTCGGGTCCGATACGGAACTCGCTTCGGCATCGCTGCCGTCCTTGCCGTTCGCTCCGCCCATTCCGGCCCTGCCGGCCCTGCCGCCCGTACCGCTCGCCTCGCCCCTGCCGCTCTCCAAGTCTCTCACTCCGCATCCCTCCTCGCCGGAGGCAGCCGGAACGTCACGCGGCTCCCGCCCCCGGGCAGATTCTCATAGACGAGCGCGGCTTCCGCTCCGACGAGCCGGATGAGCCGCTGGTTGACGTTGTATACGCCGAAGCCGTTGCCGCCTCCCGCCGCATCCGGCTCGCCCGCCCGCAGCTTCGCGCCGAGGGCTGGCGACGCCGATGCTCCGCTCCCCGGCAGCGCAGGCTCCTCCAACGTCGCCAGCGGAGCCGCGCCGAGCAGCGGCAGCAGCTCCGGCCGGATGCCGCTGCCGTTGTCGCGTACCGAGAGCCGGATGCCTTCCGCATCCGCCTCCGCTTCGACCGTCACCGTGCCGCCCGCCGGCCGGCTCGCCAGTCCGTGCCGGATGCAGTTCTCCACGAGCGGCTGCAGCGTCGACGGCGGGATGAACGCGTCGGGCAGCCCATCGCCCGAAAGGCCCCGCAGCTCCATCTGATCCCCGAAGCGCACGCGCAGGATGTCCAGGTACGCGCCCAGATGCTCCAGCTCCTGGCGCAGCGGGATGAGCGGCGAGTGCGCCGTGCGCAGGCTCGCCCGCATGAACTGCGCGAGCTGCCGCGTCAGCTGCCGGGCGTCGTCCGGCGCGGTGCGGATGAGCGTGACGATCGAGTTGAGCGTGTTGAACAGAAAATGGGGATGGATCTGCGCCTGCAGCGCCCTCAGCTCGGCGTCCTTGGTCAGCACCTCCAGCTCCGCCGCCCGCGACAGCGTCAGCTGCGTCGTGAGCAGGCGGGCGAGCCCCGCCGCGAACTCCTCCTCGATGCGCCGCACCTGCCTGCGGCTGCGGTAGAACAGCTGCAGCGCGCCGACCGGCTGTCCGGCCTGCCGGAACGGGATGAGCACGACCGCGCCCGGCTCCTGCCTGCTCTCCAGCACGCCGCGCCGGGCGAGCGCCGCGGCCCGCTGCCGCAGCTGCCCGCCTGCCGGACGCGGCGGCTCGTCCGCCGTCCGCGACGGCGCGGCGACGAACACCCGGTCCTCGCGCAGCGCGCGCCGGCACAGCGCCGAGGCGAGCGGATGCTCCGGCCGGAACCGATCCACGCCAGGACCGAGATGCGCCAGCACGGAGGACGTGTCCGCGACGGCGACCGCCTCGACCCCGAGCGCCTCCGCCAGCTCGCGGGCCGCGGCCGCCGCGCGGTCGGCCGTGAGCGAGCCTTCCAGATGCGGCAGCACCGTGCCCGCGACCGCAAGCGCCCGCTGCGTCTCCGCCGCCCCGGCGCGCTCCTGCTCGCCGAGCGCGACTTGGATCATGGCGACGAACAAGGCGATGCCGAGGCTGCTGGAGAGGACCATCGGCATGCCGATCTCGTTGACGAGGCGGATCGACTCCGGCGACGCGGTCGCGGCGATGAGGATGACGCCCATCTGCAGGATCGGAGCGAACAACCCGATAAAAAACGCCTTGATCGGCGCGATGATCCGCTCTTCATAGAAGAAACGCGCGACCAGGCCCGCCAGCAGCCCGATGATCGGCGTCGAAATCAGATAGGCGTCCGCCGCCATGCCGCCGAGCGAGGCGGCGTAGGCCCCGGCGATGAGCCCCGCTCCCGCGCCGACGCTCGCTCCGCCGAGCAGTCCGCCGAGCACGACGCCGATCAGCGCCGAATGCGCCAGCAGCTGATCCGGCCGCGCCTCGCGGATCCAGAAGGCGGCGTCCATGCCGCCGGGCCCCGCCAGCACGCCGGCATGCGTGCCGGCGATGCCGATGAAGCCGAACATGACGGCGTGCAGCAGCCCCGTCCGCAGCGTGACGGCGCGGTCCAGCAGCATGCGGAACAGCGGCAGGCGGGTCATGATGAACATCAGGATGAGCAGCATGCCCATCCGTTCGATGAGCGCGCGCGTGTAGGCCTCCATCGAGCTCCGTCCTTTCGCGGCATTTCATAAGATAGCGCATACATGGTTGAAAATGACAACCGCTTGCCTGTATTGTACCCGATCCGGCGCTCCTCCGGAATGAGGCTCCATGCACAAAGAAGCCCGGCCGTCCGACCGCGAGCGGGTGACCGAGGCTGCGGCCGGCTTCGCGTCGGATCGGCTCGTCGATGGATTTCGCCAAGAATGGCGATCCAGAAGAAACCTGCGTCCTCGCCATCGGCTATGCTGAAAGCAGAAAGACACTCTCCCTCTAGGAAAGGTTGGATCCATTCATGGCCAAGCTCACGCCTTACCTCATGTCCAGCAACGCCCGCCAGCAGGCGGAATTCTACGTCGAGGCGCTCGGAGGCGAGATCCTCTCCGTCATGACGCATGACCAGATGCCTGGCGCCGGACCGGACGCCACGGACAAGGTGATCCATATGACGATCATCGCCGGCGGCGTGACGATGTTTCTGGCAGACGGCTTCCAGCCGCTGCAGCCGGGCAGCAACATGTACCTCTCGCTGGAGTTCGCGGACGAAGGAGATGCGCGCAGCGCCTTCGACCGCCTGTCGCAGGACGGCCAGATCCGCCATCCGCTGGAGCAGGCGTTCTGGGGAACGCTGTTCGGCCAGCTGACGGACCGCTTCGGCGTGAACTGGATGATTACGACCGAGCAGCCAAGCGAATAGACGCCAAAGAGGGACGGCGAGGAGCAGATGCTCCTTGCCGTCCCTCTTTTTTCGCCGCATCGCGGAGTCAGACCCGCATCAGGCTCGGACCAGCTCGTAGAAAACGCCGTCGAGCAGCATCAGCAGCGTCGAGTCGTCCTTGACGAAGAACATGCCGCTCGGCCCCGCGAAGTCCTTGATCTCGACCGTCTGGACCTCGCCGGCGTCGATGCCGATGTCGCTCAGCTGCATCCGATAGTCCTGCGTGAACTGCTCGGCGGTAAGCGTCTTCTCCTCGTAGACGGGATTCGCCGTCTCGGCATCTCCGAAGCGGGCCGACTCCTTGGAGAACGACGCCTGCTGGCCTTTGAGCGCCTCGTCCGGTCCCGTCGAGACCGGCGTGCTGGCGACGTCGCCCGTCACCTTCCACTCGCCGAGCCAGCTGCTGGCTCCGGCCTCTTGCTCGCTGCCGGTATTGTCGGCTCCGCCGGCCTCGGTCGGCGAGGCGGTCGGGGACGGCTGCACGCTCGCCGACGCTTGCGGCGAGGGGACTCCGGCATCGGCTTTGGCAGACGGATCCGAATCGTTCGAGCCGCTCGAGCAGGCGGCAAGCGCGATGGACGCTCCGAGCAGCAGCACGGATAAGGCGGTTGGTTTTTTGTTCATGGATTTCTTCCTCCCTGATTGTCTCTCTAGGCTTGTTCCTAACCGACGGCAACGGTTCGAAAAAGGTTGCCTCCAAAAAGCAAAAAAGCCTGCCGGATGAGCAAGCTTCCTTTCCATCCTTTACCTCTTTACGCCCTCCCTCAACCGCTCCATCCCGGGAATATCCGCTTCAGGCTGCCGGCCAGCTCGGCCTGGACTTTTTTCGGAAGTCCGGCCACGACGAGCAGATAGCTCTCCTGGAGCATGCCTTCCACGACCGCATCCGGCACGGCGCCGTTCAGCACGACGGTGTTCCAGTGGCGCTTGTTCATATGAAAGCCCGGCAGCACCGCGCCCGGATACGTCTCCCGCTGCAGCCATGCCTCGTCCGGAATGACCTTGAGGTTGACGCTCTCCAGCTCGCCGGTGCGGCCGAGCAGCGCGAACATCTTGTCTCTCACGTACAGCACCGGCATATGGGGGTCGAACGGCGTCTTCACGCTCGCCCCGGGGTAGCCGAGGCCGATCCTCTGAAGCTTCTCGTGGTTCATCATTTACCTCCCGAAAGGTTGACTCTGCTACTGGTTATCCCACTTAAACGCCTGTCGGTCAAGCCGATGGGCGCCCCGTGTCCGTGATTGCGCTGCAACCTTCTCGTGTAAGTATCGTCTGGTAGGGTACGAATGCTTATTCATTCCAACCTCAGGAGGAGATACACCATGAAAAAAACCTTAAAAACGACCGCCGCATCCCTGCTCGTCCTGTCGGTAGCCGCAGGCGGAGCCGGCTCCGCCTTCGCGCTGGAGGGCCAGCCCGCTCCAGCTCCGGGCCAAGCGGCCATTACGGCCGCGCCTGCTGCGAGCGCGTCCCAGAAAGTGTACGCCGACTATGTCGCCATCCTCGCCTCCGGCAACCTCGCCCGCGCCGTCAATTACCTGAACAACCACCTGTCCAAGGTCGACAGCTGGACGGCCTCGATGATGGTGCTGCGCCTGGAGAACGCCCAGAACGCCGCGCTCGGCAAGCTGCAGAAGCGGTACGAGTCGAGCTCCGTGCAGAAGGCGATCGACGCCGCATGGCGGGCCGGCGGCAGCGGCACGTATACGTCGCTGCTGAAGCATGTGAAGGGCGACACGGCCCGCAAGCTGCTGACCGACTCGCGCGATCAGGGCTATGCCGTCGCGACGGCGGAGGGCATGTTCTTCCCGATCGTCAACTACCCGCTGTATGAGAACTGGAAGAGCCGCGTCACCGCCGACATCCAGCTGTACGTCAAGATGATGGCCGACGAGGTGCGCAAGCCGACGCTGCGCGACGCCGGTCTCGTCATCAGCTGGGGCGAGCTGCTGCAGCGCAATCTGGAGCAGGAGAAGTTCCTGATGCAGTTCAAGGGCTCGAACCGCTATACGCAGGTAAAAAGCCAGTATGAATTGACGAAGATGAACGTCTACTACGGCAGCAACAATACGCCGCTGTTCGATTATGAGACGAAAAAGATCGAAGCCGAGGCTCTCGCGGCCTACAAGAGGGCAGTCGCTTCGGGCGACGCTTCCAAGAGCCCGCTGCTCCTGAAGCTGTCCAGCTTCCTCAAGGTCGTGGAGAAGAACGACGGCAAGCTGACCGACGAGCTGAACCTGTGGCGCAGCAAGCAAGTGCCGCTTGGAGTCGGCTCCAGCCACTGACGCCGGCTCGTCCTTCCGGGCGAAGGCCGTCTGCCCGGCTTCTCCGCCCTGCCCTTCTCGCCTCCAGCTTCAATGAAAAAAAAGGAAAGCCGCCTGCAGGCGGCTTTCCTTTTTTTCATTGAACGCTTGCATGAGGCAGGTGCGAAAAGGCAGCCGGTCCGTCGCACGGAGCCGCATCGTGCGCTCCGCCTCAACGGCTGACGACGACCTCGATCGTGTCGCTCGACGTGACGCCGGCGGCGTTGGCCAGCTCGACGCGGTAGCGGTAGACGCCGGGCGCGCGCCCGGCGATGTCCGTGAACGCGGCCTGCGCGTTCGGCGTCGCCGCGCTCAGCGCCTGCGCGTCCACGAGGACTCCGTTTTCGTACAGCCGATACTCGGTCGCGTTGGTGCCCCACCACAGGTTGGCCGTCAGGCGGTAGCCGCCGTCGCCGTCCCAGTTGTTGTGCGACAGGGCCGGCTTGCCCGGATTCGCGTCCGTCACCGAGACGCTGAGCTGCGCGCTTTTCACGGCGCCATGCGGATTGACGAGCTCGGCGGTGTAGATGTAGACGCCGTTCTTCTTGCCGCTGAACTCGGTGCGGACGGATTGGGCGGACGGCGTGCGGTCGGCCAGCACCTCGGTGCGGACGAGCGTTCCGTTTTCATAGAGGCGGAAAATGGAGCCGTTGTTGCCCCACCACAGGTTCATCGTGACCGCATAGCTGCCGTCACGCAGCCCGTTCTTGTGGCCGCTGTCGTCGCTCAGCACCGGAACGCCCGGCGCGCCGGACGCGCCGCCTGCCTGCGCCCGCACCTGAAACGCCGTCGTCTGCTCGGCGACATTGCCGGCGCGATCGGTGACGACGTAGCGGATCGTATGGCTGCCGAGCCCGAGGTCGGCGCCGAGCCGCGAGCTGCCGCTCTCGATCGGCTGGCCGTCCAGCAGCAGCTCGCTCGAGGCGATGCCGGAGACCGCGTCGGACGCGGCCAGCTCGAAGCGCAGCGCATCCGTAAAGGCGGCATCCGTCACCGGACCGCCGGACTGCGTGAGCTGAACGGCCGGCACCGTGCGGTCAAGCCGCACGACGGCGGTCTTGGCCGGCTCGCGGTTGCCCGCCGCATCGACGGACCCGTAGCGGATCGTCGTCTCGCCCTCGGCTTCGACAGCCGCCGGGCCCGTATAGCGGATCGGCTCTGCGCCGCCAAGCGCGTACCAGGTCGCAAGCTCGCCGGCCCGGTCATCCGTCGCGGCCAGCGAGAATTCGACCGGCTCGCGATGCCAGCCCGCCGCGTTCGGCTCGCTGGACAGCGCCAGCACCGTCATTGGGGCGATGCGGTCCGCCGGAGCGGCGATGTCTTGAATTCCACGCGACTTGAGCTGGTAGGTGCCTTTGAAGATCGAGGCGATGCCTTGCAGCACGACGCGGTCGCCGTTGCCGTAGCCGAACTCGCTTTGGCTCAGGCCGGTACGGACGTCGATGCGGACGCGGACTCTGCTGCCGGCATCGGTCGTCGCGTCGAACTCGAACGAGCCGGTCGGAGCTGCGCCAGCCAGATTCGAAATGACCGCCTCGCCGATCGAGACGAGCGTGCCTTGGTTCGCGTCCGTCACGGCGCCGGCCTCGGCGGCCGCCGGCGGCGCTCCGCCGCCGACGACGCTGAGCGCGGTCAGGTCGGCCAGCTCCAGCTCCGTGTTGTAGACGGCCAGCTTGCCCGTCAGCGTCACCCGGTCTCCGGCGTGGACGCCGGGAGCGCTCTGGTAGACGTAGATGCCGCCGCTCTCGTCCTGCAGGTAGAAGGACTCGCCGCCGCCGTAGATGCCCGGCTCATGCAGCGCCGTTCCGGTCAGCGTCACCGTCGTGCCTGCTGGCAATGTGCGCGCCGCCGCGATCGACAGCGCCGGCGTCGGCGACGGGCTTGGGCTGACGCTCGGCGTCGCGCTTGGCGAAGCGCTCGGGCTCGGCGTCACGGTCGGCTCCGGCGTCGGGCTCGCTGTCGGCGTGGCCGTCGGCTGCGGCGTGGCGCTCGGCTCCGGCGTAGCCGTCGGGCTTGGCGTCGGGCTCGGGCTTGGCGTCGGCGTCGGCAGCGGCTCCGCCGGCACGTCGCCGAGCGTCGCGGCGACGGTCTTGAGGTTCGTGCCGTTCAGCCGCAGCCGCATGTTGGCCGCGCCGCTCGAGCCGGGCTTGAGCCGCACGGTCAGCACCTTGGACGCGTAGCCCGCGCTGTCCGCCTGCAGGCTGAACGCCGCGCTGTACGCGTAGGCGCTCGGCCAGCTGCCGTCGGCGTTCTGCACCTGGGCGATCTGCGTGCCGTTCGCCGTCGTGTACACGCCGAAGGTGTACCCGGATACCGTCTGGCCCGGCGTCAGCCCGCTCGCCGTGACGCGCAGCGGGAACTCGGCGCCGGAGCTCGGCAGCACGGCCTGCGCCTCGAAGCCGTAGCCGACCGTGCCCGGAGCCGGCGTCGGCGAGCTCGTCGGGGCCGGCGTGCCGCCCGGCGACGATGTGGGCGAAGCGCTCGGGCTCGGCGACGTGCCGCCGACGTAGCCGTAGGAGCCGGCCTTGAACGTCGCCGGGTCATACCATTTGTAGCCGGCGCTCGGAGCGGACCAAGGCTCGGCCTGCGGCTCGGTCGACGAGGCCGGATTCTCCATCGCGAGCTGCGGCGTCGGCGAGTCGAGCTGCAGCCCGTCCACTTGCGCGAAGCTCGTATAACTTTCATCCACGGACAGCCAGTCGATCAGGTTGACGAGCAGTCTGGCGTCGTCCTGCTCCTTGAAGCCGTCGTACGTCGTCTTGCGCGCGCCGGTCTCCTCCCGCAGGTACTTCGGCGTCGCGTCCTCGACCGGCGAGGAGTCGCCGATGAACGCCGCCTTGCCCGCGCCCTTCTTGGAGACGGCCACATACGGGCCTTCCTCGACGCCGCCGCCGTTGTAGACGCCCTGGTCGACGGCGCTGCCCCATTTCTGGTTCGTCTTGGGCACGTAGACGATGCCCTTGGCCTTGGCCGGGTCGACGATCGCCAGCGTGGAGCCGGCGTGCATCGCGACCGCTCCGACGCCCTGCGTGATGCCGAAGGACTGCGCCGGCGGCACGATGACGTTCGCGTTCAGGTCGCCGAGCGCGTTGTAGCGGAAGCGGATGCCGAACTGCTCGGCCAGCCAGTCGGAGCTGACGACGCCCTGCATCGCGGCGGAAGCGGCTTCCTCGGCGCTCATGCCCTTGGCCGGATTGCTCCAAGCCCCGCGGCGGTAGCCGTTGTACACCTCGCTGCCGTCCCAGCGGTTCTTGTTGCGGTCGGCGTTGTAGTGGTCCCCGATGAAAAAGACGCTGCCTCCCCCGTCCACGTATGCGGCCAGCGCCGCCTGCTCGCTCGCCTTCAGCGGCACTTGGGCCTCTGCCGTCACGAACACGTCGTAAGGCTGCAGGTCCGCCAGCGTGATCGGACCGGACTTGCGCAGCTCCTGCACGTCGTAGCCGTTCTGCGCGAGCGCTTGGCCGAAGTCCGAGAAGCCGCCGTCGATGACCCAGTCGGCCGCCCCGGCGGTATTGCCGTGCGCGTTGTCGAACAGGACCTTCTTGCCGGCATTGTGGTTGACGACCTTCGCCTTGATGAACGGCGCCGGGTCGACGGGCCCCTCGGCATGGGCGACGCTGCCTCCCCAGGCGAGCGGCGCCGCCGGCAGCGCGATAGCCGCCGCCAGCAGCGCGCTTGTCCATCTTTTGCCCCAGCTGCGGGATTGGTGCTTGTCCTTCATCCGGATCCTCCTCCGATCAGCCGCCTTCCCGGCGGACTGTGGCCCTATCGTAGCATGCACGTCGGTTCTGGAGGGTTGAAAATTTGTAAAAAAAAGAAGATCAGGAAATTCGTCCTGATCTTCGAGTTGCACTTCGACAGCGGCGGCGAAGGACTTCCTTCCCTTCCTTTTTCGCGCGATGCCGATCCATTCCGCAGCCGTGTCAGCTTCGGGACGGCTGGCTGCCCTCCCCGCCGGAGCGGGCCGGCCGCTCCTGCTCCAGCCGGTCGAGGATGTCCCTCAGCTCGCGCACCCGCTCCGGCACGACCTGCCGCAGCGGATGCCGGTCGACGCGCACGGACGAGCCCGCGTGCACCTCCGTCACGCCTGTCCCAAGGACAAGCGCCGCCAGCCCGCCGCCATCGATGCCGCTGCCCGCCAAAATCTCGATGCCCGTGCCCGCCGAGGCCTGCACGAGCCGGCGCAGCTCCGGCACCGCCTCCGGGGCGGTCGGGCGCCCGCCCGACGTCAGGATGCGATCGATCTGCGAATAGCCGGCCAGTGTCGCCAGCGCCTCCTCCAGGTCGCGCGCCTCGTCGAACGCGCGGTGGAACGTCACGCTCAGATGCTCGGCCTCCCCGAGCAGCAGCTCCAGCGCCGCCGCATCGATGGTCCCCTCGGCCGTGAGCGCGCCGAGCACGATGCCCGCCGCGCGCGTGCGCCGGACCGCGCGGATGTCGGCGCGCATCACCGCCAGCTCCGCCCGGTCGTAGCGGAAGCCGAGGCTATGCGGCCGGATCATGACGCGCACCGGGATCGACGCCTGCTCGGCGACCGCTTCAATCAGCCCGATGCTCGGCGTCAGCCCGCCCTCGAGCATGCCGCTGACGAGCTCGATCCGGTCCGCTCCGCCGCGCTCGGCGGCCAGCGCGTCCTCCGGCCTTGTCGCGATGATTTCCAGCTTCACCAAGTCGTTCTCCTTTATGTCTATTTACGGGATGAGTTTTTTTGGAGCGGCCCCCGCTGCGGAGACATGCCGATTGTTCACCCTTGTCTTCATGCGCCCGGCCGCCCTGTCCGCTTCCATCCCTCTCGAACGAAACAGAGCGGCGCTATTCCGCTCAAAATCGACGTTCAACCTATTTTAACGAAACGGACAGGTGCTATTCAGCCGCTGGAGCGGTCCTTTCGACGGTTTATCGGCATATAGCGCTGGTGAGTTTCGTTAGAATGTTCAAATGCACGATTCGGCGCGAATAGCGTCTTGTCGTTTCGTTAGCCCATCATGGCGATCGAGAAGAAACGGGCCCGCCCCGGACGAGCTACACTAGACTCATCCCTGCACCCAAAGGAGAGATCGATATGGCCTACGCGCCGAAAATGACCTTCATCAACCTGCCCGTGCAAGACATGGAGCGCTCCAAAGCCTTCTACCGCTCGCTCGGTCTGGAGTTCAACGAGCAGATGACGAACGACGAGGGCGCCTGCGTCGTGCTCAACGAGAACACGTTCCTCATGCTGCTGATCCATCCGTTCTACAAGAAGTTCATCCGCAAGGACATCGCCGACGCCCGCACGAGCGAGCTGATCCTCGCCCTCTCGACGGACAGCCGCGAGCAGGTCGACGAGCTGATGGACAAGGCGCTCGCCGCCGGCGCGACCGAATCGGCCGATCCGCAGGACATGGGCTTCATGCGCTCCCGCAGCTTCGAGGATCCCGACGGCCATCTGTTCGAAGTCATGTTCTACGATCCGGCCGCGGCCGGAGCCGCCGAGAGCCAGGAGCAGCAGGCGTAAGCGGGAGCCCAGCGCACGCTCGGCGCCAGCACGCCAAAAGGGACGAAGCCGAGCCAAGCGCCCGGCTTCGTCCCTTTTGCTTATTGCGCCCGCTCGTCCAGCACCGGCCGATAGGCGTCGATGACGATCTTCGCCGCCGACTCCGCGCCGAGCTTCATCGACTCGTCCAGCGCCTGGGCGATCTCCATCTGCAGCCGCGCCACCTTGCTGACGCGCTGGGCTTCCAGCAGCTCCAGCAGCTCCGGCAGCACCTCGTCCGCCGTCGCCGGCTCCGGCTCCCGGCCGGGACGCTTCAGCAGCAGCAGCTTGCCGTCGGTCATGAGCAAGCTTCCGTCCAACAATCGGTATTCGTTCATCCTCTCCGACCTCCGCTTCCGGTATCGATACTATCTTTTACCCAAAATAAGCCCCGAATTAGCAGCGGTGCAGGAAAAAAGGAATCGCGCCGGCGCGGCCAAGCCCGATCGGCGCCATGCCGGTCCCCGGCCCGGCCGGGGATCTAGGAAAGTTCCTTCAGAACGGCAGCAGCTCTTTCAGATTCAAATAGGCGTCGCGAGCGACCGAGCCGAGGAAGAACAGCACATGGGCTGCGATCAGCAGTCGGAGCGGACGGCTGAGCCAGGCCGGCAGATGCCGCAGCGAGCGGCTCATGCGAAAGCCGGTGACGATATGGCCGTGGCGGATGACGTCGTTGAACGCCTCGCGATCCTTGAGCTCCTCCGGCGCCGACGACGGTACGGTCAGGTGGAGCGTCTTGTCCTCATACGGGTTGTAAGCCATGAGCATGCCTCCTTTGCGAAGTCGGGACGGCGAATCGGCCAAGCGGAAGGTGGCGGCAGCCCTCGCCTATGCTGCGCAGGCCGGCGGGAATAGCTTGAAATCGCTGCCTGAATTCCATTTTAATGGAAGATGCCATGAAACTCCAGCTTTCTTCCTGGGCGTCCCGCGCCGCAGCCCGTTCGTTTTAGGGTATAATCAGTCGCAGAACCTGATCCGATAAGCGAGGGAATGCCCGTGGTCCATCTGCTGCCGCTCATGCTGGAGCGAGTCGGCCTGCTGCTCATCATCGTCTTCCTGCTCTCGCGCATGAAGTCGTTCCGCCAGATCATCCGCCACGAGCACCGGCTCAAGGACAAGCTGCTGCTCATCGCCATCTTCGGCGTGTTCGGCATCGTCAGCAACTATACCGGCATCAAGATCAGCGGCGGCCTCGTCGCCACGGAGCCGTGGCAGACGGCGGTCGATCCGGACAGCGCGATCGCCAATACGCGCGTGCTCGGCGTCGCACTCGGCGGCCTGCTCGGCGGGCCGCTCGTCGGCCTCGGCGCCGGACTCGTCGCCGGCTTGCACCGCATGTCGCTCGGCGGCTTCACCGCCTACGCCTGCGGGTTCTCCACGATCTTCGCGGGCATCGTCACCGGCCTGCTCGGGCCGCGGCTGCGGCGCGCCGGCAAGCGGATGACCGGCTGGGCCGTCGTCATCGGCATCGTCATGGAGTGCATCCAGATGGGGCTCATCCTGCTTCTCGCAAGGCCGCTGGATACGGCGCTGCAGCTCGTCGAGGTGATCGCGCTGCCGATGATCGTCATCAACGGCTTCGGCACGCTGCTGTTCATGCTGTTCATCCAGTCGATCCTGCAGGAGAGCGAGCGCACGAGCGCGCTGCAGACGTACAAGGCGCTGCATATCGCCGATCTGACGCTGCCGTTTTTCCGCCGGGGGCTGAACGTCCGCTCCTCGCGCGAGGTCGCCGCAATCATGCTGCGCGAGACGACCGCCGACGCGATCTCCATCACCGACCGCGAGACGGTGCTGGCCCACGCCGGCGCCGCCTCCGACCACCACATCCCGCTGCAGAGCCTGTCGACGCAGCTGACCCGCAACGTGCTGGAGCACGGGACGCTGCTCAAGGCCAAGTCGCGCGAGGCGATCCAGTGCGAGCACGAGGGCTGCCCGCTGCGCGCCGCGATCGTGCTGCCGCTGCGCGTGCATGGCCAGACGGCCGGCACGCTCAAGCTGTACTTCACCGATCCGCTGCAGATGGACCTCGTGGAGCAGGAGCTGGCCGAAGGGCTCAGCCGCCTGTTCTCGACCCAGCTGGAGCTCGCGGAGGCCGAGAATCTGAGCCGCCTGCTCAAGGACGCGGAGGTCAAGGCGCTGCAGGCGCAGGTGCATCCGCACTTCCTGTTCAACGCGATCAATACGATCTCCGCGCTCGTCCGCACCGATCCCGAGACGGCGCGCAAGCTGCTGCTGCAGCTCGGCGTCTTCTTCCGCAGCAACCTGCAGGGCGCGCGGCAGATGCTCATCCCGCTGCGCAGCGAGCTGGAGCATGTCGAGGCGTACCTGACGCTGGAGAAAGCCCGCTTCCCCGGCCGCTACGACGTCAGCGTCGACATCGAGCCGGAGCTTGCGACCGTGCTCGTGCCTCCGTTCACGCTGCAGCCGCTCGTGGAGAACGCGATCCGCCATGCCTTCGGCCCGGCGCTGAAGGGCAAGCGTCCGTACCGGGTCGCCGTGAGCGCGATCCGCGAGGGCGAACGGATGCGGCTGAAAACCGAGGACAACGGCGTCGGCATCGAGCCGGAGCGGCTCGCGTCGATCGGCATCGAGCCGGTCGAGTCCGCGGCCGGCACCGGCACGGCGCTCCATAATATTCGCACCCGCATCGAGGAAATCTATCAGGGAGAGGCCTCGTTCGAGATCATCAGCCGTCCCGGCGAAGGCACGACCGTCGTGCTCGCCGTGCCGGTCCGCTCCCAAGCCCAGTCAGGAGGAGAGCCCTATGCTGAAAGCCTATCTCGTCGAGGATGAGCCGCTCGCCCGCGACGAGCTCGCCTATCTGCTCCGGCGAACGAGAAAGGTCGAGCTCGTCGGCGAGGCCGAGACGGCGGAGGAAGCGCTGCTCGGCATCGAAGCCGCCGCTCCCGACGTCGTCTTCCTCGACATCGAGCTGTCGGAGACGAGCGGGCTCGACGTCGCCCGCCGGCTGCGGCAGCTGGAGCGGCCGCCGGCCGTCGTGTTCGCGACGGCGTACGACGAGCACGCGCTCCAGGCGTTCGACCTGGACGCCGCCGACTACATCCTCAAGCCGTACGACGAGGAGCGCATCCGGCAGACGATCGACAAGCTGTCTCGGCGGCTGGAAGCATCGGCGGCCTCCGGCGCAGGGGCTGCGGGAGGCGGAGGAGCGGCGCCATCCCCGGCAGCTCCGGGAGCGTCGGCGCCGAGCCGCACCGGCAAGCTCGCCGTCGCCGTCGACGAGCGCATCGTGCTGCTGCCGGTCGGCGACATCCTCTACCTCGCCTCCGAGGAGGGCAAGACGCGCATCGCGCTCGCGGACGGCCGGGCCTACGTCAGCGCCGAGCCGCTCGTCGCGTTCGAGCAGAAGCTGCAGGGCACGCCGATCCAGCGCGTGCACCGGGCTTTCCTCGTGCATGTGGACGCGATCGCGGAGATCCAGCCGTGGTTCCACTCCACCTGCACGCTCATCCTGCGGTCGGGCGACAAGGTCCCGGTCAGCCGCACCCATCTCAAGGAGCTGAAGCAGCGGCTCGGGTGGTAGGCGAGGCTTGAAGGCGTTTCCGCTCATCCTCCGTGCCGTGCATTTCATCCCCCGTCGGCCGCCTTTCATCGTGAAAACGCTCCCGAACCCGTTTGCATCCCTTATGCTGGACGCAACAACGGGTTTCTTAGGGAGGTCACAACATGAATGCGGTTTCAATCGTCATCGGGTCGATCTGCTTCCTCCTGATCGCCTACCGCCTATACGGCACCTTCATCGCGTACAAGGTGCTCAAGCTGGAAAACTCCAAGCCGACTCCAGCTCATGAGCTGGAGGACGGCAAGGATTACGTGCCGACGAACAAATGGGTCGCCTTCGGCCACCATTTCGCGGCCATCGCGGCGGCCGGCCCGCTCGTCGGTCCGATCCTCGCGGCGCAGTTCGGCTATTTGCCCGGCCTGCTCTGGCTGCTGATCGGCGCCGTCGTCGGCGGCGCGGTGCATGACGCGGTCGTGCTGTTCGCCTCGATGCGGCGCGGCGGCAAGTCGCTGTCCGAGGTCGCCAAGGATGAGCTTGGCCCGGTCGCCGGCTTCTGCACGGGACTGGCCATGCTGTTCATCATCACGATCACGATGGCCGGCCTGTCGATGGTCGTGCTGCATGCGCTGGAGAACAACCCTTGGGGCACGTTCGCGGTCGCGATCACGATCCCGATCGCCATGGGCGTCGGCCTGTTCTACAAAAAGACCGGCAACCTCAAGCTCGCCTCCACTGTCGGCTTCATCCTGCTCATGATCGGCGTATTCGCCGGTCCGTACATCCAGGACACGATGATCGGCGACTGGCTGACGATCGACGCCAAGACGCTGGCGATCATCCTGCCGATCTACGCCTTCTTCGCCGCCGCCCTGCCGGTATGGCTGCTGCTCGCCCCGCGCGACTACCTCAGCAGCTTCATGAAGATCGGCGTGTTCATCGCGCTCATCATCGGCGTCTTCGTCATCAACCCGGAGATCCAGTTCCCGGCGTTCACGCAGTTCATCGGCGGCGGCGGCCCGATCATCGCCGGACCGGTATGGCCGTTCATCTCGATCACGATCGCCTGCGGCGCGATCTCCGGCTTCCACGCGTTCATCGGCTCCGGCACGACGCCGAAGATGATCAACCGCTGGACCGACATCAAGCCGGTCGCCTTCGGCGCGATGCTCGTCGAATGCCTCGTCGCGATCATGGCCCTCATCGCCGCGACCGCGCTGATGCCGGGCGACTACTTCGCCATCAACTCCAAGCCGGAAGTGTTCGAGGCGCTCGGCATGAGCACCGTGCATCTGTCCGAGCTGAACCGCGAGATCGGCCTCGAGCTCGAAGGCCGCACCGGCGGCGCGGTGACGCTGGCCGTCGGCATGACGTACATCTTCACCAAGATTCCGTGGTTCGAGAACATGGCGCCGTATTTCTTCCAGTTCGTCATCATGTTCGAAGCCGTCTTCATCCTGACCGCGATCGATGCCGGCACGCGCGTCTCCCGCTACCTGATCCAGGACTTCTTCGGCCAATTCTACAAGCCGCTGAAGCGGGTCGACTGGCTGCCGGGCAACATCTTCGCCAGCGTGCTCGCCTGCTTCATGTGGGGCTACCTGCTGTTCTCCGGCGACATCAGCTCCGTCTGGGCGCTGTTCGGCGTATCCAACCAGCTGATGGCCTCGATCGGCCTCATCATCGGCGCGACGGTCATCCTGCGCATCGCCGACAAGCGGCGCTACATGCTGACCTGCCTCATCCCGCTCGCCTACCTGTTCATCACCGTCAACTATGCGGGCTTCTGGATGGTGACCAACGTCTACCTGAACTCGGCCAATGCGGGCTACAACGTGCTCAACGGCGTGCTGTCCATCATCATGCTCGTGCTCGGCGTCATCATCATCGTCGCGGCCATCCGCAACTGGATCCAGACGTTCAACCATCCTCGGGCGAAGCTCGGGTCGATGGAGGCGTAGAGCCGTCTTGTTGGAAAAAGAAAACCGGAATGCCTTCGGGCATTCCGGTTTTTCTGCGCATGCACAGCGGATCATCTTCAAGGCGTTCCAGCAGGCGGACGGCAGGAACACCGGATATTCCCGCTCACGACGAGCGGCCGCAACGGCGGAGACAGCGAGGCCCGCGATGGCGTGCGCGGCGCCCCCCGACCGGAGCTTCACGGCGTAGGCAGCCGAACTAGCAACCGCCTCAACAGCTAACGAAACGTACAAGCCTTATCCCATCGAAATTTCGCCGCATAAACGTTTAACGAACCTATGACGCCTTATTGCCTTCGAATCCGCCCCAAACGGAGCCATTCCAACCCAATAACGCTTCTCCGTTTCGTTCGCTTCCAAAAACACCTCGAAATCGCCGAATAGCGCTCGCCCGTTTCGTTAGACAGCCGGGGCGTCCCCATCGGAGCTTCAACCCTCGTTGGCTCGCGACGTCCGCGCCGCCATGTAGGCCGCAAGCGTCAGCAAGGCGGCAGCGAAGGAGAACAGCGCGACGCCCTCCGCTCCGGAGGAGTCGGTTTGGAACAGGACCAGGTAGCTGTCGCTTTCCGTCGAGCCCTTCAGCGCCATCATCTTATACACCGCATAGACGCTGTTCAGCAGCAGCAGCTGCAGGAGCGCGAACAGCGCGGCCTCCCCTTTGCGAGGATGGTTCAGAATCGCATACGCCAGGATGAGCATGGAAAAGACGAACATCAGTCCGTAGAGGATGGTCATGGCTGCCGCTCCTTTCCCTTTTTCTTCCTCTTACCTCGGGGATGACGAGCCTACGCTGTCAGGCGGCGCCATGTTGAAAAAAGACATTTTTCCCAGATCGGCCTAAAAAGCGAGCCTTCTTCGTCCGATAACGCGGTACCTGGATGCTGGGCGTCCTCATCCTTCTCGCCCTGCTCGGCTGGCATGCCAGCCTCCTCCTCCGCTCTCTCGTCCGCCGGCAGAGAGCAGGGAAATAAAAGAACCAGCCGCTCCCATCCTGCCGGGGCGGCTGGTTCTTTATTTGGCGGGACGAGAGGTGGAGCCTGCGGCGGCGGCTTCCGCTTCCGCATCCGCCTCGGCCGTCTCCGGCGAGGAAGCCGCGGAGCGCGGCGGCACCGCCGCCTCCTGCAGCGCCGCCTCGGCGCCGGCGGACTCGCTCTGCGGCTCCCGCCCCTCGCCTACCTCCCCCGCTTGCCCTCGGCCCGCCTCCCCCGCCCGGCCTCCCGCCGCCTCGCTCGCGCTGTCGACCGACTCGCCGCGCAGCGTGCTGCGGTACAGCTCGGCGTAGAAGCCGTCCTGCGCCAGCAGCCCGTCATGCGAGCCGTGCTCCAGCAGGCGGCCGTCCTTGAGCACGAGGATGCGGTCCGCCTCGCGGATCGTGCCGAGCCGGTGCGCGATGACAAAGCTCGTGCGCCCCTGCATGAGCCGCTGCAGCCCTTCCTGGATTTTGATCTCCGTCACCGTGTCGATGCTGCTCGTCGCCTCGTCGAGCACGAGCATCGACGGATTCGCGAGGATCGCCCGCGCGATCGCGAGCAGCTGGCGCTGGCCGCTGCTGATGCCGCTGCCGTCGGCGCTCAGCCGCTTGCCGTAGCCGCCCTTGAGCCGCACGATGAAGCTGTGGGCGTTGGCGAGCTTGGCCGCCTCCTCGACCTCCGCGTCGGTGGCGTCCAGCCGGCCGTAGCGGATGTTCTCGCGAATCGTGCCTTCGAACAGGAACGAGTCCTGCAGCACGAACGCCATGTGCGAGCGCAGGCTGTCGCGCCGGATCGACGCCAGGTCGCGCCCGTCGAGCAGGATCCGTCCCTCCGTCGGTTCATAGAACCGCGACAGCAGGTTGATGAGCGTCGTCTTGCCCGCGCCGGTCGGCCCGACGAGCGCGATCATCTCGCCCGGCCGGGCCGTAAAGCTGACGCCAGACAGGATCGGCTTGCCTTCGTCGTACGCGAAGCCGACGTCCTCGAACCGCACTTCCCCTTCCACGCGCTCGATCGGCTGCGCCGAGCCGTCGTCCTTTTCCTCCGTGTCCTCGTCCATGATCTCGAACACCCGCTCCGCCCCCGCGATCGCCGACAGCAGCGTGTTCCACTGGTTGGCCAGGTCGTTGAGCGGCCGCGTGAACTGGCGCGAATACTCGGCGAACACGATGATCGTGCCGACCGTGATGACGTCCCGGGTGGCCAGAATGCCGCCGATGCCGGCGACGATAGCGAAGCTCAGGTTGTTGAGGCTGTTCATCACCTTGGGGATGAAGCCGGAGATCGTCTGCGCCCAGAAGCCGGCGGCGCGGATGCCTTCGTTGCGAGCGCGGAACTCGCCTTGCACCCGCTCCTCCTGCGAGAACGCCTTGATGATGCGCTGGCCGGACAGCGTCTCCTCGATGTAGCCGTTGAGCTCGCCGAGGCTGCGCTGCCGCACCTTGAACAGCGGACCCGTGCGCCGAGTGATCCAGCGAATGCCGAGGAACATGAGCGGCACGACCGTGAACGTCAGCAGCGTCAGGAGCGGGCTCAGCCACAGCATGACCGAGACGGTGCCGACGAGCGTCAGCACGCTGGAGAAGATCTGGATCGCCGAGCTGTTGAGCGTGCCGCTGACGTTCTCGATGTCGTTGGTCAGGCGGCTCATGATCTCGCCCTGCTGGCGCCGTCCGTAGAACGGGATCGGCAGCCGGTGCAGATGCGCGAACAGGTCCGTCCGCAGCCGGTACACCGTCTTCTGCGCGATCGAGATCATCCAGACGTTGTGCGCCCAGGAGACGGCCGAGGTCAGCACGTAGACGCCGCCGAGCAGCAGCAGGAACCATCCCCATGGAAAATCGGGCGCCTTCGCCGCGCCTTCATCGAGGTAAAGGTCGACCGCCTGGCCGACGAGGTACGGCCCGAGCAGGGCGAGGCCCGAGCTGAGCGCGACGAGCGCCAGCACGGCCGTCAGCTTGAGCTTGCTTTCCGCCAGGTACCCCCACAGGCGGCGCAGCGTGCCCGACATGTTCCTGGCGCGGGCCTTGGGACGCATGCCGCCCCGGTGGCCGCCGCCCTGCGCCGCCTCCGGCATGGATGCGACGGCGTCCGTGTCCGGCTTCGGAACGCGGAACGGTTCGAGCCATCCGTCACGCATGGCGCGCCTCCTTTCCCGCTTGCGACTCGACGATGCGGCGGTACAGGCTGGAGCCGCGCAGTAGCTCCGCATGCGTGCCGGAGGCGATCAGGCGCCCCTCGTCGAGCAGCAGGATGAGATCCGCCGAAGCGGTCGAGGCGATCTTCTGGGTGATGAGGAACGTCGTGCAGCGCAGCGCCTCGAGCTCGCCGAGCAGCGCGGCCTCGGTCTTGACGTCGAGCGCGCTCGTGCTGTCGTCGAGGACGAGCAGCTGCGGCTCGCGCACGAGCGCGCGGGCGATCGACAGCCGCTGCTTCTGCCCGCCGGACAGGTTGACGCCGCGCTGGCCGAGGCGCGTCCCGTAGCCGTTCGGCAGGTTCAGGATCGTCTCGTGCAGCTGCGCCGCGCGGGCGGCCTCGGCGATCTGCGCGTCGGTCGCCTCGGGGCGCCCCCAGGCGATGTTGTCCCGCACCGTCCCGGAAAACAGCACCGCCTCCTGCGGCACGTACCCGATGCTCCCGCGCAGCGAGCTCACGTCGAGCCGACGCACGTCGGTGCCGCCGACGCGCACCTCGCCTGCGTCCGCGTCGTACAGCCGCAGCAGCAGCTGGGCGAGCGCCGACTTGCCGGAGCCGGTCGCGCCGAGAATCGCGATCCGCGCGCCGGCCGGCGCGCGGAACGAGATGTCCTCCAGCGTCGCCCGGTCGCTGTCCGGATAGGTAAAGGAGACATGGTTGAACTCGACATCCGCGCCGGCGAGCGGCTCGACGCCCGCGCGCTCGGCGCCGGATGCGGCTTCGCCGGCTCGCAGCACCTCGCGGATGCGGCCCGCCGAGGCGCCCGCGCGCGAGAACATGGCGGCGATCCACGCCAGCATGCTCATCGCGCCGATCGTGCGCAGCGCGTAGTTGACGACGGCGACGGTCTCGCCCTCGGTCGCCGCGCCCGACGCGATGTCGAGCCGTCCGAACCAGAGGATGGCGATGATCGCGGCGTTGACGAGCAGCATGATGAACGGCAGCGTCGTCTCGGTGAGCCGCAGCGCGCCGACGGTGCCGCGCATGAGCTCGCCGCTCGCCTCGCGGAAGCGGCGGTTCTCCTGGTCCATGCGGACGAAGACGCGGATGAGGCGGATGCCGGTCAGATTTTCCTGAATGACGCCGTTGACCCGGTCGAGCCGCTGCTGCACCGCCTGGAACACGCGCCCCGCGCGCCGGATCATCCACCAGACGAACAGCAGCAGGGGCGGCACGCTCGCCGCCAGCATGAGGCCGAGCTTGACGTTGACGATCATCGCCATGATGACGCTTCCAGCCACGACGAGCGGAATGCGCGTCATGAAGCGCAGCGCCATGAAGATCGTCTCCTGCACCTGGCTCACGTCGCCGGTCAGGCGGGTGATGAGCGAGGAGGAGGCGAAGCGGCTGAACGTCTCGAAGGCGAAGCTTTGCACCTTGGCGTACAGCCGCTCGCGCAGGTCGTAGCCGAAGCCTTGGGCGGCATAGGCCGCGTAGTAGGAGCCGATGATGCCCGCCGCGAACGCCAGCAGCGCGCCCCCGGCCAGCACGCCGCCCCACATCCAGACGACGCCGCTGTCGCCGGCGCGGATGCCCGCGTCGATGATGCGCGAGATGATGAACGGCTGCGAGAGCTCCACGGCCAGCTCCAGCAGCATCATGAAGAGGGCGACGCCGGCCGACAGCCGGTACTTGCCCAGCGATGACAGAACCTTGTCCATGAGTAAGGCGGAGCACCTCCCGGATGATGACCTCTATTCCTATTCATCCAGTATACCCCAACTCTATCTTAGAAATAAAAGATTGGCCGGGCGGGAGCGGGCGGCGGTGCTGCTTGATCGGGTTCTTTCGCCTATCGGGGCGAAGGCGGCAGGTCGCTTTCAGCGCGGCGTTTTCTTTTGCCGCGGTCAAGGCTGGACGCGAGGCAGCTGTACTAGGCTGGAAGGGCATGGCAAAAAACCAAGGCACGCGTGTGCCTTGGTTGGAGCCGTTCGGCCGGATTCCCGGATCCAGGGCAGGTTTGTGCCTTGGTTGTGGCCCGTACGGCCGAATTCCCGGATCCAGGGCAGGTTTGTGCCTTGGTTGTGGCCGTTGAGCCGGATTAACCCGGATCCAAGGCAGATTTGTGCCTTGGATCCGGCCCGATGGGCCGAATCGCCGGATCCAGGGCAGGTTTATGCCTTGGATTCGGCATGGAACATGAGAGGCCAAGCACGATGCTCCTTTGCGAAGCGCGCAGCCTTTGTTCCCAAAAGCTAGTTCGACTCCCGCTCCAGGATCTCCGCGAAAAACGCCGCCTCCGGCGATGCTGCGGCCGCTTCTCCCGCCAGCGCGCGGAAGTCGAGCTTGGAGATCGGCTCGCCGGCGACGATGCGGGCGCGGATCTCGGCGATCCAGTCGGCCATGCGGCCGACCTTTTCCGACTCGTCGAGCTTCTTGGCCAGCACGGTGTAGAGAACGAGGTCCCTCATCCGCATGAACAGCCCCACCCGCTCCAGCCAGTCCAGGTCCAGCTCGTGCTCGGAGGCGTAGCCTTCATAGAACGGACGGAAAAAAGCAGCCGCATACGCCTCGCGCTCGTCCTCCGGCAGCTGCTGGACCGCCGCTCCGCTGAGCGCGTAGTACAGCGGAATCGCCAGATCATGCACGAACCAGTTGTACTCCGCGTCATCGAAGTCGAACACGGTCAGCTTGCCTTCATGCGCATGGAAGTTGCCGTGGTGGATATCGCCGTGGATAAGGCCGTAGCTGCTGTCCGAGCGAGGCAGCCGCTCCAGCTCCTCGAAAACGGCATCGAACCGGCTCAGCAGCTCCGGCTCGCCGGCAAGGTAGTGTCCGCGGTTCGCGGTCAGCTCCTCCTCCTGCCAATGCTGCCTCGGCTGAACGGCTTCATACGAGGCGCTGGCCCGGTGCAGGCGGCCGGTGACGGCGCCCCACTCGCGCACGAGCGCCGGATTCCAGCCGTCCGGGCCGGCGGCGGCGCGTGCGCCCGGCGCCTTGCGGAACCGACTGGCAAAGAACTCGCTGCCGTCCGCGGCCTCCAGCGGCACGACCCATTCGCCGGAGAGCGCGGGCACGCAGGCGGCGACGTCCGCGGCCAGATCCGAAGCGGCCAGATGGCGGAGCCAGCGCAGCTCCTCCTCCAGCTGCGCCGCGCTGCGGTGGCTGCTGTGGGTGAGGCGGAGAATTGCCGGCTCTCCCGAATGGTCCTGCAGCTCGAAGAGGTAGTTTTCGAAGTCGCCCAGCTTGGCAGGCTCTCCCGACAGCCCGAACGCTTCGGCGGCTCGGGCGAGGATATCGGCGGTGAACAGAATCGATACGCTAGCTTCCATGAGGGATTCTCCTGTCGTCATAGGATGGGACACGCGGATGCCGAGGGCGGCGGAAGGCCGAGAACGGACCGCTGTCCGGCTTTCCTACCATCGTAAACGAACCTCCCCTTCCAAGGAAGAGGAGGTGCAGGGCAAAAACGACTATAGCGGAAGGAGCGGAGCCAGCGCGGCGAGCGCAGCGGCGGGAAGAAGGTCGATTGGAAGGAGGAGAAGAACAGCGAGCGAGCTCGGCAGCAGGACCGATGGCGGGCGAAACGGCTGTAAGCAGCAGGAGAACAGCGAGCCGAACGACAGAAGATAAGGCCGAGCTCCGGCGCGCTACTCGCGGCCTTCGGTGCGAAGCGGCAGCACGTCTGCAGGCGGAGGCGCCTGGCCGATCTCCATCAGCTCGTTCGCGAAGCTGCCGTCATAGCGGAACACGTCCCCCAGCAGCCGATTGCGCACCCGCACCTCGATGCGGAAGCGGCAGGCTCTTTCGTCGTACCATTCATGCACGTCGGCCACGCCCGTCAGCAGCTCCGGGAACCGGAAGCCGAGCCAGCCCTCGTAAAAGCGCTGCGCGCCGGAGCGGATGCGGATGCCGCCCCTCTCCGAAGGCTCCGCCTCGATGTCCACCGCCAGATGCTGGCGGTTGCCGAGATAGTCGACGATGCAGCCGCGCTCGCGGCTGAAGATCATCGTCGCGTCGAAGCGGCGCTCCTGCCGGCCGAAGCGGAACGAGCGGATCCAGGTGACCGTCTCGCGGCCGAGGCGGTCGCGGTAGGCGTAGTTGCGGATCGTGAACGGCACGTCGCGGCCGCTCTGCGGGAACATGATGTGGCGGGTCGTCCCGATGCAAAGAGGAAGGGCGGCCAGCCGGTTATGCCAAACCTCGTGCATGACGCCGGTGCCGACCGCGGCCAGCCCCGAACGGCTGTGCAGCGAGAACCGCTCGCGGATGCGCGGATGGAGCTCCGCGAAGCGGGGGCCGAGCGCCCGCTCGTAGATGGAGCGCGGGTGTTCGTCCAGCCCGAAGGGGACTCGCTGCGCGTCGGGAGCATCGGGAGCAGCGGGAGTCGACAGGAGGATGACGGAGTCCGGCATAGCGTCGGAATGAAGACGGTTGCCCGGAGCGAGCGCAGCGACGCCGCGCGAAGCGCTCGAGGCGGTGAAATCGGCGGGAAGACGAATCATGGGGAATCTCCTTTCGAAGAGAGTGGAAGGCGCCGGAAGCTTGCGACGAATCAGCTCGTTAGAAGGCCTGAAAGGGCTTATGCAAACTTGTAGCGACGGGTGAAACGCTTAAAATCGAAAACATGCGTAAAATCGGGGGGAAACGAGGTCATCGGGGCGTCTAAGCGCATGTGGAGTCGTTGGCAATTTGAAGCACGGCAGAATGGGCGTCTAAGCGCATAAGGAGTCGTTAGCATGATGAAGTTAAGCAAAATGGGCGTCTAAGCGGTCTAAGCGCAGGACAAGTCGCTCGCATCCGGAGCGGCCTCGAATGGGGAGTGCTCCAGCACTCGACGGGCGATCCCGCCAGCATGGCGCAGGTCATCGTTCATTTATAGAGGCATCCGTACCATCGAGGGAGCGGCTGGACGAATCGGTATCCGAGCGGCCTTGAGCCGCTCCGGCGGCCGACGGCCTGCGGCGGCAGCGGCCGGCGCGCGGCGCGAACGGCCGCGCCAGCAGCGCGACTGCCGTGAGGCCGAGCATCGGCAGCGTCAGCGTCAGCGCGTTGAATGGCTCGGCCAGCTGCTCCGGGCGGGAGACGAGCGCCCCGGCGGCCAGCACGGCGAGCAGGACGCCTTGCCAGCAGAGCAGCCCGGCGGACCGCCCCAGCAGCAGCGCCGCTCCCAGCGCGGCTTCGCCGACTCCGAGCGCGGCCAGCGACGCGCGGGCCGCCTCCGGTCCGAAGCCGAGGCCATGCAGCAGGCGCAGCTCCTCCGGCGACGGCAGCAGCAGCTTGGGCACGAGGCCTTCGTACAGCCAGAGCCCGGACAGAAGCGCCACCGTCACGGCGTGCACGAGCGCGAGGCGCAGCGTCAGCTCGGGGGGCCAGCCCTTTTCGAGCCAGAGGCGGAGCCGGTCGAAGCTCCAGGCGGTCGCCCAGCCCATGAGCGGCCGGAAGACGAAGCGGTCGAGCAGCCTTCCGACGACGCCGAACCGGGTGGAGTACGTGTAGCGAGTCAAAAAGCGCAGCTCGCCGGGCCGCTCGCCCGGCTCATACCGCCAGAAGCCGGCGCCGCTGCGGATGAGCGACAGCTTTTGCGGAGATTGGAACTGCAGCGCCGATACCCGCACGCCATCCGGACCGGTCCGCTCGCGCGTCGCGCCGCTGCCCTCGATCGCCAGCCCGAAGCCGATCCGCGTCGTGTACACGAAGCGCTGCGCCTCGCCCTCCCCGCGCGGGAGGTAGCGGATCGAGCTGAAGCGGGCGTCCCAGCGCTCATGCAGCTCCGGCTGCTGCGTGTGCCGCCAAAGCTCCTCGAGCGTGCAGCGCATGGCCAGCTCGACATATACAGGCTTGCCGACGGGGCGGCGAGCCTTCCCCGGCAACTCCGCAGCGGCCGTCCCGACTCCTGCCTCCCCCGGCGACTGCGCAGCGGCCGTCCCGACTCCTGCCTCCCCCGGCAATTCCGCAGCGGCCGTCCCGACTCTAGCCCTCCCCGGCGACTCCGCAGCGGCCGCCTGGACGCCAGCCTTCCCCGGCGACTCCGCAGCGGCCGTCCCGACTCCAGCCTCCGCCGGAGCTTCCATCCGCTCCAGCTGGCGGGAAGCCTCCGTCGCAGCCGCAGCCGCGATCCGCCTCTCACGCATCTTTTTCGCCTCCCGTCCCCGATCCTGCCGCTGCCTGATCCTTGGCCAGCCGCGCCTGTTCGAGTCGAAACGCCCTGGCCTGCTCCATGCCTTGCAGCAGCCGCCCGCTCAGCTCGCGGCCTTGCTCCACGGAGCAGGCGGCGCCTTGCACGCCGATCGGCTCGCCGAGCCGAGCCGCCCGCCCCAGCTGATGCCGGACGGCGGCAACGGCGTCATAGACGGCATCGCGCAGCGGCCGCGGCACGAGGCGAAGGCCGCGCAGCAGCGGCCAGCCGCCGTCCAGCAGCCCGAGCAGCTCGAGCGAGGCGGACGAACGCTCGTAGGCGCGCCCGTCCTTGAGCAGCACGAAGCTGTCCACGCGCTCCGCGTCGAGTCCGTTCTCGCGCAGCAGATACCGCCCTTCCTCGGACTGGAGGGCCGCGAAGCGGAGTCCGCCCGCGCGCTCTCGTTTCGCCGCGAACCGAGCCAGCCCGCCGCACAGCGCGCACTCTCCGTCCACCAGCGCAACGGCTTTCCTCTCTGCCATGCCTCTTCCTCCCTTCGCAGGACCGCCTTCCGGCTTTCCTTGGTGTTTTTTCATTGTAGCGCTGCGGCTGCCGACCCGGCAGGCCTCTGTTTCATAGGCCCCATGCCGTCCCCCGCCGGCCTGCTCCCCGCGCAGCGCCAAAAAGGCCTGCCGAAGCAAGCCTCGCACGCGGGCCGCCCGGGGCTCGTCCGATCGTCCTCTTCCTTCCTCCGGCTCCAGTCTCGCCTAACGCCGCTCCCCGTCGTCCGGTCCGCCGTCGTCGCCGCGGCGCAGCCGGCGCACGGCCTCGCGGCTCGAGCTCGCGCCGAGCTTCTTGAGGATGCGGTTCACCTGGTTCTTGAGCGTGCTCTCGCTCTTGAACAGCTTCCGTCCGATCTCGGCCTGCGTGCGCCCGTCCTCGATCAGCTCGAACACCTCGCGCTCCGCCGGCGTCAGCGGCTGCAGCCGCTCTTCCCGCTTCAGGCGGCGGAATTCCTTAAGCAGAGCCTGCATCGGCGCCGGACGGCGCACCGCGTCGCGGATCGCGGCCGGCAAGTCGGCGTAGCGGCTTTTTTCCACATAGCTCGCCGCCCCCGCCCCGAACGAGCGCGTCATCATCGCCTCGTCCCCGACGGAGGTCAGCATGACGATCGGCACCTCGCGCAGCTCCAGCAGATCGGCCGCGACCGAGATGCCGTCCCGCACGCCGTCGCCCAGCTGAATGTCCAGCAGCACCGCGTCGAAGCCCAGCGAGCGGGCCGCCTCGAGCGCCTCGTCCGGCCCCGATGCCCAACCCGCCACCGTCAGGTCCGGCTCCATCTCCAGGTACAGCGTCATGGAGCGCACCCACTCCGGGTCGTCCTCGACGATAAGCAGCCGGATCGGCGCGGCATCGGGCGCGGCATCGGGCACGGCATCCGGCGCGGCGGCATCCGGCGCGGCGGCATCCGGCGCGGCAGCCTCCCGCCCGCCGCCACTTTCCCGCATGACGCGGTCGTCCCGGCGCTCTGCGCCCCGGCCGTTCCGTTCCGACGCGCCGCTCGCCGCCTCGGCGGCTCCGCTCCGGGAGCCCGCATCCGACTCGTTCATCGTGTCTCCTCCTCTCCGCTCTGACCGCCGAGCAGCGGCAGCCGCAGCTCCGCCCTCGTGCCGCCGCCCTCCCGGGGCTGCAGCCGCACGCTGCCGCCCGCCATCCGCATCGCCTGATGCACGTAGGACAGCCCGATGCCGTAATTCATGCGTCCGCTCTTGGTGCTGTAGAACGGCTCGAACACCTGCGCCGGCCGCTCCGCCGCGATGCCGCCGCCGGTATCGTCCACCCGGATGAGCAGGCGCCGGCGCAACCGCAGCGCCCCGAGCGCCGCCTCGCCGCCGGCGGGCGTCGCCTCGATCGCGTTGGCGAGCAGATTGACGAGCGACTCCTCCAGGTGAAATGGATCGGCCAGCACGACGTGCGGTACGCCTTCGGTCCGGACCATCAGACGGACGCCGCGAGCGGCGGCGAGCGGAGCGCTCCGCTCCGCCGCGCGCGCGAGCAGCTCGGGCAGCCGCACCGGCTCCGCCTGCCAGCGGATCGCCTTGAGCTGCGTCTGCAGCCGCTCCACCGTCTCCAGCATGCGGCTGGCGGAGCGCTGAATCTGCTGCAGCGGCTCGGCGCCGACGGCTGCCGGCGCCGACGGCGGACGCGCCGTCGCCGGCACGTTCTCCGCGCCAGAAGCCGCCGGCTCCCTGCCGACCTCCTCGCGCTCCAGCTCCCGCCGCAGCAGCTCGGAGGCGAGGCTGATCTTGCCCAGCTCGTTCTTGAGCGAATGGTTGAGCATCGACGCGCCGAGACCGGCGGCGCGCATCGCGCTCTCCAGCGGGTCGCGCTCCAGCCGCAGCCGGATGCCGAGCACGCCGTACAGGAACAGCCCGGCCACCGCGGCTCCCATCGAGAAGACGATGAACAGCGAGACATAGCGGAAAAAGTCAAAGTCCGGCGAGATCGCCCGCCCGACATTGATGAGCCCGAGCACGGCCAGCAGCGTCGGCACCGTAATGACGGCCATGATGAGCCGGGAGCGCCGCTTCAGCGGATGCGCCTCGCGGAGCACGGCCAGAATCATCGCGGCGCAGGCGGCGAGATAATAGGGAGCGGTCCAGACGAGCAGCAGCCCGTAATCGGGACCGCCTCCCCGCAGCAGCGCTTCGCCGATCGACGCTAGCGGCGGCAGCAGCAGCGCCAGGGCGACGAACGGGCCTCTGGCGCTGACGCCGTGCGCTCTGTTTCCGCGCGATCCGCTCCCGGCGCTCCGCCGTTCTTCTCCGCTCAGTCCGCCGCGCCGCCCGCTCTCCCCGCTCCCCGCGCTCCCCCGCCGAATTGTGCCTGGCCGAAGGAACAAGCCGCTCCACACGAGCGCGAACATCAGCACCGCCCATGGCGTGAGGCAGGCGTTGAGCAGCTCCAGCGCCCTTGCCCATGAGGGCTGGCCCGCCCGCTCGAGCCAGGATGCGGCGCCGCCGAGCGAGGCCAGGATCAGAAAGGCCGCCGCCCAGCGGCTTTCCGCCTCGCGCGGCCGGGCCAGCAGCGCCGCCGCGCCGGCGGCCAGCAAAACAAAGAAGTAGATGAGCATCGCGGGCCTCCTCTCTTCGGGCGGGTTTGCGGTTCTTTGCCCGCGTTTCTCCTGCCGCTGCCGCGTGTCCTAGACTTACTTTACCGACCCGGCTGCGGATAGACAAGAGCAGAGCCGGGGCCTTTCCGGATTTCTGCACGCTTCCGCCGGAAAAGTGAAGCCCGCTCCCGATCGCCGTCGGCAGCGGCATGAAAATGGGGTATACTGGTGCCGCGAGATCGTCGCTGCGCCCTTGGCCCCTGGAGACCGGCATGGACCAGACGACGCCGCTGCTTCCCGAAAGGACGGACCCGAGCCCTGCGGACGGGCAAGCCCGCGCATGGCAAAAAGCCCTGCTGTCCGGATCGGTCCGGACAGCAGGGCTTGAGGGCGCGGCGTCAGATGCCGCGGTTTTTGAACAAGGTGGCGATGGAGCCGCCGTAGATGTTGGAGCGGATCGCCTCGGTGAACAGGCCCGCCGTCGGGATGACGGTCAGCTTTTCATTCGGCGTGGACTGCTGCAGGATGGAGTCCGTGACGACGATCTCGCGGATATGCGGATGGTTGAGCTTGTCCAGCGCGTCGCCGGAGAACAGGCCGTGCGTCGCGGCGATGACGACGTCGCGGCCGCCTTTTTCCACGAGCTTCTCGACGACGTTGAACAGCGTGCGGCCCGTGTCGATGATGTCCTCGATGATGACCGGCGTCTTGTCCTTGACGTCGCCGATGACATGCATCTTCTCCTCGCCGGTATGCGGATCGTGGTTGGTGACGACCATCGCGAACGGCGCTTGGAGATAGTTGGCCAGCTTCTCGGCGGTGGAGGCCCGTCCGGCATCCGGCGAGACGATGACCGGATTCTCGATATTTTTGGCGCGGATGTGCTCGGTCAGCTCGTCCAGCGCGGTCAGATGGTCGACTGGGAAGGTGAAAAAGCCTTGGATCGCCGCCGTATGGAGGTCGAGCGTGATGATCCTCGACGCGCCGGCCGTATGCAGCAGGTCGGCGACCAGCTTGGCCGAGATCGCCTCGCGCGGATGGCGCTTGCGCTCCTGGCGGGCGTAGCCGTAGTACGGCATGATGATGTTGATCGTCTTGGCCGAGGCCCGCTTGGCCGCGTCGATCATAATCAGCAGCTCCATGAAGTTCTCGTTGACCGGATCGGAGAGCGACTGCACGATGAAGATGTGGCAGGTCCGGATCGGCTCTCCGTACGAGACGTACAGCTCGCCGTTGTCGAACTGGCTCAGCGTCACTTCGCCGAGCGGCAGCCCGAGCTGCTCGCTGATGCTTTTGGCAAGCGGAATATTGGACGATCCGCTGAAAATTTTCACTTTATCCGTCATTAGGTTGTCTTTCCCTCCCGCGCGATTGGATGAGCCCTTTTGCTCATTATAGCCCATTCGGGGCAAAACTGCAGTCCGCACGCGGGAAAAACGTCCGGCTGCCCCTGATCCCGCCCGCGTAAAGCGGCTATGGGGAAAAAGCGGACGCTGCGCTTCGCCTCGGCGGAACGGCGGCATTCCTCAAGAGAACGAAATGCGGGCCGCGGCCTGCTGCGGAGAAGCGGGTCTTCTCTTCGGCCTGCAGCCTGCCCTATGACCATGTGAAGGAGACTGATGAACGAATGCGGATCGGACAAGCAAGCGAAATCTGGCGCTATCCCGTCAAATCGATGGGAGGCGAGCGGCTGCAAGCCGTCTCCGTCGAATCGTACGGCCTGGAAGGAGACCGCTTCTGCAGCCTGTTCGACGAGGCCAAGGAAGGCTGGAACAGCTACTACACCGCCCGTAAGTTCCCCGCCCTGCTGATGTATCGAGCCACTTACGGGGAAGAAGGCGTCCGCGTCGCCTCCCCGCTCGGTCCCGCTTACCGCTGGGAGCCCGCCCTTGGGGACGAGCTGGAGCAGGTGACGGGCACGCGCATGTCGATGAGCGGCGAAGGAGCTCCCGGCCGGGAAGGCAACGGCTTGATGGCGGTCGACGCCGCCAGCGTCCTGATCGTCACCGATGCTTCGCTGCGGCGGCTGAAGGCCGCATGGGGCAAGGAGGCGGAAGCGCTTCGCTTCCGGCCCAACCTGCTGCTGAGGACGGACGATCCCGAGCTCGACGACGAGTCGCTGCTCGGCGCGCGGCTGCGCATCGGCAGCTCGCTGCTGCAGGTGGACTCGCTATGCAGCCGCTGCTCTATAATTAATTACGATCCGGAGAGCCTGGAGCGGGACCCTTCGCTGCTGCGCGTCATGAACGACCGCTTCGGGCTGAGCTTCGGGCTGTACGCCTCGGTGCTGGAGCCGGGACGGATCGCCGAGAACGATGCCGCCGTGCGGGAAGGCTGATCGCTCGGTTCCGGGCTGCGCGGCATTTCGCGCGCGGCTCCGGCCGCAAAGCCCCGCCGCGCTGCCGCTCCGAAGCATCCGCCGCTGGCCGGACATCCCTCCGAGGCAAACGCCTCGAACCTTTCGCGGTTCCTATCATAATCTGCTAGGGAAGCCAATCCGAAAGGAAGATTCCCCTGATGAAACCTGTGCAAGCGAGCCAGACCTACCCCCGCCTCACCGTGTACTCCGAGGAGCGTTACGGCGGAGCCAGCCGCATCTACCGCGGCAACCTCGGCATCCGCGATACGGACCGCATCCTGGACGGATTTGAAAGCCTCCGCTTTTTCTCCACCAGCTCGACCGCCACGCTCGTCGTCTTCTCGGAGACGCGCTTCCGCGGCAACTACCGCGTCTACCGGGGCTCGGTGCGCAACCTGCCCGATCTGGATGATCTGATCGGCGGCGAGGATGTCGAGTCGCTGATCTCGACGAACCAGTCGCTGACCGACGCGCAGATCCGCGAGATTCGCCGCACCGGCTCGCTGCCGGCCGGCTACCGCCTGCTCTAGCGCCGGCTCCAGCATCGACGCTCCGATACATCTCCTATTTTCCTGCTCAGACGCCTCCCGCCGCAGACGCCTGCTTCTGCATCGCATTCATGCCGAGTATGACCGCCGCCCATTCCAGCGGCGGAATTCGGCATTCGCCGCATTCGAGGCGGAACGCGCCGGCCGACATCCAGCCGCTTACCCGCTCGAATCGGGCCACGATCCGTCCGTCCTCGTCGGCGATCTCGTACTCCTTGGACATGGCGGGCGACGTGAGCTGATAGACGCCGCGGCCATGGCTGTCGTATTCGAAGCGCTTCGTGAAGAAAGCCGTCCTCCAGCGAAGCTGTCCGATCTCTTCTCCGCCGGCATCCATGACCCTCCATTTGCTGGAGAAGGCCGGGAATCGCCCCTCGTACAAGCTTTCGCCCGCGGCCCCGTAAATTTCCATCGAGGAGCCGAACGCACTCCGCAGGTCGACCTTGCCGATCGGCTGACCGGAAGCGTCCATGATCTCGGTCTCCCCCGAGCTGAAGAAATTATCCCTGAAAAAAAGCTCCATCCTGCTCCCATCCTCTCCCGATTGCATGAGTTGGATAAATCCTCTTTCCCGTCTAGATTATACCATATCCTTTCCTGGCTGCCGCTTCCTGACACCTGCCGCCGTTCCTTGCTATAATGAAGCCTGTTGTCCGGCCTAACGTCCGGAAAGACTTCAAGCAAGGAGGCCGCCCCCATGCCATCCATCTACGAATCCGCCTCCGCCTCGACCGGCGCCGGGACGAATGCTTCCGATTCCTTCCTCCAAGGAGTCCGGGACTGCCTGCCGACGCTGCTCGGCTACCTCGGCATCGGCTTCGCCTTCGGCATCGTCGCTGTCGGCTCCGGGCTGAGCGTCCTGGAAGCCGGACTGCTCGCCGTCTTCGTCTATGCCGGTGCCGCCCAGTTCGTCATGGTCGGTCTGCTGGCTGCGGGAGCGCCGCTCTCCGCCGTCATCCTGACGACGTTCATCGTCAATCTGCGCCATCTGCTCATGAGCCTGGCGATCGCTCCGCATCTGACGCGGTATCCGCTGCTGCGCACGCTCGGCTTCGGCGCCCTGCTGACCGACGAGACGTTCGGCGTCGCCACCGTCCGCCTCGGCGCGACCGGCCGGCTGTCCGGCGCCTGGATGGACGGGCTCAACGTCACCGCCTACCTGTGCTGGATCGCCGCCTGCGTGCTCGGAGCGGCGGGCGGCCGCTGGATCGAGCATCCGGAGGCGCTCGGCCTGGACTTCGCGCTGCCCGCGATGTTCGCGGCGCTGCTCGTGCTGCAGCTGCAGCAGGCTCCGCGCGGCAAGCTGCGGCATCGCCTGCTGCTGCTCGGCTGCGTGGCGGCCGTCATGGCCGCCTGCCTGCCGGTCATGCCCTCGCATCTGGCCGTGCTCGTCTCCACCGTGCTGGCTGCCGCGCTGGGAGCCGCGACGGACCGATGAGCGTCTCCGACAAGCTGCTGCTCGCCGCTCTCGGAGGCATGCTCGTCACGCTGCTTCCGCGCATCCTGCCCTTCCTGCTCGTCCGCGGCCTCCGGCTGCCGGAGCCGGTGCGGAAGTGGCTGTCGTTCATCCCGCTCTGCCTGCTCGGCGCGCTCGTCATGGAGAGCCTGCTCATGCACGAAGGCGGGCGGACCGCGCTCGACCTGCCGGCGCTGCTCGCCCTGCTGCCGGCCCTGCTCGTCGCCGCTTGGACGCGCAGCCTGCTGCTCACCGTCGCGGTCGGCATCGCAGCGATGGCGCTGCTGCGCCTGGCCGGCATCGGCTGAACGGCGGGAGCGCCTTCCGGCTGCACCGCGCATCGCGGTCGGATGCGCTCCTCTGCCCGAAGCGAGGGTCCGCCTTGGCCGGACTCCGCCGCTCCGGCCCGGCGCGCCTTGCGCCGGGTTTTTCCCATTCGTTCCCAGGAGGGATTCGAAAGCGCTTTCTCGAATAAGATGGCAGTGAGTCATCGCAGATCCTTCCCCGCCTACCATGAGGAAAAAGGAGCTGATCGAAAGCATGAGCTGGAACCTGGTCGAAGCGCTCGAAACCAGCGCGGCAAGCTTCCCGGATCGGGAAGCGTACGTCTACCAAGGAGCAAGCGCCACCTATGCGGAGCTGATCGAGGAGGTGCGGCGCTGCGCCGCCGGACTGGCCGCCCAAGGCATCGTCAAAGGCGACAAGGTCGTGCTGCTGCTCGGCAACGCCCCGGAGTTCATCGTCTCCCTCTACGGCGCGCTCAGCCTCGGCGCGATCGTCGTGCCCGTCAATCCGACCTATACGGCGGATGAGCTCGCGTATATCCTGGCCGACAGCGGAGCCCGCGCCGCCGTCGCCGCCGCGCCGCTGAGGCCGCTGATCGCCGCCTTGCAGGCCCGGCTGCCCCGTCCGATCCAGCCTTTCTACGTGGGAGAGGAAGAAGGCGAAGCTTCCTTTGCCCGACTGCTGCAGCTCGGCGCCGGACAGATTGAATCCGCTTACATCAAGGAAGAGGACACCGCCGTCATCCTCTACACCTCGGGCACGACCGGCAAGCCGAAGGGCGCGATGCTCTCCCACCGCAATCTGGCGACGAACGCCGAATCGGTCTATACGATGTTCGAGGTGACGGAGCGCGACCGCGCCGTGACGGTGCTGCCGATGTTCCATATCTACTCCCTGACCGTCTGCCTGAACGCCCCGCTGGCGGTCGGCGCCTGCATCGTCATCCTGCCGCGCTTCCACCCGGTGGAGACGATCGCCGCGATCCGCGAGCAGCGGGCGACGATGTTCTCCGGCGTGCCGACGATGTATGCGTATCTGCTGCAGGTGCCGGGTGCATCGGCCGCCGACTTCGCTACGCTGCGGCTCTGCTCCTCCGGCGGCGCCTCGCTGCCGGTGGAGGTGCTGCACAAGGTCGAGGAGCGGTTCGGCGTCGTCGTCTACGAAGGCTACGGCCTGTCGGAGGCGGCTCCGGTGACGGCGTTCAACCCGCTCGGCGGCAAGCGCAAGCCCGGCTCGGTCGGGGTCGACATCCCGCGCGTCACGAACCGCATCGTCGACCCGGAGGGCCGCGAGGTGCCGCGCGGTGAGATCGGCGAGCTGATCGTGCAGGGGCCGAACGTCATGCAGGGCTACTACAATCTGCCGGAGGCGACCGCCGAGGCGCTGCGGGACGGCTGGCTCCACACCGGCGACATCGCCCGCATGGACGAGGAGGGCTACATCTATATCGTCGACCGCATGAAGGACATGATCAACGTCGGCGGCTTCAACGTCTACCCGCGCGAGGTGGAGGAGGTGCTCTACCGCCATCCCGGCGTCTTCGAGGCGGCCGTCGTCGGGGTGCCGGACGTGACGCAGGGCGAGGCGGTCAAAGCGTACGTCGTCCGCAGCGACGAGGCGCTGACGGCCGAGGAGCTGGCCGCCTTCTGCAGCGGCAGCCTCGTCAAGTACAAGCGGCCGACGTCGATCGAGTTCCTCCCCGAGCTGCCCAAGAACAGCTCCGGCAAGACGCTCCGGCGGGCGCTCAAGCTGCAGGCGCAGCAGCCTCCGTCCGCCCCGGCTTAGGTCAGGGCCGGATCGGGAGCCCGCCGCCTCCCGCGGCGGCCGTCCCGGCAAAGAGCCGTCGAGAGCATCGCAGGAGCATCGCGGCAAGGCCGAAAGAGCCGAAGACAGGCGGGCACAGCCCCGCCTGTTTCCGGTTCTTATTCTTTTTTTAGAATATTCCTTGACAGGAATATTCTAATCAAGCTATAGTGGATTCAACCGCTAGCGCATCCAGAGAACCAGAGAACCAGAGAACCAGAGTACGATCATCCAACCCTTTTTCGAGGAGGAGTTCAATTATGGCAACATCCATGCACGTTCGGGTGGAAGGCAACCAGTTCATCCTGGAGAGGACGTTCGGCGCTCCGAAGGACCTTGTATTCCGCGCCTTTACGGAGGCCGAGCATCTGACGAAGTGGTGGGGCCCTCGCGGCTGGACGCTGACGGAGTGCAGGATCGACTTCCGTCCTGGAGGCGTCTGGCACTACTGCATGAAGTGCGAGGACCCGGCGCAAGGCGACTTCTACGGCATGGAATCCTGGGGCAAGACGATCTATAAGGAGACGCGGCCGCAGGACTTCTTTTCCTATACGGATTACTTCTCGGACGCGGAAGGCACGATCAACGAGGAGCTCCCTCCGAGCTTCACGGAGCTCAGCTTCGAGGAGCGGGACGGCTCCACCGTCGTCATCAGCCAGACCCGCTACGAGACGGCGGAGCAGCTCAAGACCGTCATCGACATGGGGATGGAGCAAGGCATCCGCGAGACATGGGACCGGCTCGCGGAGCATCTGGCCGACGTTCAATCCGCCTGAGTTTGATCGTCGCCTGAGAAGGACGATGCCGCGCGCATCGTCCTTTTCGCTTCGCCGGACAGAGCGCCGATCGCCTGTCCCCCTCCAGAAGAGAATGTTATCCGTTGACGCGCGCGGAGGGCGTTGGTACGTTGGACCTATCCGAACCACCCCATTCCCGACGCAAAGGCGGAGATTCTCATGCCCCAGCCCGCATTCCTGCTCGTGCTCGTCCTGCCCGCTCTCCTGATCGCCCTCGCTGCCGTCCTGCTCCTGCGGGCGGCCCGGTTCCGGCCCGATCCCGCCGTCCTGGAGTCCCCTTCCGGCGGCGAGCCGGTCTCGGTCGACGCGGACGCCGCCGCCGGAAGGCTGTCGCTGCTGATCCGCAAGCGCACCGTATCGGTCCGCGAGCCGGAGGCGGCCGTACGCGCGGAATTCCGCTCGCTGCTGGACCTGCTGCCGGAGCTGTACCCCGCCGCCCATATGGCGCTGGAGAGGGAGATCGTCAACGGCCGCACGCTGCTGTACCGCTGGAGGGGCGAGGAGGCGGAAGCGCCGACCGTGCTGATGTCCCATTTCGACGTCGTGCCTGCGGAAGAAGAGGGCTGGATTCACCCGCCGTTCTCCGGCGCGATCGCGGACGGCCGCGTCTGGGGACGGGGAGCGATCGATACGAAGGGCACGCTCGTCTGCATCCTCGAGGCGGTCGAGCAGCTCATCCAAGCCGGCTTCCAGCCCCGGCGCGACGTCTACCTCTCGTTCTGCGACGACGAGGAGATCGCCGGCGACGGCGCGCCGACCCATGTCCGCCTGCTGCAGGAGCGCGGCATCCGTCCCGGACTCGTCGTCGACGAGGGCGGCGCCGTCGTGGAGGGCATTTTCCCCGGCGTGCGCGGCCCGATCGCCGTCGTCGGCGTCGCCGAGAAGGGCGTCAGCGACTTCGAGCTGATCGTCCGCGGAGCGGGCGGACACGCCTCCGCGCCGCCTCGCCTCGGGACGGCGTACCGGCTGGCGCGGGCGATCCGGCGTCTGGAGCGCCGCCCGCCCAAGCCGTTCTTCCCGCCGCCGACGCGGGACATGCTCGATACGCTCGGCCGGCGCTCCTCCTTCGGCTATCGGATCCTGTTCGCCAATCTAGGGCTGCTGGAGCCTCTGCTCGCGCGCTTGTTCCACCGGCTGTCGCCGGAAACGAGGGCGCTCAGCTCCACGACGATCGCCGTGACGACGCTGCAGGGCAGCCCGGCGGCCAACGTCCTGCCCGCCGAGGCGAGAGCGGGCGCCAACGTGCGCGTCGCCGTCGGAGAGACGGCCGAGGGCGTCGCCGCGCGCATGCGCCGGGTGATCGCCGACGATGCCGTCGAGCTTCGGATCGTGCGGGCAGGCGACCCTTCCCCTGTCTCGACGACGCGGGAGGAGCCGTACCGGATCGTAGCCGCGGCGATTCGCGGCACGTATCCCGAGGCGGCGGTGACGCCGTACGTCATGCTCGGCGGCAGCGACTCGCGGCATTTCGCGGCGATCTGTCCGTACGTGTACCGGTTCACGCCGTACGAGCTCAGCCGCGAGGAGCGCGAGACGATCCATGCCGCCAACGAGTCGCTGCCCGTCCGCAGCCTCGGCAAGGGCATCGAGTTCTACATCCGGCTCATCCGCAGCGTCTAGCGGCATCGGGCCGGCGGCGAGGACGGTCGGCGGGAGCGGCACGGAAGACCGGCGGAATGCCGAAAAAGCGGAGCCCGGTGCGGCGGCTCCGCTTTTTTCATGCGCGAATTCCTTTAGAACAGAAGGACGTGCAGCGGGACGACGAGATCGACACCTCGCCCGCCGTGCGCCCAAGCGAAAGAACCGCCGTACCCGGCTCAGGGCTTCAAATACCGCTTGTCCTTGAGGAACAGCAGCCAGAACCAGATGAACACCGGCACGAGCACGAGGGTGCTGACGCCGTACCCGGCCAGCAGCGAGACGAACATCGCATGGTTGGTGAAGCCCTGCTCGACGGTCAGATGGGGATAGACGAGGTAGGGCAGATGCGCGCTGCCGTAGCCGTAGCTGGCGAAGGCGTACTGGACGATGATGAGCACGACGGCGGCGCGCGGCACGCCGGTCCAGCCGCCCCGCCCCCTCCAGTACAAGGCGCTGAAGCCCGCGACGAAGCTCGCCGCCGACAGCGCGAACCAGATCCACCGCTCGGCCATGCGGTCGACGATCCACTGCGCCTCGGGATGCATCGCCACGGCGGCGAGCATGCCGGTGAGCAGCGTCAACGGTCCGATCGTGATGGCGATGCGGCGATAGATCCGGTACGCCCCCAGGTCCTCCGCCTCGCGGGCGTAGTCCGCCAGGAACACCGCCGACAGCAGCAGCTCGCTGGCGATGCCGAACGCCAGATGCGCATACAGCGTGCCGCTCGTCAGCAGTTCGGCCGTCTTGACGACGAGATGTCCGTCCCTCAGCTCGACGAATCCGCCCAGCGTCACCGGCAGCACCGTCAGCAGCAGCCCGGGGATAAGCAGTCCGGTCACGCCGGAGACGACGCGCAGCAGCGGCACGTAGCGCGGCGACATCTGCGCGTACACCATGAACGTGCTGCGCAGCGCGAGCAGCAGAAGCACGAGGCAGACCGGCACGACGAGCATGGAGCTGAGCGCCGGCATGGCGAACGGGAAGAAGCCGACCAGCGCGACGACGAGCAGCACGAGGAACACGTTCGTCACCTTCCAGGTGGGCGACAGGTAGCGGTTGGCGATGTCGGCGGCGCTGCCGCCCTTGGCCGTGGCGAACACCATCGACCAGAAGCCCGCGCCGAAGTCGATCGAGCCGAGAATCGAGTACACGAAGACGAACAGCCAGATGATGAGGATAGCCAGCGTCGGATCGCTCATCCGCCTACGCCCCCCGTCCCATGCCGGACAGCTCGCGGCTGACCGGATTGCGCTTGAAATAGAACCAGAGCACGAGGATCGTCACCGCCATGAGCAGCGCGTACAGGCCGAGGAACAGCACGAACAGCTTGCCGAGGTTGCCCGCCGAGGTGGCGGCGTCCGCCGTGCGCTGGATGTGGTAGATCGTCCACGGCTGGCGGGCGCTGCAGCTGAACACCCACCCGGTCTCGATGCCGACCAGCGCCATCGGACCGCTGAGCACGAGCGCGCCGAGCATCCAGCGCGGCATCGGCTTGCGGCTGCGCCACCAGTAGACGAGCGCCCCGAAGCTCATGACGATGAGCAGCGAGCCGAGCACGACCATCAGGTTGAACAGCGTATGGACGAACAGCGGCGGCCAGTTTTCCCGGGGGAACTCGTTCAGCCCCCGCACGACCGTTTTAAAACTGTTGCCGGCGAGGAAGCTGAGCGCCCACGGGATATGGAAGCCGTACTTGACCGACTGCGTCTCCTCGTCCACGATGCCCCCGATCGCCAGCGGCGCGTAGGCGGTCGTCTCGAACAGGCCTTCGGCCGCGGCCAGCTTCTCCGGCTCGTGCACATGCAGCATCTGGGCGGTGCTGTGCCCGTTCAGCGCCGTGCCGAGCGATGCGGCCGCCCCGATGACGAGCGCGATCATCAGCCCTTTGCGGTGGTAGGACGCCTCGCGCGGCGTCACGCCCCGGCGCATCAGCTTCCAAGCGGCGACGGAGGCGACGGCGAACGCGCCTGTCATGAACCCCGACAGCGCCACATGGCCCGCCGTGACGAAAAAGCTCGGGTTGAACACGGCCGCCCATGGGTCGACGTTCGAGATGACGCCGTCCGCATCGATGGAAAACCCGCGCGGCGTATTCATCCAAGCATGCGCGTCGGTAATGAGCACCGCCGAGCCGGTCGCCCCGATCGAGACGAAGACGACGCTCACGATGCGCATCCACGGCTTCAGCCGGTCGGCCGCGTACACATAGATGGACATGAACAGCGCCTCCAGGAAAAACGCCCAGATCTCGATCTGGAACGGGAGGGCGATGACCTGGCCGACGATCTCCATGAAGCCCGGCCAGAGCAGCGCGAGCATGACGCCGACGATCGTGCCGGACGGGATGGCGACGCCGAGCAGGATGGCGAACGCCTTGGTCCAGCGCATCGCCATCGTGGCGTAATCGGCGTCCTTGCGCACCTGGAACAGCACCTCCGCCGCGATAATCATGACCGGCAGACCGACCCCGAGCGTGGCGAAGATGATATGGAAAGCCATGGAGGAACCGAACAGCGAGCGAGCCAATTGGACTTGATCCATCAAACGATCTTCCCTTCCTTCGGATGGCGTTAGAATGGATCGATTCATCCAAAATTATGCAGGACGCCGCTTTCGGCCTAGGCGAAACCGCAAGCTCCCTTTATAATCACGGTAAACGGTTGCAAAAAATGCTCCCTTACTCGCCTCCAGGAGGAACGCCCATGCCTACGCCCAAGCTCGACCCCGTCTCTCCCGCCGACTCCCGGTCCGCGTCGCGGACCGGAGCCGGACTCGCCCTGCCTCTGCTCATCGCCCTCACGGGGCTCGTCTACATCTTCGCCATCCCGTCCGAGCCGGAAGCGGTCAAGCTGACGTTCAAGCTCATCCCGATGGCGCTGATCTTCGCCTACGCCTGGAGCCGGCTACCGGCCGAGCGCCGGCCGTGGCAGACGCTCGGGCTGATCGGCCTCGTCTTCTGCGCGGTCGGCGACGGCACGCTGCGCTGGTTCACGGTCGGACTGACCGCCTTTTTGATCGGCCATCTGTTCTACCTGTCGTCCTTCCTCCTGCGGATGCGCTTCTCGGCGCTGCGGATCGCCGCGCTCGCGCCGCTGGCCGCCTACGGCATCTTCATGGGCTCGCGCCTCGTGGAGGCGCTTCGCGACAGCGGGCAGAACGGCCTGATCGCGCCCGTCATCGCGTATGTCGCCGTCATCTCGCTGATGGCCTGGTCGGCCATCCAGACCGGAGACCGGCGGGCGATCGCGGGCAGCCTGCTGTTCGTCGCCTCCGACTCCGTCCTCTCCTGGAACCTGTTCGTGGCGGACGTGCCGTTCTCCCATGCGCTTATCATGCTGACCTATTACGGCGCCCAGTTCCTGATCGCCGGCAGCCTGAGCGGCCGGGGCGGCCTCGGCAGCCGCACCGGCCATAGGTAGGCCGCGTCTCCTTCAGGCCCGCCGCAGCGGCCGTCCTTGCGACGGCCGCTTTTTCGCGGCCTGCCTTGCATCGATTCCTCCCTGACGTACAGGCATCGGCATTCCTTTTCCTCTCGATCCCGCCGCTGCCTCCCCTCGGTTTCCCTATTCGTACGAGGTTCATAGAGGGTATAATGAGAAGAATGCCTAGATTCAACCCTGGAGGTGAGAACGCTTGAGAAATAAAAGCACCATCAGCACGCTCGTCGTCGTCCTGACATTGACATATTTCATCGGACTGGCCTGGTTGACGGCCGATCCGATGCTGGCGGCCGTCTCGACGGCCGTCGCCGCGGCCGGCATCGCCGTCGCCGCCTGGCATAACCGCAGCCTCGGCCAGCGGATGCGGGGAGGCCTGGCCGAGGTAGCCGGCATCGCCGTCCAGATCGAGCGGGGCGAGCAGGTCGAGCCCGCCGCCGCTGACGCGCCTGGCGACGAGCTCGGCTCCATCGCCGGCTCGTTCCGCCGCGTCGCGGACCACCTGCATCGCAAGACGGAGCAGGAGCGGACGCTGCGCCTCGAGGCCGAGGAGCAGGCGTGGCTCAACGCGCGCGTATCGGAGATGGCCATCCTGCTGCAAGGCTCGATCGAGGTCGGAGCGGCATCCCGCATCTTCCTCGCCAAGCTCGCCTCGTCGGTCGATGCGAGCTACGGCGCGTTGTACGCGCTGCGTGCCGACGGCGCCTACTATGCCGCGGCGGGCTACGCGCAGGACGAGGCCGAGCTGCCCGCCGAGCCGCTCCGGCTCGGACAAGGGCTGGTCGGCCAGTGCGCGGAGAGCCGCGAGACGCTCGAGCGGAGCCCGCTGCCTCCGGGCTACATCCGCATCCGCTCCGGACTCGGCGCCGCCGAGCCGTCCCACCTGCTGCTCGTGCCGATCCTGTACGAGGACCAGGCCGTCGCCGTGCTGGAGCTGGCGTCCTTCCGCGGCTTCAGCGGCAAGGAGCGCCAGCTTATCCGCCGCGTCGGCGCCGACATGGGCATCCTCATCAACACGCTCGCCGACGTCGCCCGCATCGACGAGCTGCTGCGCGAGACGCAGATCCAAAAGGAAGAGCTCGAGGCTCAGACCGAGGAGCTTAAAACCCAAGCCGAGGAGCTGCAGGTGCAGACCGAGGAGCTTCAGGCCCAGACCGAGGAGCTCAAAGCCCAGACCGACCAGCTGCACCTCCAATCGCTCGAGCTGGAGGCGTCCAACGAGCAGCTGCGGCTGGAGAGCGAGACGACGGTCCGCCAGAAGGAAGAGATCGAGCGGCAGTACAAGGAAGCCCGGGAGCAGGCGGAGGAGCTGGCGGCCCAAACCGAGCAGCTGCGCGTGCAGACCGAGGAGCTGAAGCAGGCCGGCGAGCTGGCGCTCCTTCAAAAAGAAGAGATCGAGCAGCAAGCGCACAGCCTCGCCAGCCAGGCCGAGGAGCTGCGCCTTTCCAATGCCGACCTTCAACAGGAGATGGAGCGGACCGCGCGCCAAAAAGCGGAGATCGAGCAGCAGGCCGAGGAGCTCCAGGTCCAGACCGAGGAGCTGGAAGCCCAGTCGGAAGAGCTGCGCGCCCAGACCGAGGAGCTGCGCGAGCAGACGGAGGAGCTGGAGGCGTCCAACCGCTCGCTGCTCGCCCAGACGGAGCTGACCGAGCGCCAGAAGCTGGAGATCCAGGCGCAGGCGGAGGAAATCTACCTCGCGGCCCAGCACAAGTCCGAGTTCCTCGCGAACGTCTCGCACGAGCTGCGGACGCCGCTCAACAGCCTGCTCATCCTGTCCCAGATTCTCGCCGAGAACAAGCCGGGCAACCTCGTCGGCAAGCAGCTGGAGTACATCCACACGATCTACTCCTCCGGCAAGGACCTGCTGCAGCTCATCGACGAGATTCTCGACCTCGCCAAGCTGGAGACCGGCAAGATGACGCCCGTCATCGAGCCGACGGAGCTTCAAATCATCGCGGGCCAGCTATACCGGACGTTCGAGCAGCAGGCGCAGACCAAAAAGCTTGCGTTCGACATCCGCATCGCGCCGGACGCTCCGGCTACCTTGGAGACCGACGGCCACCGGGCGCAGCAGATTCTGCGCAACCTGCTCTCCAACGCCCTCAAGTTCACGGACAAGGGCTCCGTCTCTCTGGACATCCGCCAAGGCGCGCCCGAGGCGAGCGAGATCGTCTTCGAGGTGAAGGATACGGGCATCGGCGTGCCTGCCGCGAAGCTGGAGTCGATCTTCGAGGCGTTCCAGCAAGCGGACGGCACGACCAGCCGCAAGTACGGCGGCACGGGACTCGGCCTGACGATCAGCCGCGAGCTGGCCGGGCTGCTCGGCGGCCGCATCGAGGCGGAGTCGACGCCGGACGCAGGCAGCCGGTTCCGGCTCGTCCTGCCTGTCCTTCCGAGCGAAGCCCGCGCCCAGGCCGCAGCCGCGGCTCAGGCGCCGATCTCGATCGCCGAGCTGACGAAGGCTCCGGCCCCCGCCAAATTCATGGAATCGTTTGTCCCGGACATCTCCATCTCCAATCCGAAGCTGCTGCAATTCTCGGAAATGGAGGACGATCGCGACACCGTGCAGCCCGGCGATGCCGTGCTGCTCATCATCGAGGACGACGCCGAATACGCCTCGATCCTGCTGCAGCTCGCCCGCAAGCGCGGCTTCAAGGCGCTGGTCGCCTTCCAGGGCGACCAAGGGCTCGCGCTCGCGCATGCGTACAAGCCCGACGCGATCGTGCTCGACACCGATCTGCCCGTGCTGGACGGCCGCTCGATCATCACCCGGCTCAAGAGCCGTCCCGAGCTGCGCCATATTCCCGTGCACGTCATCTCGGCCGAGGACCGGGATCAGCAGACGCTCAGCCTCGGCGCGTTGTCCTTTTGGAAGAAGCCGAGCCAGGACGAGCTGGCGACGGCGTTCCTGGAGATCGAATCCTACGTCCGGCGCAAGGTGAAAAGCCTGCTCATCGTCGAGGACAACGCCGATCTGCGGCATAGCCTCGTCGCCTACATCGGCCATCCCGACGTCCGCATCACCGCCGTCGGCAGCGGACGCGAGGCGCTGGAGCAGCTGATGATGCAGCATTTCGACTGCATGGTGCTGGATCTGGGCCTCTCGGACATCTCCGGCTTCGACCTGCTGGAGCAGGTCAAGACCAACCGCAAGCTGCAGACCTTGCCGACGATCATCTATACCGGCAAGGAGCTGAGCCGCCAGGACGAGCAGAAGCTCAAGCAATACGCGGAAAGCATCGTCATCAAGAACGTGCGCTCGATGGAACGCCTCTACGACGAGACCGCGCTGTATCTGCACCGGCGCACCGCGGACCTGCCGCCGGACAAGCAGCAGCTCATCGAGAAGCTGCATGATCCCGCGGCCGCGTTCGAGGGCAAGCGCATCCTCATCGTCGACGACGACATGCGCAACATCTTCGCTCTCTCGAGCGTGCTCGAAGGCTACAACATGGACATCCTCTTCGCCCAAAACGGGCGCGAGGCCGTGCGGCTGCTGCGCGAGAAGCCGGATATCGAGCTCGTCTTCATGGACATCATGATGCCGGAGATGGACGGCTACGAGACGATGCGCGCGATCCGCTCCGATCCGGCTTTCCGCGCCCTCGCCATCATCGCGCTTACCGCGCGGGCGATGGAGGAGGACCGCATCCGCTGCCTCGATGCGGGCGCCTCCGACTACATGCCCAAGCCGATCAACACGACCCAGCTGGTCACGATGCTCAAGACTTGGCTGATTAACTAGAAAGAAAGGTGCCCTTTTCATGCTCAGGCAATCGGATATTCCCGTCAACATCCTGCTGGTCGACGACCGGCCGGACGAATACACGTCGATCGCGGCGCTGCTGCAGGACCGTCCGTACCACCTGCTCGGCGCGACCTCCGGCATGCTCGCCCTCAAGGCGCTGCTGGAGAACGACATCGCCCTCATCCTGATGGACGTCCTCATGCCGGACATGAACGGCTTCGAGACCGCGCGGCGGATCAAGATGCGCAAAAAATCGCAGGACATCCCGATCGTCTTCCTCACCTCCCTCACCTCGGAGCTGGAGGACTACATGAAGGCCTACTCCGCCGGCGCGATCGACTACATCACGAAGCCGCTTCATCCCGACATCCTGCTCAGCAAGATCGACGCCTTCGCGAGCTTCCATCTGGCGCGCAAGGAGCTGCAGCGCAAGAGCGACCAGCTGCTGCTGCGGACGCAGGAGCTGGAGGCGCGCAACCGGGAGATGACCGCCCTCAAGGAGCAGGCGGAGGCCGCGCTCCGGGTCAAGTCGGGCTTCCTGGACATGATCAGCCACGAAATCCGGACGCCGCTGAACGGCATCCTGACGATGTCCGAGATGATGCTCGAGGGCAATCTGCCCCCGGAGGAGCGTCACAGCGCCGAGGTGATCCACAAGAGCGGCAAGGGGCTCATGACGATCGTCAATCAGATCCTGGACTACTCCAAGATGGAGAACGGAAAAATGGAGCTGCACCGTCAGCCGTTCGAGCTGGAGGTCGTGCTGGGCGATACGCTCGACCTGTTCCGTCCGATGGCCGAGGAGCGCGGCATCAGCCTGGAGTCCTACCTCGCCCCCGACGTGTCCCGGACGCTGATCGGCGATGCGGGCCGCCTCAAGCAAGTGCTCGCCAACCTGATCGCCAACGCGATCCGCTACACGGAAGCGGGCGGCGTGAAGGTCTACGTCAACGAGCGCGGAGCTTCCGACGAATCGGTGGAGCTGGAGTTCGTCGTGGAGGACAGCGGCATCGGCATTCCGCCGGACAAGATGGACCTGCTGTTCCAGCCGTTCATCCAGCTGGACGGCGGCTCCGCGCGGCGAGGAGGCACCGGCCTCGGCCTGTCCATCAGCAAGACGCTGGTCGAGCTGATGGGCGGCTCGATCTCCGCCTCGTCCCAGGTCGGGGACGGCACGATGTTCATCTTCACGATTCGGGCGGCGCGCTCGCTGGACGGCGAGGCGCAGGGCTGACGGTTTTTTCATCGCAAAAAAAGGAGCGCAGCATGCTGCGCTCCTTTTTTTTGCGTGACGGACGGCAGCGTGGACACCCGCCCGGATCGGATTTGTTCCTTATTTGCCTGATCTCGACTCAAGTACCTGCGCCACAGGATAGATCACGATCAAGAAAAGACTAACGTAGATGGATCTCTCGAACGCAACGCGGAAGGATTCCCTCGACCAGCCGTCGTCTCCAAAAATCCAAGAAGCCACGGGATTTGAAATCCCGATCCCATCATTAACTTCTGGAATTAGATTTTGTGTGTAATTCTGAGCAAGACAAACAACCGCTACAAGCGATAAGGCCATTGCAAGAAAAATGCCTTTTGAATAAGGATGCTTCATTTTAGATCGCTTCAAACCAATTATCGATACGACAACAAAAGACAGGGAAATGAGAAAATACAACCTTAACCGCACCTCCCTAGGAATAAATGACTCCTACTATTTAACTGCGCCCTTTCACGAAATTGTCGTTTATAAAATGCAAATAGTTTATGGACTTCATCACGCTAAAAACTGTATCCAGCTAAAAGACCCCAGATATTGCGCTTACAAAAGTAAAACCCGGCTGTCCAGCTGAATTCGACATAATGAATAACGACAATCCGCTTCATAAAGTTGCAGGGTATGTCATTGAAATAAACGTTTAATGGGACACGGACAACTCGCCGCTTCGCCTCCCTTAGCGGGCGGCGAAGCGGCGTTTGCCGATCCGCGTTACCTGTCCCGTCAGCGGTACTGGTCGTGCGGCGGGTCGAACAACGCCTCTTCCGTCGGGCGCACCAGCGCGAACGGACCGTTGTTGTCATAGCCGTGCAGCGTCGCGTTATGATGGGCGATGATCTGCTCGGCCGACAGCACGGGCGAGTCGCTCGTCGAGTGGCCGTCCCGCACGAGCGTGACGTCGAAGCCGTGCAGCGTCGCGGCGCGCACCGCCGTGTCGATGCAATATTGCGTCATGCAGCCGGCGATGACGCAGTGGCGGACGCCATGCTCCCGCAGATGCTCCAGCAGCCCCGTCTCATGAAACGAGCTGGTGGCGGTCTTGTCGAACACGGCCGCGTCCGGTGGAATCCGGAGCGCCGGATGGACGTCGAAGCCCTCTCCTTCTCCACCGCCGACGGACTTGTCCCGCACGAAGACGATGCGGGCCCCCGCTTGCTCCGCCTGCTCGACGGCCTTGCCGATCGCCTCGAACAGCCGCTCCGGCTCGAAAATCGGAACCTCTCCTCCGTTTCCTTCCACCAGGTCCTTTTGCACGTCGATGACCAGCAGCGCTTGAGCCATGCCTCTTCCTCCCTAGTCGTCGAATTCACCGTTCCTTCATCGCGCCGCATCCGCAGGGCAGCAGGACGACCTTGCCCTTGCCCTCGTCACAGATCCCGGATATACCAGGCATCGCAGGCGTAGTGCTCCGACCCTGCGAGCGGCGCCCGCAGCGGCGCGAAGCCGTGTTTCCCGTAAAAGCGCTCCGCCGCCTTCATGCTCGTCAGCGTCTCCAGATAGCACTGCCGGTAGCGGCCGCGGGCAAAGGCGAGCGCCTCCGCGAGCAGCAGCCCGGCCGCGCCCGTCCCGCGCGCGGCCGGCAGCAGGTACATCTTCTGCAGCTCGCACACGCCCGCCGAGCCGGCGAAGGCGGCGATGCCGCAGCCGCCCGCGATCTCGCCTTCGCCGTCCAGGGCGACCCAATAGCCGCGTCCCGGCTCGCCGTAATGCGCGTGCAGGTCATGCAGGCTGGCGTCCTCCCAGGCGAGGCCGGCGCGGTTGCCGCCGAACTCCACCAGGCAGGCGCGGATGATGCCGGCCATGCGCTCGTTGTCGCGCCGCTCCAGCAAGCGGATGTTCCAGCCGTTCATGCGGCCCCCGCCCCCTTCTACGTGCGGCCGGGGGTCAGATAGGTCTTGACCGCCGGCGGCTCGTAGGCCAGCATCTGCTCCAGCAGCCCGTCCGGCGAGCCGTCCGCCAGCACCATGCCGCGATGCTGAGGCTGCATGAAGCCTTCCTGCTCCATCCGCTCGAACATCGCGAGCAGCGGGTCGAAGTAGCCTCCGACGTTCAGCAGGCCGCACGGCTTGCCGTGCAGGCCGAGCTGGCCCCAGGTGAAGATTTCGAAATACTCCTCCATCGTGCCCGGACCTCCCGGCAAGGCGGCGAAGCCGTCCGCCAGCTCCGCCATCCGCTGCTTGCGCTCGTGCATCGAGTCGACGACGATCAGCTCCGTCAGTCCCCGATGCGCGATTTCCCGATCCTGCAGGAATTGCGGGAGCACGCCGATCGCCCGGCCGCCCGCCTCCAGCGCGCCGTCCGCGACCGCTCCCATCAGACCGACCGCCGCGCCTCCGTAGACGAGCTCGATGCCGCTTTCCGCCAGCTTTCGTCCCATCGCCCGCGCCTCCTCCATGTACAGGGCCGAAGCCCCCGGACGCGACCCGCAAAAGACAGCGATGCTCTTCATTCCGACCGTTCCCCTTTCTCTTCTCGTCCTGCTGCCTCCATCAGCGCGCCGTCACGTCGCGGACGAACCGCTCCAGCGGCCCGGCATCCTCGATCTGCCGGTTGCAGACGGCGCTGTCGAGGCAAATGTAGTTGCCGATCGCCTTGTAATAGTCGGGCGAGGCCTTGGCCGGCCGGTGCTTGGCGACGGCGGTGAACAAGCCGACCTCGCCATGATGCCGGCAGGCGAAGCAGACGTTCTTGCCGCGTACCGCCCCGGTCACGCGGCCCTCGACTCCGATGAGCATGCCGTCGATGCCGCAGACGAGCAGCATGCGTCCGCTGCCGGCCTCCGTCCAGCCGAGATAGGTCGTCTGCGCGAGGTCAAGCTCGGCCAGGTCCGGCGTCTTGAGCTTCTTGACCTTGGGGAACAGACGGCGCAGCCCGGCGTCGGACGGAGTCGGAAACGGAAGCCGGTACGGCTGCAGGGCGTGCAGCCCGAGCCGGAAATCATCCGCCGCATGCCAGCCGGCGATCGGCTCCAGCAGGGCGCGCTGCCCTTCGTCCGCATCCGGAAACGCCTCGTGCAGCGCCAGCAGCACGCCCTCGCGCGCCGAGCGGAGCACCTTCGGATCTGCGGCCGAAGCGCACGCCTGCTGCAGCAAGCGGACCTGCTTTTGAATTCCATTGAATTGATGGTTTCGGATAAATGGGGGAATCATCGTTTAACGCTCCTTATGATAAAGATGGTTGAAGATTCATAAGGTGCAAAGCCCCATCCTCGGAAACGATCGGCGGGCGATATCGTCTTCAGCCGGATATGCCCCATGCAAAGGATCGCCCCTCAGTCAGGCTTTGCATGAGTCCGGCGTCTCCCGGCAACGTGATTTGCCATCCGTACCAATCCCCCTTTCCTCCAGTATAGGAGCCGGTTCGGACGGCGACAACCGCCGCGATGGAAAAACCGGCCCGCAGCGCTCCGAATCCGGAAGTCGCGGGCCGGCCTTAACGTGCATGGAAGGCTCAGGAAACCTGCTCGAACTGGCTGTTGTACAGCTCGGCGTAGAAGCCGCCCCGCGCCAGCAGCTCGTCATGCGTGCCCGTCTCGAGGATGTCGCCGTCCTTCATGACGAGGATGCGGTCGGCGTTCTTGATCGTGGACAGCCGGTGGGCGATGACGAACGACGTCTTGCCGGCGGACAGGCGGTCCATCGCGCGCTGGATGAGCAGCTCGGTGCGCGTGTCGACGGAGCTGGTCGCCTCGTCGAGGATGAGCAGCGGCGCGTCGTCGATCATCGCCCGCGCGATCGTGAGCAGCTGCTTCTGCCCGGCCGACAGGCTGGCGCGGTCGCCCAGCACGGTGCCGTAGCCTTCCGGCAGCGTGCGGATGAAGTGGTCCAGGCCGACGGCGCGGCAGGCCTCCTCGATCTGCGCATCCGTGACGTCCGGACGGGAGAAGGCGATGTTGTCGCGGATCGTGCCCTCGAACAGCCAGGTATCCTGCAGCACCATGCTGAACAGGCTATGCACGTCCTCCCGCGTCATCCGGTCGATCGGCATTCCGTCGACGAGGATCTCGCCTCCGTTCAGCTCGTAGAACCGCATGAGCAGGTTGACGAGCGTCGTCTTGCCGGCTCCGGTCGGGCCGACGATGGCGATCTTTTGCCCGGCCTCCGCCTTCATCGAGAAGTCCTTGATGACGTCCTTGTCGGCCGCGTAGCCGAAGCGGACATGGCGGAATTCGACGTCGCCTTTGACGTTCGCCAGCTTCGCCGTCTTGCCGCCTTCGTCCGCCAGCTCCTCCTCCTCGAGGAATTCGAAGACGCGCTCGCCCGCGGCTGCCGCCGCCTGCAGGTTGGTCGCCGCCTGGGCGATCTGGCCGAGCGGCTGCGTGAACAGCCGGATGTAGATCATGAACGCGACGATCGTGCCGATGCTGATCGAGTCCGAGGTGACGAGCATCGCGCCGACGACGCAGATCGCGACGTAGCCGAGGTTGCCGACGAAGCCCATGATCGGCATCATGAGGCCGGACATGAACTGCGACTTCCAAGCGCTGCCGTACAGCTTGCCGTTCAGGTCGTGGAAGGCGGCCTTGGCCTCGTCCTCGGCGTTGTACGCCTTGACGACCGCATGGCCGGAGTAGGTCTCCTCGATATGGCCGTTGAGCCGCCCGAGCACCTCCTGCTGGGCGACGAAATAGCGCTGCGAGTGCTTCATGATGACGCTCATGAGCGCGAAGCCGAGGATCGTCGAGACGACGGCCGTGAGCGCGAGGATCCAGTTCGTGTACACCATCATGACGAGCGCGCCGACGAACAAGGCGACGGACGAGACGAGCATGCCGAGGCTGTTGTTCAGCGTCTGGCCGATCATGTCGATGTCGTTGGTGACGCGGCTCAGCACGTTGCCGTAGCTCGTCGAGTCGAAGTAGCGCAGCGGCATGCGGTTGATTTTAGCGGAAATCTCGGTCCGCATCTTGTTCGTGATACGCTGGGTGACCGTCGCCATGATGAACCCCTGCGCGTAGTTGAAGATCAGGCCGGCGCCGTACAGCGCCGCGAGCAGCAGCACGATCCGGTTGATCGCATCGATGTCGATCGTCCCCCGGATGCCTTCCTGGATCTTGTCGGTGATGTCGCGCAGCAGGTCCGGCCCGATGACGTTCAGCGCGGACCCGGCCAGCGCGAGCACGAGCGACAGCACGATGATCGGCATGTACTTCCGGCAGTAGGCGGCCAGCTTGCGAAGCGTGGCGCGGAAGTCCTTCGCCTTGTCGCCCGGCGCCATGCCGCCCCCCATCGGTCCGCCCATCGGTCCCCCGCCGGGATGGCCCCGGCGCGGCGCCGCTCCCTGGCGGCCTTCATCATTCTTATAAGGCTGATTCGATTGGGCCATGGCCGAGTTCCTCCTTGGATAGCTGGGAAAGGGCGATCTCCTGATACGTCTCGCAATCCTGCAGCAGCTCCTCATGCGTGCCGCTGCCGACGATGCGTCCGTCCTCGAGCACGAGGATGCGGTCGGCGTCCTTGATCGTGCCGATGCGCTGGGCGACGATGATCGTCGTCGCGCCGCCGGTCTCCCGGCGCAGCGCCGCGCGCAGCTCGCGGTCGGTCCGGTAGTCGAGCGCCGAGAACGAGTCGTCGAACAGGTAGATGTCCGGCTGCCGGTAGACGGCGCGCGCGATCGACAGCCGCTGCTTCTGCCCGCCGGAGACGTTGTCTCCGCCCTGGGCGATGCGGCCCTCGTACTGCCCTTCCATCCGCTCGACAAAATCCGTTCCCTGGGCGATCGCGACAGCCCTCCGGACGCCTTCCTCGGCGTCGCTCCCCGGCGCGGCGCTGCCGCCGTAGGCGACGTTGCCGGAGACCGTGCCGCTGAACAGCACCGCCCGCTGGGAGACGTAGCCGAGCTTGGCGCGCAAGGCGTGCTGGCTGTACCGGCGCACGTCGATGCCGTCGACGAGCACTTCGCCCTCGGCGACGTCGTAGAAGCGCGGGATCAGGTTCAGCACGCTCGTCTTGCCGCTGCCGGTCGAGCCGATGATCGCCACCGTCTCGCCTTTGCGCGCCTTGAAGCTGATGTTGCGCAGCACCGGCTCCTCCGCTCCCGGATAGGTGAAGCTGACGTCGCGGAACTCGACTCCGCCCTCCCCGCTGCCTGCCGTCTCGGCTCCGTCCCGGATGGCGGCCTCCGTGCGGAGCACCTCGAGAATCCGCTTGGCCGAGATGGATGCCCGCGGCGCCATGATGAAGATCATGCTCACCATCATGAACGCCATCACCACCTGCATCGCGTACGAGGTGAAGACGACCATGTCGGAAAAGATTCCGATGCGGTCCGTGCCCGGCGCATCCTGGATCAGGTAGGCGCCGATCGCGTAGATCGAGACGCTGAGGCCGGACATGATGAGCGTCATGCCGGGACCGATGATCGCCATCAGGCGGCTGGCGTACAGGTTCGTGCCGGTGAGCTCGCGATTCGCCCGGTCGAACTTGGCTTCCTGGTATGGCGCCGCGTTGTAGGCGCGGATGACGCGCAGGCCGGTCAGGTTCTCGCGGGTGATGCGGTTGAGATTATCGGTCAGCCCTTGGATGATGCGGAATTTGGGAATCGCGAACAGGATGATGACGGTCAGCATGACGATCAGCGCCGCTACGGCGCCGCCGGTCGCGGCCGTCCACTGCCAGCTCTTGCCGGAAATTTTGGCGATCGCCCAGACGGCGAGGATCGGAGCCTTGAGCATCACCTGCAGCCCCATTGCCACGATCATCTGGACTTGGGTGACGTCATTGGTCGAGCGCGTGATGAGGCTGGCCGTCGAGAAGCCGTTGATCTCTTGATGGGAGAACGACAGCGTCCGGTCGAACACCATGCCGCGCAGGCGCATCGCCAGCCCCGCCGCCACCTTGGCGGCGAACCAGCCGACGATGACCGACGTCAGGACGCTGCCGACGGCGCACAGCAGCATGTAGACGCCCGGCTCCAGCAGATCGGCCGCGCGCGTGCCCTCTGTCTGGATGAGCGTCGTGATCTCGGCCATGTAGTCCGGCAGCCGCAGGTCGAGCCACACCTGGACGATGATGAAGATCAGGCTGTACAGGACGAACCCCCACTCGCCCTTCGTCAGGTACTTGAACAGCTTCAGCATCGATTCCTTCCCTCCTATAATTCTTCTAGTATAAGATACTTGCGGAAAAGAAACGCAGCGCCCGGATGGGGCTGCGGAACAACCGTTCGAAGCGATGCCTCGCCTGCTCTCACGGCACGAGCAGCTTCATGAGGCGGACGAACTCCTGCGCATCCCGCTCGCTCAGCCGGCGGAGCATCTGCTCGGTCTGCGCGATATGCTCGGCCCGCCGGTCAAGCAGGAACTTCTTGCCTGCATCGGTATAGTAGACGAGCACGCGGCGGCGGTCGCCTTCGTCCGTGCAGCGCAGCACCAGTCCTTTCTTCTCCAGCGTCTTGAGCGCGGAGGCGATGCGCCCCGTGCTGACGGCCAGGAACTCGCTCAGCTCTCCGGCGGAGGCGCCGTTGTTGCGGAAGAGCAGATAGAGCAGAATGCCGACCTCCCCGCGGGAGAATGGAACCGGCTCTTCGAAGGATGCGCTATTGGAGCGAGCCACATGCTCGAACATCTCCTCGGCCAACAGCTTGTAGTCCACGACGGTTCACCTGCTTCGATAGCTTATACTAGAAGATAATAAGCGCGTAGGGGCCGGCTGTCAACCGGTCGGGCGCAGCTGAAACCCAGGGGCGCAGCTGAAACCCAAGGCATAGCTGAAACCCAGGGGCACAGCTGAAACCCAAAGGCACAGCTGAAACCCAAAGGCATAGCTGAAACCCAGAGGCCAGCTGAAACCTGCACCCGCTTCGCGGAGCGGGAACTCGTTCCGATCTCCCTGGAGCCCAGATTCCTTGAACGATATGGTCAAGAAAGGAAGGAATCCGGCCTCCAAGGGAACCGCTGCCGCTTCTCCACGAGCCCCCGTCCGCTTCGCTCTCGGTTTCAATCCAGTCCCGTCCCCTTCACGGGGACCGATCAGCCGTCCAGAAGCTCGCCACGGTAGTCCCGACCCCTTCACGGGATCGATCAGCCGCCTTGACGCTCGCCACGGTAGTCCCGACCCCTTCACGAGGGCCGATCAGCCGCCCAGACGCTCGCGACGGTAGTCCCGACCCCTTCACGAGGGCCGATCAGCCTCATAGACGTTCGCGACGGTAGTTCCGACCCCTTCACGGGGATCGATCAGCCGCCTACACGCTCGCGACGGTAGTCCCGACCCCTTCATGGGGGCCGATCAGCCGTCCAGACGCTGGCGACGGTAGTCCCGACCCCTTCACGGGGATCGATCAGCCGCCTACACGCTCGCGACGGTAGTCCCGACCCCTTCATGGGGGCCGATCAGCCGTCCAGACGCTGGCGACGGTAGTCCCGACCCCTTCACGGGGACCGATCAGCCGCCTACACGTTCGCGACGGTAGTCCCGACCCCTTCATGGGAAGGAGCGGCTTGCTCTTCTAAGCGCGAAGAAGTCGGATAGAGCAAACGAGCGCTTGTTCGCTGCCGCCTTCCGGGTTCTATGGAAGGCGTCCCTCCCCCCAAAAAAGGGGGGGAAGGAGGACGAGCATGGGACGAGCAAAGCGAAGCGAGCCGATGCCTTTCGGAGAAGCGGCAGCGGTCCTCTTGGAAGACGGATGGCCTCCGAATAGGAGGTTAGGCGATCCAGGCATCCGGCTTCCAGTGGAATCGGAGAAAGGCTCGGCTCGGCGCAGCGGGCTTCTCGTCCCGAAAGCGCCGGCTCTTCCGAGGGCGGCCGAGAAAGGCTCGGCTCGCGCAGCGGGCTTCTCGTCCATCGAACGGTCGGCTCGCGCAGCGGGCTTCTCGTCCATCGAACGGCCGGCTCGCGCAGCAGGCTTTTCATCCCGAAAGCGCCGCTCCTCCGTTCTCCGCCCGAAGGCTATACCCGCTTCTCCACGTACTGCAGCGCCTTGCTGAGCAGATAGGTGAGGATGAAATAAATGATGGCAGCCGTCATGTACGGCTCCCATACTTTCAGGTACTGGCCTTTCATCGCATTGCTCCAGTACATGAGCTCGGGCACGGCGATGTAGGCGACGAGCGACGAGTCCTTCACGAGCACGATGAACTCGTTGCCGAACGCCGGGATCATCCGCTTGACCGCCTGCGGCAGGACGACGTAGCGCATCGACTGCCAGCGCGTCAGCCCGAGCGACAGCGCCGCCTCCTCCTGGCCCGGGTCGATCGACTGGATGCCGGCTCGGTAAATCTCGCCCGTGTAAGCGGCCGAGTTGAGCGACAGCGCGACGATCGCCGCGACGAAGGCGTTGGTCGTGCCGAGGAACAGCGGCACGAGCATGAAGTGCGTCATCATGATCTGCAGGATGAGCGGCGTCCCGCGGAAAAAGTTGACGTACGCGCTGGCCGGCCAGCGGAGCCACCAGCGGCGCGACATTTTGCCGAATCCGATGAACAGGCCGAGCAGCGCTCCCAGCGCGATCGACAGGAAGGAAATGCCGATCGTATACCCCGTGCCTCTCAAGAGCAGCGGCAGGTAATCCCAGACGATGTCGAAATCAAATCCCATAAGCCGCCCTCCCCCTCGAATGATGATGCGCGTGCCGACGGTCCGAACCCTCGAAAAAAGGCATGCGCCGCGGCCTTCGCCCGCGCATGCCCCGGATCCGTCCCGCCTCTATTTGGCGCGGATCAGGTCGGTCGTGTCCGGCTCGACGCCGATCCATTTCTTGTACATCTCCTTGTACTCGTCGCTCGCGCGCACCTTCTCCACGGCCGCGTCCACCTTCTCCTTGAGCTCGCTGCCTTTGGGGAACATGATGCCGTAATACTCCGGAGCGAAATTCGTCTTGTCGTAGATCGCGTCGAACTTCTGCTCCGGATTGTTCTGGACGTAGGCCTGTACGACCGCGAAGTCCGCTACGACCGCATCGACGCCGCCCTTCTCCAGCTCCAGCAGCGCCTCGGCGTTGCTGGCGAAGCGCTTGAGCGCCGTATTGCCGTCGCCCATGATGCCCTTCATCAGCTCCTCCGCCGTCGTCGCTCCCTGAACCGCGACTTTCCTGTCCTTGAGCTCCAGCGCATCCTTGACCCCGGCGCCCTGCTTGGTCAGAATCATGTTCACGGATTCGAAGTAGGGGAGGGAGAAGTCGTACGTCTGCTTCCGGTCGTCGCTGATGGAGATCGCCGAGATCGCCGCGTCGTAGGCGCTTTGGCCGCCCTTTTCCAGGTCAGCGAACAACGGGTCCCAGCCGGTGTTCGTCAGCTCGTAGGTCAAGCCCGCCTCCTTCATGACCGCATCCAGGAAGTCGACGTCGAAGCCGACGATCTTGTCCTTGTCCATGCTTTCCATCGGCGCATAGCTCGCGTCGGTGGCGATGCTCAGCTTGTCCCCGCCGCTGCCCCCCGCCTCGTTGCCGCCGCATGCCGCCAGCGCCAGTCCGAGCACCGCGATCATGCCGGCTGTCGTCCATTTTTTCATGCTCCGTCCCCCCCAGGAATATTGATGTTAGAATATATAACATGATCGTATCATAGATTTGACGGAGTTCAATCCCCTTACCTCGGTTTCGGACGAAAAAAAGCCCGCCGGATTTCTCCGGCGGACGATTGGAATCTTTCCGGCCCGATTGGCTACCATTCGCTGCCCCATGCGCTTGCGTAGGCCTCCGTCAGGCGCGGAGCCGCCTCCTGGGCGTTGCCGGGACGGATCGCGCTCGCGGCGACGGAAGCGGACGGCTCGCCGCTCTGCGATGGCGAAGCCTCGCGCGGCAGGAACCGAGCGGCCGCCGGCGTCGCGTCAGCGGCGACGGAGCGAGAAGCTTCCCGCGCAGCCCCGTGGCTGCCGGCCGGCCGCGTACGGCCGGCGCGCTTCTCGTCCAGCGCCTGCTTCGTCTGGCGCAGGCTGAAGTCCGGGCCGAGGAACTCGGCGAACAGCTTGCTCTCCTTGCGTCGCACCTTGCGAGCCTCCTTGCGCTCCGCAGCCGTCTCGTGCAGGCGCTGCTCCTCCAGCGTCTCCGGGATGACCGGCGCGACCTCGACGGGACGGCCGTCCTCGCCGAGCGCGACGAACGTCAGGAACGACGTCGCGCATACTTTGCGCTCGCCGCTCAACAGGTCCTCCGTGACGACGCGGACGAAGATTTCCATCGACGTCTTGTGCGCCCACGTGACGAAAGCGGACAGGCAGACGGCGTCGCCTTTCTTGACCGGATGCAGGAAGTCGACCGAGTCGGTCGAGGCGGTGACGACCGGCCGGCGCGCGTGGCGCGTCGCGGCGATCGTGGCGACATCGTCGATGTACGCCATCAGCTTGCCGCCGAAGATCGTCCCGTGATGGTTCGTGTCCGGCGGGAGCACGATCGAAGCTTTGATCGTATAGGAATCGCTGGCCGGCTTGGCCGGCATCGCTTGCGGTTTGGGAATCATCATTCATGCCTTCTTTCGTTTCAAATCCGTTCCGGTTGTCCGGAAGTGTCCTTCATTGTACACCTCGCTAAAGGATAGATAAAATACATATAAGGAATGGTTTTCATTCCTTCTGTCTATAGTAAAAGCAAGATTCGACCGGAAAGGCGGAACTGATTTCGATGGAAATCCGGCAACTGACTTATTTCTCTGCCGTCGCCCGGCACGGCAGCTTCACGAAGGCCGCGCAGGAGCTGCATGTGACGCAGCCGACGCTGTCCAAGATGGTCCGCCTGCTCGAGGAGGAGCTGGGGGCGACGCTGTTCGACCGCTCGTCCAAGCCGATCGCGCTGACCGACGCCGGGGAGACGATCCTGCGCTCGTCGCAGGGCATCCTGAGCTCGATCGATACGATGGCGGCCGAGCTCGACGATGTCATGCAGGCGCGCAAGGGTACGCTGCGGCTCGGCATTCCGCCGATGATCGGCGTGCATGTGTTTCCCTCGCTGATCGAGAGGTTCCACAGCCGCTATCCGCAGATCCGGCTCCAGCTCGTGGAGCGCGGAGGCAAGCGGATCGAAGAGGAGGTCGACAGCGGCGAGCTCGATGTGGGGCTCGTCATCCTGCCGATGGCGCAGGAGGACAAGTTCCACCTGCTGCCGTGCATGGACGAGACGCTTCATCTCATCGCGCCGCGCGACCACTGGGCGGCAGGCCGCGAGAGCGTCGAGCTCGGGGAGCTCGAGCGCGAGCCGTTCCTGCTGTTCCGCGACGAATTCACGCTCCATCACCTCATCCTCGACCACTGCCGGCAAGCCGGCTTCGAGCCGCAAGTCGCCTTCGAGAGCTCGCAGTGGGACTTCATGGTGCAGCTCGTCAGGGCTCGGTTCGGCATCACGCTGCTCCCCGGCGGCATGCGCCGCTCGCTCGATCCGGAGCGCTTCCTCGTCCTTCCGGTCGTCCGTCCGACGATGACGTGGAGCCTCAATATGATCTGGAAAAAGGACAAGTACCTCTCCTTCGCGGCCCGGGAGTGGATCGCGTTCATGCGCCAGGAGTGGCCGGCGGGAACGCAGGCTTGAGTATGCCTCCCGCGCCTCCAGGAGGGCATCGATCCGCGGAGCCTGCAGATTCTCGACGCGGCCAAGAAGGTGTTCATCCAGAAAGGCTACGGCGCGGCCACGCTGAAGGACATCATCGAGGAAACGGGCATGAGCCGGGGCTGGATCTACTTGTATTACCAGACCAAGGAAGAGATTTTCGAAGACCTGCTGGAGTATCAGGATCGGGAGTACGAGCGCTATTTGAGCGAGCTCGTCGCTGCCAAGCCTTCGATCTGGGACGTCGTCGAGACGCTCTACTCCGAGCAGCTGGAGCAGCTCCAGCGCTCTCCGGACGGCGGCCTGATGCCGGCTTTCTACGAATACTCCCTCGTCGGCTGGAGGGACTCGGCCCGGCGGGACCTGCTGTCCAGGCGCTACGAGCAAGGCATCGCCCGGTTCGCCGCCCTGATCCGCCTCGGCATCGACCGCGGGGAATTCTCCCCCCGCCTGGATGTCGACAATTTCGCCCGGCTGGCCGCTTCCTACCAAGAGGGCATCCTGACGCACTCCATCACGATCGGCATCCGGCAAGCGAACGCACCCATGCAGATCGAAGCGCTGCTGAGCTATTTCAAGACGCTGCTGCGCCCCGGCTTCGGAGGCGATCCCGCGCAACGGGAGGATGGACCATGAAAACCCTGTTCCGCAACCCAACGTTCTGCAGGCTGTTTTTCGCTTCCGTCGCCTCTCAGCTCGGCAATGTCGTCGGCAACATGGCGCTGGCCTTCTACTTCGTCGACCGCTTCAGCAGCCAGCCGGCGCTGGCCACGACGGCGGAGCTGATGTACTCCCTCCCGACTCTGGCCGTCTTCTGGCTCGTCGGCGTCGCCGCGGACCGGTTCGACCGCCAGCGCATCGCCGCCTGGAGCGACTGGATCCGGGCCGGCCTCACCGTGCTGCTGCTTCTCTTCGTCCTCTCCGATCTGTTCTTCCTGACCTTCCTCACGCTGTTCCTCCGCAGCGCGATCTCCAAATTTTTCGGCCCCGCCGAAATGGGCCTGCTGCAGAGCAGCATCGAGCCCGACCAGTACGTTCAGGCTTCCGGACTGAACCAGATGGTGCTCGGTCTGTTCATGCTCTTCGGCATGAGCCTCGGCGCCACGGCGTATCAGTTCATCGGCATCGAGGGCGCGATCCTCCTCGACGGGATCAGCTTCATCGTATCCGGCCTGCTGATCGGCTGGGGCAAGTTCGACGAAAAGGCCCGTGTGCCAAATGGAGCGCATCGCCTGCGGGAGCTGCGCTTCCCGCTCATCTGGCAGGATTTTCGCGAGGGCCTCCGCTATATCGCCGGCAACCGCCTGCTCGTCATCGTCATCAGCGGCTTCCTTTTCTTCGGCGTCGTCAACGGCGTCTTTGCCGTCCTTCCCCTGTTCGCCATGAAATACGGCCTCAGCCCCGAAACCTATGTCGTCCATTCGTCGCTCATCACCGTTTTCCTCGGCATCGGCGTCCTTGCGGGCAGCCTTCTCGGCCCGACGCTCATCCGCCGCTTCTCGAGAACCCGCACGCTCATCGCCGGTCTGTTCCTTGCCGGCGCGCTGATCGGGGGACTGGGCCTGGCCGAGCGGGTCGAAGTGTACTTCGCGCTCATGCTGATCGCCGGCATCGCCATCGCGCCGATCAACATCGCGCTGGGCAGCTGGATACCGGAGCTCGTGCCGCCGCAGAGCATGGGGCGCGTGAACGCCTTGATCGAGCCGGTCCTGATGCTGGGCCAATCGATGGCGCTCGGCATCATCGCCCTCGCCTTCCCGGCCTGGATTTCCGTGACGTGGCTGCATTACGGCTTGGCGGCGATTACCGTCGGAGTCAGCACGTTCTACCTGTCCACGCTGCCGGCGATGGTCCGCAGCCGGGAAGCGGTCCGCGCCGAAGCCTGATGCCCTATCGCGCAAATCGGCAAAAAGACCGCCCCGGCAGGGATGGTCTTGAAAGAAAGCCGTTCGGGCGGCTGTTTGACGATGGCACTCCGCAACGGGCGGCTAGATGTCCTCGGACGGATTGAGGATGGCCATCACCTGATGGTCCTCCCAGACGCCGTTGATCTTGACGTTCCGGCGGGCGATGCCTTCCTTGTGGAAGCCGGCCTTTTCCATCGTGCGGATGGAGCCCGGATTGCGCGGCGAGGCTTCGCCGGTGATGCGGTGGAAGCGCAGCTCCTCAAAGGCGTAGCGGACGACCTGGCGCAGCGCTTCGGTCATGTAGCCCTTGCCGTTGTGCGCCTGGTCGAGGTTGAAGCCGGCCATGCAGCTCTGGAGCACGCCGCGCGCCACGAACGACAGGCCGATGCTGCCGATGATCGACTCGTCCGCCCGCAGGCAGATGACGAACGAATACCGCGTGTCATTGGCATGGTGGGCTTTGGAGGTGCGGATCGATTCGAGCTGATGCTCCTCCGTATAGAATTCATTGCCCGGCGCAGGCGAGAACAGCTCGAAAAAGGCGCGGTTGCGGCGGTACAGGGCGGCCAGCTCCGCGGCATCGGATTCCTCTGGATAGCGGATGAATACGTTTGATTCCGACATGCTCATTCTCCTTCGAACGATAGGATTAACCGCATGGAGGATAAGCCCGATGAAGGATTATCCGCAAGAAGGGTTAACCGCATTATAGCATCGTGCGACGGGACAAGCTTGTTCAAACCCGTCGTTGCCGGACGGCGATCACGATTCCCGCTGCGATCCATCCGATCGCAGCGGCCGCAAAGACTCCTTCGGCGGCCCGCTGGAGCGTATGGCGCCAGCCTTCTCCCGCATCCGCGGGCTCGCGCTCCAGCGGAATTTCCTTTCCCATCAGGAATGCAAGCTCCTTGGCCGAGGCATGAATCGGCCTGGACGGCGCGCATAGCGGATTTTCCCAATGTTCCCCCTTCGTTCTCAGGAAGAACAGGTACTCCTCGCCGACCTGGCTGGGACCGTTCAAAGCTCCCCAGCTCTTGTCCTCCTCCGCCACGATGCGTTCGGACACGACGCCCTTGTAGCTCGTCTCCACCGCGATCCTGACCAAGTTCCGCTCCCGTCCTTCGCTGACCCTCTCTACGCGTCCGACCGCAATTCCGTCGTAGGCGGCATAGGCTTCCTCGCCGGATCGGAGCTCCGTGCAGGACAGCGCTTGGGCCTGCGCAGGCAGGACCAGCAGAAGCGTCATCATGATGATCGCCAAGACAATTCCCGGCAGCTTGTTCATTGATTTCCGACCTCCCTATCCCTCCTGACGGAGGGAGCGGAACGGATGTTGCCGTCGTCAGCCTTGCAAAGCTTTCCCCACAAGCTCCTTCATCGGCGTCTCGTATCCGATCAGCTTGACTAAATCATCCGTCGTCCTCGCCATCTTGCCCTCGGCAATGGCGGTGTAGACATAGGCCGTCCGCTCCGCATAAGCTTCCGGCATGCCGGATCGAACGAGCAGGCTTTTTTCTTCTTCAAAGGAAACGGAGCGATGGACGACGCTTTTTCCCGCAATTTCGGATAGAGCTTCAGCCAAATCATCGAAGCTCCAAGGATGACAGGACACCAGGTTGTATTCCTTGTTCTTATGTCCCTCCTCCGTCAGGACGGTGGCGGCAGCAAGGGCCAGGTCGCTGCGGCTGACCGCGTTCACCTTCCCCTGACCGGCATTCGTAAAGATCGTCCCGTTTTCTACGTTTGCTTTTAGCGACGAATGGATGAAAAACTCGGCGTAGCCCCCGTTGCGCAAAAAGGTGTACGGAATCGTCGTCGTGCGGATCGCATGCTCGGTCGTCAGATGGACAAGAGCGAGCGGATTGTCCTCGGCGAAAGCAAAGCTGGTATAAGCTATGTGCTTGATCCCTGCATCCCGGGCGGCTTTTACGACATGGGCATGTTGAACGACGCGCGATGGATCGTCCTGCTCAGAGCTTGAGATGAAGAGCAGCTTGGTTCCATCGGCAAAAGCATGGGAAAGAGATTCCGGATCCCGATACTCTCCTTGGCGAACTTCAATGCCAAGCTCCATGAGCGCAGAGGCTTTTTCAAGATGTCGTGCGACTCCGACAATATGGCTTGCCGGAACCTTGCGGAGCAAATGGCGGACGACCAGGCCTCCGAGCTGCCCCGTCGCTCCCGTCACGATCAGCTTCATCGAATAAATCCTCCTTTCATCATCTAAAGATATCGCCGCACTCACTCTTTCACTTGCAAGGCCACTTGCCGTACCCGCTTCGAGCGATGCCGCCTCCGGCATGATTTCCCGCAACTGGTCTGCGACAATGCGTCTTCCCAGACCTGCTCGCCCCGGCCACGGAGCAACGGCATCTTAGCCAGGACGGCGAACTCAAATGCAACGATGTTGGATTCAGTCGGCCGCCACGCTAAACTGCCCGTTAGCTCAACCCCTGCTTTCTGTCATAATTTCATTTTCCTGGTCCAATCCTTTATTCCACAGAACACTTGTCCCCTTGATCTCGCCTCCCGCTAAGGTCTGTCCTGCCGCATTGCTGTCATTTATTCCTGCACGATTATATATACCATGATTGCTCGCTAAGTTAGCGGTACAAAACAAGTAAAGCCCAACTCTCCTTGCGGCATGAGAAAAGCCGATCGATATCCGGAGTTCCGGAATCGATCGGCTTTATACGACTGTCTATTTTGCTACTCCACCGTCACGCTCTTCGCCAGGTTGCGCGGCTTGTCGACGTCGTTGCCGCGGGCCAGCGAAGCGTGGTAGCTGAGCAGCTGCAGCGGCACGACCGACAGCGCCGGCGTGAGCAGCGGCAGCGTACGCGGAATCGAGAACGTCTCGTCGACCGACTTGGCGACCTCGTCCTCGTACCCGGCGTTGGCGATGCCGAGCACATGCGCGCCGCGCGCCTTCACTTCCTTGATGTTGCTCAGCGTCTTCTCGTACAGATCCTCCTGCGTCACCAGCGCGATGACCGGGATGCCGTCCTCGATCAGAGCGAGCGTGCCGTGCTTGAGCTCGCCCGCCGCATAAGCCTCGGAGTGGATGTAGCTGATCTCCTTGAGCTTGAGCGAGCCTTCCTGAGCGACGGCGAAGTCGAGTCCGCGGCCGATGAAGAACAGGTTGTCATGCTTCGACACGGCTTCCGCCACGCCCTTGTACAGCTCCGCCTGCTCCAGGATGCTCTCGACCTGGTCCGGCAGGCGGTGCATCGCTTCGACAATCTCGGCGACCTGCGCCTGCTCGATCGTGCCGCGCTCCTGAGCCAGATACAGTCCGAGCAGATAGAACGCGATCAGCTGCGAGGAGTAGGCCTTCGTCGAAGCGACGGCGATCTCCGGACCCGCCCATGTCGTGATGACATCATCCGCATCGCGGGCGACGGAGCTGCCGACGACGTTGGTGATCGCCAGCACGCGCGCGCCATTGCGCTTCGCTTCGCGCAGCGCGGCGAGCGTGTCGGCCGTCTCGCCCGACTGGCTGACGACGATGACGAGCGTATCCGGCGTGATGATCGGCGAGCGGTAGCGGTATTCCGAAGCGACATCCGTCTCGACCGGGATGCGCGCCAGGCTCTCGATGACCGTCTTGCCCACGAGTCCCGCATGGAACGCCGTGCCGCAAGCGACGATATGCACGCGGCTGATGCCGCGGATCTGCTCGGTCGTCATGCCGATTTCCTTGCTCAGCGTGACGGACTTGCCGTCCGCGCCGATGCGGCCCATCATCGTGTCGCGGTAGGCCTTCGGCTGCTCATGGATCTCCTTGAGCATGAAGTGGTCGAAGCCGGCCTTCTCCGCCGTGACGAGATCCCAGTCGACATGGAATATTTCCTTGGAAATAATGTCGCCCTCCGTCGTCATCAGTTCGACACCGGCGCGCGTCAGAACCGCCATTTCGCCATCGTTCAGGATGTAGACGTTGCGCGTGTACTCCAGGATCGCCGGAATGTCCGAGCCGATGAAGTTCTCGTTCTCGCCGATGCCGATGACGAGCGGGCTGGCGAAGCGCACCGCGACGAGCTTGCTCGGCTCATACTCCGTCAGCACGCCGAGCGCGTACGCGCCTCTCATGCGCTTGACGGCGCGCTGCACGGCGCTGACGATGTCGCCTTCATACTCGTCGGCGATCAGATGCGAGATGACCTCGGTGTCGGTTTCCGACACGAACGTATGGCCTTTGGCCCCCAGCTCCTCCTTGAGGTCGAGGTAGTTTTCGACAATGCCGTTGTGCACGACCGAGAACTTGGAGCTGTTGTCCGTATGCGGGTGGGAGTTGACGTCCGACGGCTTGCCGTGGGTCGCCCAGCGCGTATGGCCGATGCCGACGGAGCCTTGGATCGGCTCGCTTTTCAGCTTATCCTCCAGATTCGCCAGACGTCCCTTGGACTTGCGGATTTCCAGACCGTTGTCCGTGAACACCGCGATGCCCGCCGAGTCGTACCCCCGGTACTCCAGCTTTTTGAGTCCTTCGATGAGCACTTGCTTGGAGTCCCGATTGCCGATATAGCCCACGATTCCACACATATGAAAAGAAACCTCCGTATGCGGCCGCAAGCCGCTCCGGTAAGGATGCCGTGAATCCAGGCTGATGGCAGTATTCAATTGAACCTCCGGCCAGCGGCCGAGGCATCCGTTCCGTTCGAGCGGCTTGCCCGCTCATTTGTCATTTTTATAAGCAGTAGTATCATCGCAACGGACCGCGACTATCCCTTTCCAGGGAATCTCGTCCGCGTCCGTATGAAAGTCCGTCTCAAAGGCATGTTCGCCATCCGTTTGTAGAACCGGTTGCCCGCGTCCTTTTGCCGGAATGGCTGTCGATGTCATGCTCCACCGGAAGGTCCCCGCCGAAATTTCGAACACCTTCACCTCGTCAGCTTGACGGATCATCGCTGCCGGCATTCTTCGCAACGGGCGAAGAGGCCGGGGGATGGTTCAGCTTGATCGTTGCAAGCTCTGGCGCTTGTGATGCTGGATGGGCCTACCTCGATCCTCGCTTTCCTGCTGGAATGAAAAAATGAAAAACCAATACGCTCTATCATATTCGATGCGGGCTTGGCTGGCAACCCGTCATGGCTGGAATTCCATCCATGTCCCGCCGCTAGGGGACATTAACCCGGGACGGACCCGGGTTAAACGACCCTTTGGAACCGAGAGGCGATCAGCCGAGCTCGGCCTTGACGACATGCACGATCTCGTCGACATAAGCCGCGACCTGATCCTTGTCCGGCCCCTCGGCCATGACGCGGATGAGCGACTCGGTGCCGGACGGACGGACGAGCACGCGGCCGTTGTCGCCGAGCTCCTGCTCCACCTTGCGCACCGCCGCCACGATCGCTTCGTTGTCGTTGTAGAGCGACTTGTCGGCGACGCGCACGTTGATGAGCACTTGCGGATACTTGCGCATGAGGCTCTTGAGCTCGCTGAGCTTGCGTCCGGACTGGACGAGCGTATCCGTCAGCTGCAACGCCGTCAGGATGCCGTCCCCCGTCGTGTTGTGGTCGAGGAAGATGACATGTCCGGACTGCTCGCCGCCGAGGTTGTAGCCGCCCTTTCGCATCTCTTCCATCACATAGCGGTCGCCGACCGCGGTGCGGGCCGTCTGCAGGCCGAGGCTTTGCGCTGCCTTGAAAAAGCCGATGTTGCTCATGACAGTCGTGACGACCGTATCGCCCTTGAGCGTGCCGGCGCGCTTCATGGCGTCGCCGCAGATGCAGAGGATGAAGTCGCCGTCGACCTCTTCGCCGCGCTCGTCGATCGCGATCAGGCGGTCGGCGTCTCCGTCGAAGCTGAGGCCCAGATCGGCGCCATGGCGGAGCACTTCGTCGCGCAGATGCTCCGGATGCGTCGAGCCGACGCCGTCATTGATGTTGCGGCCGTTCGGCTCCGCGCCGACGGTGATGATCTCTGCTCCAAGCTCGCGGAACACTTGCGGAGCCAGCTCATACGCCGATCCGTTCGCGCAGTCGAGCACGATCTTGAGCCCGTCGAAGCGGGTGCGGACCGTCGTCCGGAGGAAGTCGAGGTATTCGCGCTTGCCGCTCTCATGCTGCTCGACCGTGCCGATGTCGCCGCCGACCGGGCGCGGCAGCTCGTCGCTCTCCGCATCCATGAGGCGCTCGATCTCAAGCTCCGTCTCGTCGGACAGCTTGAAGCCGTCGCCGCCGAAAAACTTGATGCCGTTGTCGGCGACCGGATTATGCGACGCGGATATCATCACGCCTGCGTCCGCCTTCAGCTGGCGGGTCAGGTAAGCGACGGCCGGCGTCGAGACGACGCCGAGACGGACGACGCTCGCACCGATCGACAGCAGGCCGGCGATCAACGCCGACTCCAGCATCGGTCCGGAGATTCGGGTGTCCAGTCCGATGACGACCGTCGGCTTGTGCGCCCCTGCCGTCAGCACGTAGCCGCCGCAGCGGCCGATCTTGTATGCAAGCTCCGGCGTAAGCTCGAGGTTCGCGACCCCGCGGACTCCGTCGGTTCCAAAGTATTTTCCCATGAATTCATGCTGCCCCTTTTCGGTTTGAGGTGGATAATGAATCAGATGAATGGTATTGATGATAAAGAGTTCATGCCGTTAACGCTATGGCGGGTTCATCCAGCCGTGGTCACGCGCCTATCCGGTATCATACGCACGGGCGGAGACGATGGGTTCCACAAAAAAAGAACGGAGGGAGACACGGCCGCTTTTATCGCCGTTCCTCTCCGCTGTCGGCGGCAGCGCCGCCGTCCCCGGCAGCAGCGTCGTTGTCGCTGCCGCCGGAGCCCGGAGCCGGACCGGAGCCTCCGCTCGAATCGGTTTCGCTCGGCCCGCGGTCCGGAGAAGGCGTCGGCGACGGGGTCGCGCTGCCGCCTTCCGGCCTGCCCATCGCGGGCTCGCTGGCCGCCAGGCGCACGGTGACGGTCGGAGCCTCGCCGACCGCCGACACATAGTTCGGCAGCGTCAGCTGCAGCCGCACCTCATGCGTGCCTTCCTTGAGATCCTGCAGATCGGCGACGGCGCGGATGTCGCCGGCCGTAAGGCCGGACAGCTCGTCCGGCGTGCCGCGCACGCTGATGCTGACCGCGCTTCCTGCCGGAGCCTCCAGCGCCGCGTCGAGGCCGTCGCCGGCGTTCTCCAGCCGCACCGGCACTTGCAGCGTCTTCACGTCGGAGGAGGCCAGCGTCACGCGCACCTTGACCTTGCTCGGCTCGACCGCCTTCATGCCTTCGGGAGGAAGCAGCTCCAGCTCCACGTCGCCGGTGGCCCGGATTTGGGACAGATCGACATCGGCGGCGAGCAGGTTGACGCCATCCAGCATGGAGCGCTCGCCGTACACCGTCACCTCGCTTACGTCGGTATCGATGGCCTCCAGCGACAACCCGGACGGCAGGCTGCCTTTCGTACCTACTTGGAGCGGAACCGCTTTGCCCGGCATCGTCACCGGAACCTCGACATCAAGCGTCGCCGGCTCGATGACGGCACCCTGGATTTCGTTGCCCGACTTGTCAAAGACGATCATGTGGGCTTTTTTGTCTCGCACCGTCTCGGTCTCGCCATCGACGTTGACGAAAACCTTGACCGAGCCGACACGGGCAAGGTCTTGCGCCGGCAGCGTCACTTGCACCGCGCCGCCCGGCCGGATGACCGGCGCTCCGAGCTCATAGCCTTCGGCTGGCGTGCCCTGGGTGACGACGCCCGCCTCGAACGAGCCGCTGTCCAGCCGGTCGATGATGACCTCGACCGTAGACGGCGACACGTTGAGCAGCTCGATACCCCGGGGCAGCTTGCCCACCGTGAGCGGAATCGTATAGCTGCCTGGCCCTTTGCCGGCCAGATTGACGCTGATCGAATAATCGTCGTCCTCGGCGAACGCCAGCGCCGAGCGGCTGCCGCGCACCATCAGCTTGCCGACGCTCGGCTCCAGCATTTTGAGCGCATAGGCGCTCTCGTCCAGTCCTTCGGTCTGGATGCGCAGCATGTCGACGCTCTTGGTCTCCGTCGTCGACGTGACCGTATTGGGCGTCGACGACGGGTCGAAGTGCACGACTGCCCACAGCAGGATGCCGATGACGATGGACAGGATCTTGAGGGCAGTCGGATGGCTCAGCCATTTATCCATTGGCTTCCCCTTCTTTCTTTTTGCGGAACGGGAACTTGGACTTCGTCTTGGACGCCTGTCCGTTCTGCTGGGTAAGCTCCTCGAACAGCTTGGAGATGAGCGATTCTTCCTTGATGTCGCGCACGATCATGCCGCCGACGGCAAGCGTCACCTGTCCGGTCTCCTCCGAGACGACGACCGACACCGCGTCAGTCACCTCGCTCACGCCGATCGCAGCGCGATGCCTCGTGCCAAGCTCCTTGCTGATGAACGGATTCTCCGACAAGGGGAGATAACAGGCCGCCGCCATGATCTGGGAGCCGCGTATGATGACCGCCCCATCGTGGAGAGGCGTGTTGGGCGTGAACATATTGATGAGCAGCTCCGAGCTGATCCGCGACTCCATTTTGATGCCCGACTCGATCAGCTCGTTCAGGCCGGTATGCCGCTCGAAGACGATCAGCGCTCCGATGCGCCGTTTGGACATGTGTTGCACGGCCTTGATAAGCTCCATGATGCGCTCGTTCACCTGATCGCGGTCGAGCGATGACGTGCGGGCGAACAGCTTGCCCCGGCCCAGCTGCTCCAGCGCGCGCCGCAGCTCCGGCTGAAAGATGATGATGATCGTCACGACGCCGAAGGTGAACATCTGGTTCATGAGCCACTTGAGCGTATACAGGTCAAACCACGTGCTGATGGCCCAGGTGCAGACCAGCAGCAGGATGCCTTTGATCAGCTGCACGGCGCGCGTTCCGCGCACGAGCAGAATCAATTTATAGATGATATAGCTGACGATCCCGATATCGATGATATTCCGGATCCAGTTCTGCCACGTCATTTCCGTGAAAAAGCTCATATCCGCTACCCCCGCCCGCTGCCCGCGGCCCCTTCTCTATGTATGGCCGAAGGCCTGGATTGCTTCGTTCTGTCGCAACTTTATTCTTTTCTAGGTATCATAACATAAATCCTTTTTCGGCCAAAAAAAAGCCCCCTGCGCGCAGGGGGCGTCACCCGATCACGGCGTGTTGCCGAACGATTGGGTCACTTTGTACCAGAAGCGGTCCAGCAGCTGGTCGATCATGCGGGATTGGCCGGCGATATGCGCCGTGGACGCCGTGAGGAGCGATCCGTCGATGACGGTGACGCTGCCTTCTACGTCCCCGCGCACATCGGCGGTTCCATTCTCTACGGTCAGGTTGCCGAGGATCTTGACGCCCTCCGGCACGATGACCGTATGGCCGTCGATGACGACCTGCTTGAGGTCGTCGCCGCGCACGATCAGCTCCGAGCCGTTGTTCACCGTCGGGCTCAGGCTAGCGAGCATGACGACCACGAATACGGCCGCTGCCGTGACGGCAGGATGTCTGCGAATCCATCCCGTCCAATCTCTATGACGAGCGGGTGGAGGAATTTGTTTTAGAATCTTGTCGGTGAGCGCTGCGGAAGCGGCCGGCGTCATCGCCTGTCCCTTTGGCTCAGCCATCACCGAGGAGAGGAGCGCTTCGGTCTTCTCCAGCTGTTCGAACCGCGCTCGGCATCCCGGACAGGAGAGCAGATGCTGCTTGAGGGTAAGGGAGTCCTCGCGAGGCAGCTCGCCGTCGATATAGTCGTGCATCCAAACGATAGCGACATTGCAATTCATGGCAGCCAGTCCTTTCTTCAGGGTACAGAGGCAGGCCCTGCCCGTCGTCTTTTGCCGGCGCGCGGACGCACCGGTGCCAAGTCTACCTATAAGGTACGTATCATGACGGAAGGTGTTTCAATTTTTATGGCCGGGATGAGCCTATAATTTATGCTCGAGCTTCTTGCGCAGGAACTCCCGTCCGCGATGGACCCGAGTCTTGATCGTCGTCACCGGCATGTCGAGCACGTCGCCGATCTCCTGCAGCGAAAGATCCTCCAAGTAGCGGAGAACCATCACGCTTTTATACTTGGGCGGCAGCGTGTCGATCGCCGAGCGAATGATCCGCTGCGTCTCGGAGAGCAGCACCTCGTCCTCCGGCGAGGCATCCTCGCTCGCAAACATCGAATAGCCGTCCAAGCCGTCATGCTCGGGCAGCTCGGCATCCAGCGAGAAGCCGGGCTTGCGGCGGCGAAGACGGTCGATGGCTAGATTGGTTGTGATGCGGTAGATCCAGGTCGAGAACTTCATGGACTCGTCGTAGCGCTCCATGTTGCGGAAGACGCGCAAAAACGTCTCCTGCACGGTGTCCTCCGCCTCCTGGCGGTTGTACAGCATCCGGTATGCAAGATGGTAAAGCTTGTCCTGATACATGCCGACGAGCTCCGCGAACGCTCTCTGATCTCCCTTGAGAGAGAGGCGGACCAAGTTGGCTTCGATGGATTTCACGGCCTACATTCCTCCAGACTAACCGGACTGTCTAGCCCATGGTAATTCACGCGCATGGAAAAAGCAAGAACGTTCCATGACAGGAAAAAGCCGTGCGCAGCCGGTGCGCACGGCGTGGGATGGCAACGAAGAGTTCTTCCTGCGGCTCAGCCGGTATTGCGAAGGCCGGCGGCGATGCCGTTGATCGTGAGCAGCACTTCGCGCAGCAGCTCCGTGTCGTCCTCTTCGTCCTCGCGCTTCTGGCGAAGCTCGGCAAGCAGCTCCACTTGCAGGTAGCTGAGCGGATCGACGTACGGATTGCGGAGGCGGATCGATTCCTGAATGACCGGCACGTTGTCGAGAATTTCCTTCTGGCCGGTGATGTCGAGGATCATCCGCAGCGTCAGCGAGTACTCCTGCTCGACCAGCTGGAAGATGCGGTCGCGCACGCCGGCGTTCTTGATCATGCCGGCGTACTGGCGGGCGATGAGCAGATCGGCTTTGGCCATCGCCATCTGCAGGTTGTCGACGAGCTGACGGAAGAACGGGAAGCCCTTGTACATGTCGCGCAGCGTCTGCAGGCGGCTCTCGTCGCCCTGGACGTACTGGCGGAACGCCGTGCCCGAAGCGTACCAAGCAGGCAGCAGGTAGCGGCTCTGCGTCCAGGCGAATACCCATGGGATCGCGCGCAGGTCCTCGAAGCGGTCGCTGTTCTTGCGCTTCGACGGACGGGAGCCGATGTTGAGCTCTCCGACCTCGGAAAGAGGCGTCGACTCCTTGAAGAACTCCATGAAGTCCGGATCGCGGAAGATCAGATCCTGGTACTTCTCCTGAGCCGTTTCGGAAATGCCTTTGGCGATCTCGACCCACTCCGGCAGGCTCTCCGGCATCTGCTCCGGATGGCTCGCCAGGCGCGCTGCCGTCAGCAGCGCCCAGGTCGCCTGCTCGAGGCTGCGATAGGCGATGCCCTGCATCGAATAGCGGGAGGAGAGCACCTCTCCCTGCTCCGTGATCTTGATGCCGCCGCCGACCGTGTGCGGCGGCTGGGCGAGGATGCTGCGGCCGAGCGGCATGCCGCCCCGGCCGAGCGCGCCGCCGCGACCGTGGAAGAACTTGAGCTTCACGCCGTGCCGGGAGCCGGCCTCCGTAATGTCGATGAGCGCGCAGCGCAGCTCCCAGTTGGCCGTGACGACGCCGCCGTCCTTGTTGCTGTCGGAGTAGCCGAGCATGATCTCGTGCAGGTTGCCGCGAGCCTCGACCCCTTTGCGGTAGAGCGGGAGCTCGAACAGCCTCTGCATGATGCCCGGAGCGGCATGCAGGTCGTCGATCGTCTCAAACAGCGGCACCGACTGCAGCGTGCAGCGGACCGTGCCGTCCGCCTCTTGGCGGAACAGGCCGACTTCTTTGGCGAATACCATGACCTCGAGCATGTCGCTGGCACCCTGCGTCATGCTGATCAGATAGCTGGAAATGCAAGACTCGCCGAATTCCTGCTGCGCCCGGTAGATCGTCTGGTAGACGTCCAGGCATTCCCGAGTGGACTCGGTGTAATCCAGGTGGGACGAGGTCAGCGGACGCGGATCGTTCAGCAGCCGGTCCAGCAGCTCGATCTTCTCCTCCTCGGAGAGGGAAGCGTAATCGGCCGCAATGTTCATCTTGGCCAAAATCTCAGCCATCGCCGACTCATGCTCCTTGGAGTGCTGGCGGACGTCGAGTGCCGCCATATGGAAGCCGAACAGCTCGACTTGGCGAATCAGCTTGCGCACATGCGAGTCGGCTGTGTAGTCGGCGTAGTGCGAGCGCAGCGAGCGGTCGATGAGCAGCAGGTCCTGCTTGAACTCCTCGGGGCTGTTGTAGCGCTTCGAGGTGCCCTTGAGGGAATCGTCGCCGGTGTTCACCAGCTTCTCCAGCATGTAGCAGAGCTTCACCTTGTAAGGTTCCTTGCTGTTGCGCCACTTGTCGATACCTCGCAGCTCGACCTCCTGCTCGTCGTCCTCGATCGAGCCGAGCAGCTCGGCCGGCACGTCGACGATGGTGGTGCTGAAGCTCAGGATGTCCATCCATTCCTTCAGGATCGACTGGTACTTGCTCAGCGCAAGCTGCTTGTGCAGCGTCAGCGTCTCCCAGGTGACCTTGGCCTTGACCGACGGATTGCCGTCGCGGTCTCCGCCGATCCACGAGCCGAACTTGAGATAAGTCGGAACATGCCACTGCTCCTGCGGGTAATACTTGTGCAGGCAGCGCTCCAGCTCCTCATAGACATTGGGAAGCACTTCGAACAGCGTCTCGTCGAAGTAGTACAGGCCGTTGCGAACCTCGTCGATGACAGTCGGCTTGCGGTCGCGCAGCTCGTCGGTCTGCCAAAGGATCTGCACGTCGTTGAGCAGTCCGGCGCGCAGCTTCTCCCGCTCGCGATGCGTAAGCGTCGGATTGTCGAGCTCCATCAGCCCGAGCGCGATGCGCTTGTGGATGTCCTGCACGACACGGCGGGTCGCTTCCGTCGGGTGGGCAGTCATGACGAGCTCCAAGGAAATGCCGTCCAGCATCGACTTGACGCCGTCGACCGGAATGCCGCGCTCATGCAGCACCTGGACGGCCGCCTCGATCGAGCCCGGCTGCACGCTCTCGCCCGCGGAACGCTCGTAATCGCGCTTGCGGCGGATGCGATGGTTCTGCTCGGCGATATTGACCAGCTGGAAGTAGACCGCGAACGCGCGGATGACCTGATGTCGAATCTCCGGATCAAGCGTCGTAATCGTCTTCTTGAACTCCTCGTACAGCTCGTGGACAAACTCGGCGCGCAGCGCCTTGCTCATCTCGCGGATCCTCTCGACCACTTCCAGCAGCTCGTCGCCGCCTTGGTGGACGAGCACTTCGCCCAGTAGATTGCCCATGAATCTTACGTCTCGGCGCAGCAAGTTGTTCGATTGCGGGCGAGCCGTCGCTTGGGCCGTTGCAGCCTGTTCCGACATGATGTTCCTCCTCCAGGTTCGCTCCTACGGCAGCGGAATGAACCAAATCATAAAGCTAGCCAGCCTGGCGCTGAATCCCCGAACGCCGCTCCTGGCGCGTCTTTCCCGGTTGCAGGTGACTTCAAATCGCTTTTTCCATCATACTACAAAAGCTATAGGGATAGAAGACGGTGGAAGGCAGGTTTTTTTGCCCAAGCACTGTGTTAAAGCGTTAACGATGCAAAAAAACCTTGCCGATAGGCAAGGTTTGAGAATTCTCTATTGGAGCGGGTGATGGGAATCGAACCCACGCTATCAGCTTGGAAGGCTGAAGTTCTACCATTGAACTACACCCGCAAACAAAATCGACAGGCAAGTTGAAGCAATGGTCGGGATGACACGATTTGAACATGCGACCCCCTGGTCCCAAACCAGGTGCTCTACCAAGCTGAGCTACATCCCGTTGTATAAATGGCGTGCCCGGAGAGATTCGAACTCCCGACCTTTTGATTCGTAGTCAAATGCTCTATCCAGCTGAGCTACGGGCACGTATGGAGCGGAAGACGGGAATCGAACCCGCGACCCTCGCCTTGGCAAGGCGATGCTCTACCGCTGAGCCACTTCCGCTTGTCGAAGAACAATTTGTTCAGCGCGACAAGTAATAATATATCAGGCCCATCGACGGAATGCAAGTCCTTTTTCAAAAAAGTTTAGGAGCGGGCAGCGCACAGCTCCTCATACATCGAACTCCTCTCCTCCGGCTTGAGTCGAGGGCAGTTGTAGCAGTACTTGGCGTATTCGGTCTTGAAAGCCAGGCAGCATCCTCCCCGCAGCGGCAGCTTCGTGCCAGGCTCATACGGACTGTCGACATAGATCAGCCGGATCGCGAGCGGATTGCGACGCTCTCCGACCGCCTCGCCCGGCATCCCCTCGACGGCATACGCGAAGTCTTGCTCCAGCGCCTGCAGCAGCTCCGGCTGTTCCACCGCAGCCTGCAGCAGGAACGACTTGGTGTGGTGCAGCCCGCTCGCGGCCAGCCTCCACAGCTCATGGGTCCTGACACCTGCGCGACCGGCGAGCTGACGGAATACAGGCGCGACAAGCAGGCCGTAGAAGCGTTCGATCCGCTCGCAACGCTGATCGGCGGCAAGGAGCCGCGGCGCCTCCTGCAGCTCCAGAGAATCGGTCCGGAACCCGATGGACGCATACGAGGCCCCCTCTGCTTGGTAGAGCACCATCTCCCACCGGGAAGGGTCCAGCGGAAAGCTTCCTGAGCCGCTGGCAAGGAGATAATGGAACGCGCCGGCAAGCGAGCGCAGCCAGGAAGGAAAATAGGTCGCTGCGGGTTCGATGCAGCGCGACGGAATCAGCTCGGCATAGCTGCGGAGGAACGCATCGGCCGTCTCCGGATCGTTCGAGAGCCGCTCCAGCGTCGCGGATACCCGCACCCCTTCCGGAGCCGTCTCCAGCAAGCCCAGCTTGCCGTATAGCGTTTCTTTCGTCCCTTGGCGATCCATCGGCCGCAGCCCCCTCTAAATGAAAAATACCGGCGGGGTCAAACCCCGGCCGGCTGCAGCACGCGCTGCCTCTCGTCCTGGCGTTCGGCCGCCGGACGCTCTACCTTCCGTTCTCCCAGCGCAAGCGCGTAGGGAAGGCACAGCGGCACCCCCGTGCGCGGATCGCTCACGATATCGGCCTCGATGCCGAATACATCCCGCATCACCTTCGGCGTCACGACCTCTTCGGGAGAGCCTTCGGCCAGCACCGTCCCGGATTGGATCGCGATCATATGATGAGCGAATCGGGAGGCATGGTTGAGGTCATGCACGACCATGACGATCGTACGGTTCTCCTTGCCGTTCAGCTGCTGAAGCAGCTGCAGCACGTCGAGCTGATGCGCCATGTCGAGGAACGTGGTCGGCTCGTCGAGAAACAGGATGTCCGTCTCCTGCGCGAGCGCCATCGCGATCCAGCCGCGCTGCCGCTGCCCGCCGGACAGCTGGTCGACCGGACGATCGGCGAATTCCGTCATTCCTGTCGCATTCAGTGCCCAGGCGACGATTTCGCGGTCTTCCTTGCGCATCGAGCTGAACCCTTTTTGATACGGGAAACGGCCGTAGGAGACAAGCTCCTGAACGGTCAGGCCATCCGGCGCAGTCGGGTTCTGCGGCAGGATCGCCAGCTCCTTGGCGACCTCCCGCGTCGATTGCTTGTGGATCGATTTGCCGTCCAGCAGCACCTGGCCGTTCTGCGGCGACATCAGGCGCGCCATTGTCTTGAGGATGGTCGATTTGCCGGAGCCGTTCGAGCCTACGAGCGCCGTAATCTTGCCTTGCGGAATGCGGAGATTGAGATCCCGCACGATCTGCCTCTTCTCATAGGCTATGTCCAGCTGGCTGGTCTCCAATCGAACCATGCTGCATGCTCCTCTCTGCTGCCGGAGCCGCGCTCCGAATTCCTGATAACGATTATCATTATAGTCACCATGATAATTGTTCTCACTGTTCTTGTCAAAAGAAACCTTCTCAACCGCGCTCATTCCCTTGGTCGGAAGGCTCTAGGGGCGGGATAATAAAAAATAGCCATCGGATCATCATGATCCGATGGCTATTCCTTAACGAATATGCGCGTAGAGGGACTTGAACCCCCACGCCGGAGGCGCCAGAACCTAAATCTGGTGCGTCTGCCAATTCCGCCATACGCGCGAGTAAAAAATGAGCCATGAAGGACTCGAACCTTCGACACCCTGATTAAAAGTCAGGTGCTCTACCAACTGAGCTAATGGCTCTTAATGGCTGGGGATTCAGGGATCGAACCTGAGAATGACGGAGTCAAAGTCCGTTGCCTTACCGCTTGGCTAATCCCCAATAAGATGATGGTGGAAGCTGAGGGGATCGAACCCCCGACCCTCTGCTTGTAAGGCAGATGCTCTCCCAGCTGAGCTAAGCTTCCCCAGTAGAATGGCCTGGAGCGTCCATTCTTATGTAGAAATAAAAAAAATGGTGACCCGTAGGGGATTCGAACCCCTGTTACCTCCGTGAAAGGGAGGTGTCTTAACCCCTTGACCAACGGGCCACGCAAATGGAGCTCTCAACCGGGATCGAACCGGTGACCTCATCCTTACCATGGATGCACTCTACCTACTGAGCTATGAGAGCAAATGGCTCCCCGAACAGGACTCGAACCTGTGACAACTCGATTAACAGTCGAGTGCTCTACCAACTGAGCTATCAGGGAATATAAAGCGATGGGTTGCTTCAGGACTTGCGCCCTGAAAACTGGATCGAACGAAATGCCGTGCTGACCGGCTGTGTCTTGCTGAATAGGATAAGCCCTCGACCGATTAGTACTCGTCAGCTGCACACGTTGCCGCGCTTCCACCTCGAGCCTATCAACCTGGTCGTCTACCAGGGGTCTTACATACTGGGAAATCTCATCTTGAGGGGGGCTTCGCGCTTAGATGCTTTCAGCGCTTATCCCGTCCGTACGTAGCTACCCAGCGGTGCTCCTGGCGGAACAACTGGTACACCAGCGGTACGTCCATCCCGGTCCTCTCGTACTAAGGACAGCTCCTCTCAAATTTCCTGCGCCCACGACAGATAGGGACCGAACTGTCTCACGACGTTCTGAACCCAGCTCGCGTACCGCTTTAATGGGCGAACAGCCCAACCCTTGGGACCTACTTCAGCCCCAGGATGCGATGAGCCGACATCGAGGTGCCAAACCTCCCCGTCGATGTGGACTCTTGGGGGAGATAAGCCTGTTATCCCCAGGGTAGCTTTTATCCGTTGAGCGATGGCCCTTCCATTCGGTACCACCGGATCACTAAGCCCGACTTTCGTCCCTGCTCGACTTGTAGGTCTCGCAGTCAAGCTCCCTTATGCCTTTGCACGCTGCGAATGATTTCCAACCATTCTGAGGGAACCTTTGGGCGCCTCCGTTACATTTTAGGAGGCGACCGCCCCAGTCAAACTGCCCGCCTGACACGGTCCCTGCACCGGTTTCACGGTGCCAGGTTAGAACTCCGATACGATCAGGGTGGTATCCCAACGGCGCCTCCTCCGAAGCTGGCGCTCCGGATTCCTAGGCTCCCACCTATCCTGTACAGATCGTACCAAAGTCCAATATCAAGCTGCAGTAAAGCTCCATGGGGTCTTTCCGTCTTGTCGCGGGTAACCTGCATCTTCACAGGTAGTAAAATTTCACCGGATCTCTCGTTGAGACAGCGCCCAAGTCGTTACGCCATTCGTGCGGGTCAGAATTTACCTGACAAGGAATTTCGCTACCTTAGGACCGTTATAGTTACGGCCGCCGTTTACTGGGGCTTCGGTTCACAGCTTCGGGTTGCCCCTAACCGCTCCCCTTAACCTTCCAGCACCGGGCAGGCGTCAGCCCGTATACTTCGCCTTACGGCTTCGCACAGACCTGTGTTTTTGCTAAACAGTCGCTTGGGCCTTTTCACTGCGGCCCCCTCGGGCTATTCACCCTACCGAGGCACCCCTTCTCCCGAAGTTACGGGGTCATGTTGCCGAGTTCCTTAACGAGAGTTACTCCGCGCGCCTTAGCATGCTCTGCTCGCCTACCTGTGTCGGTTTGCGGTACGGGCACCTTCGCCTGGCTAGAGGCTTTTCTTGGCAGCCGGAGATCATGACCTTCGGTACTGTACTTTTCCCTCCCCATCACAGCCCAGCCTTACGGTTTGCGGATTTGCCAACAAACCAGCCTCACTGCTTGGACGGACACATCCATCGGTCCGCGTCACTACCCTTCTGCGTCACCCCATTGCTCGTAACGGCTTACGGTGGTACAGGAATATCAACCTGTTGTCCTTCGACTACGCCTTTCGGCCTCGCCTTAGGTCCCGACTTACCCTGAGCGGACGAACCTTCCTCAGGAACCCTTAGGCTTACGGCGGATCAGATTCTCACTGATCTTTTCGTTACTCATACCGGCATTCTCACTTGTGTACTGTCCACCAGTCCTTGCGGTCTGACTTCAACCTATACACAACGCTCCCCTACCCAAGTACCCATTGGTACATGCCATAGCTTCGGTGGTGTGTTTAGCCCCGTTACATTTTCGGCGCAGAGTCACTCGACCAGTGAGCTATTACGCACTCTTTAAATGGTGGCTGCTTCTAAGCCAACATCCTGGTTGTCTGGGCAACTCCACATCCTTTCCCACTTAACACACACTGGGGGACCTTAGCTGATGATCTGGGCTGTTTCCCTCTTGACGATGGATCTTAGCACTCACCGTCTGACTCCCGGTTATACATGACTGGCATTCGGAGTTTGACTGGACTTGGTAACCCTTGGCGGGCCCCGCACCCAATCAGTGCTCTACCTCCAGCATGCTCGACACCGAGGCTAGCCCTAAAGCTATTTCGGGGAGAACCAGCTATTTCCGAGTTCGATTGGAATTTCTCCGCTACCCCCACCTCATCCCCGAATTTTTCAACATTCGTGGGTTCGGGCCTCCAGTGCGTGTTACCGCACCTTCACCCTGGACAGGGGTAGATCACCCGGTTTCGGGTCTACACCCACGTACTGAAGCGCCCTATTCAGACTCGCTTTCGCTGCGGCTCCGTCTTCCCGACTTAACCTTGCACGTGAACGTAACTCGCCGGTTCATTCTACAAAAGGCACGCCATCACCCCTAAAACGGGCTCTGACTTGTTGTAAGCGCACGGTTTCAGGTTCTATTTCACTCCGCTCCCGCGGTGCTTTTCACCTTTCCCTCACGGTACTGCTTCACTATCGGTCGCCAGAGAGTATTTAGCCTTGGCAGATGGTCCTGCCGGATTCCCACGAGGTTTCACGTGTCTCGCGGTACTCGGGATCCGTCTCGGAGGGAGCAGGTTTTGAGCTACAGGGCTTTTACCTGCTGTGGCGGGCCTTTCCAGACCTCTTCGCCTAACCTGTTCCTTTGTAACTCCGTGTGAGACGTCCCACAACCCCAGGGAGCAAGCCCCCTGGTTTGGGCTAATCCGCGTTCGCTCGCCGCTACTGACGGAATCACTGTTGTTTTCTCTTCCTCAGGGTACTTAGATGTTTCAGTTCCCCTGGTATGCCTCACATAGCGCTATGAATTCACGCTACAGTAACTGGGCATTACCCCAGCTGGGTTTCCCCATTCGGAAATCCCCGGATCAACGCTTGCTTACAGCTCCCCGAGGCCTATCGTGGTTCGCCACGTCCTTCATCGGCTTCTGGCGCCTAGGCATCCTCCGTGCGCTCTTAGTAGCTTAACCATCACCGATCCGAAGATCAGCGTCAGCCAAGATACAGCTATCGGATGTTTCAGCATATCATTTCGTTCGTATCCAGTTTTCAAGGAACAAGACAAAAAAGTTGTTGGTGGAGCCAAGGAGGATCGAACTCCTGACCTCCTGCTTGCAAGGCAGGCGCTCTCCCAGCTGAGCTATGGCCCCGTATAAGGTTCCGTCTCCGAAGAGACAAATGGTGGGCCTTAGTGGACTCGAACCACCGACCTCACCCTTATCAGGGGTGCGCTCTAACCAGCTGAGCTAAAGGCCCATATTCATTCTCCTATAAATTCTTCATTCCAATGCGGAACCGAAGAACTTGGCGCAAAAATGCACCGCTTGGCGACGTCCTACTCT